>LADQ01000150.1 GCA_000961635.1 Hoeflea sp. BRH_c9 | reverse complement strand
CGCATCCGGGCCTGGCCGAGTTCCTCGCGGGCGCTGCGGACACTCCGGTCGGGCGCAGGCCGCAGCCCTCCGACCTGGCGGTGCAGCTCTACACCTCCGGCACGACAGGCAAGCCCAAGGGGGCGATGCTGACCCAAGGGTCCTTCGCCGTCCACCTGGGCAACATGGCGCGCGCCGACGTCGCCTGGAACCGCTGGTCGGATGACGATGTGAGCTATCTGTCCATGCCGATCTCCCATATCGGCGGCACCGGATGGGGGATCTGGGGCGTGTTCTACGGGTCCCGCACGATCATCGAGCGCCAGTTCGAGATCGACGCCGTGTTCGACCGCATCGAGCTCGACCGGGTGACCAAGATGTTCGTGGTGCCGGCGGCGATGCAGATGATGGTCCGCCATCCCCGCGCCCGGAGCATCGATTATTCCTCGATCCGAACCATGAACTATGGCGCGAGCCCGATCTCGCCGGCGCTGCTGCGCGAATGCGTCGAGGTCTTCGGCTGCGGCTTCACCCAGATGTACGGCATGACCGAGACGATCGGCACCGTGGTGGCGCTGCCGCCGGAGGATCACCTCGATCTCGACTCCCCGCGGCTGCGCGCCGCCGGATTGCCGCTCCCGGCCGTCGAGCTCGCGATCTTCGATGCGGACGGCGGCAGGCTTCCGGCCGGCGAAATCGGCGAAGTCGCCATCCGCTCCGTCGCCCAGATGGAAGGCTACTGGCAGCTTCCCGCGGAAACCGCGCGCACCATCGACGCCGACGGCTGGCTCCACACCGGCGACGCGGGCTATCTGGATCAGGACGGCTATCTCTACATTCACGACCGCATCAAGGACATGATCGTCACCGGCGCGGAAAATGTCTATTCGGTCGAGGTCGAGGCGGTGCTGAGCGACTATCCGGCCGTGGCCGAGGTGGCCGTGATCGGCATCCCGAACGAGACCTGGGGCGAGGAAGTCGCCGCCTTCGTCGTCCTTCGTCCGGGGATGGACTCAACGCCCGAGCAGCTCACCGGCTTCGCCAGGGAACGGCTCGCGGGCTTCAAGGTGCCGCGGTCATACCATTTCGTGGGCGAATTGCCGCGCAATCCGAGCGGCAAGGTCGTCAAAAAAACGCTGCGCGCGCCGTTCTGGGAAGGACGTGACCGCCAGGTTTCCTGACACTCGATCTGTCACGGCCAGAGTCAGCCAGCTTGGCTCCGATAGGCACAGGACTCGCCGACCATTTCCTCAACCAATCGTCGCCGACCGCGCAGCAGATTGACATGCGCAAGGGTCTCGGTCATGGCGAAGCCAAGCTGGCTCTCGCGAAACGCCCGCCCGAAAACATGCGGAACGAGTTCATTTGCCGTCAGCGCAACGTTTTCACAAGCCATCACTATGGCGCGGCAACGATCTTCATGATGGGCGATCAGTTCGTCGATACGCTGGTGCAGGCCGTAGAAGGGAAGTTCGTGACCCGGCAGCACCAGCACCCCGGCAGGTACCATCTGCCTCAATCGCTCCAGTGAGGCGAGATATTGGGCGAGCGGATCGGCTTCGGGCTGCATCGCGAGCACGCCTACATTGGGAGAGATGCGTGACAACACCTGGTCGCCACAGATCAAAATACCTCTCTCCTTGTCGTACAGCATGGCGAGCTGTGGTGAATGGCCGCCGCCTGTAATCACGGCATACTCGCGCTCGCCGATCGTCATGATGTCACCATCGACAATATAGTCGCAATGCGTTGGCAGTCGCCCCATGCCGACGCGGTAGTCATAGCTCAGCGAGAGGACTATGTCTGTCGTCACGTCGCTCAGCCCGTGCCGCTGGAAGAAGGTCCGGTAGGTGCCCCGATCGACTTCCGCATTCTCCAGCATCTCGATGGCTAGATGATATTCGCGCTTGGTCATGACTAGCGGCGCGCCTGTCAGTTCGCAGAGGAAGCCCGCTGCGCCGACATGGTCGGGATGCGAGTGCGTGACGATGATGCGGGTGATCCTGCGCGGCTCCGGCAACGCTTCGAGAAGCAGGGGCCAGAGATCGCGCCCTGCCTGGGTGTTCGCACCGGCTTCGATGATAGCCCAGCCATCCGCTTCCTTGATCAAGTAGATATTCACATGATCGAGCTGATACGGGGTGGGCAGGCGCCCCCAGAGAATGCCGGGCACAATCGGGTGAAAAGCGCCGCGCTTCGGAGGCTTGGAATGGGGAAATTTCATTGCTATGAGATCGCTTTTGACAGGGCTCTGGGTGACGGAACGGGTGCAGTGTGCCAGCGCCGGCAACTGCGAGTCAAACAAATATTTGGTAGAATTTGCGGCAGTTAAATTTCTCCGTGTTGACAAGCTCGGGGGGCTTCAGTACCAATCAAACAAGCGTTAGAATAATGATAGGGCCAGCCACCTCCGCCACTCGAACGGGAGGTTGACATGTGCCTGCGCAGGGAGGGATCATGGTACACTCTACCCCGAAGTCCGTCGGCATGCGGCCGCTCGCCGGCATGCCGGAATGTTCCCGCCCAGGCTCTCCGGCATTGACGAGCCATTGCTCCGGGCGACTGTGATGAAGCCCGTCGCCCGCCTGGTCGGATACCTCGTCACATTCTCGACACTTGTCGGCGCTGCGGCTGTCACGCTCATGATGGTGCAGATCATCATTGACGTCGCGCTGCGCAACCTGTTCCAAATCGCGGTTCCAGGTACGACCACCCTTATCACAAGCTACTACATGCTCGTCGTCGCCTACCTGCCGCTGGCGGTGGCCGAGCGGACCGACAGCCACATCGCCGTCGAAGTGGTGAGCCAGCTGCTTGGCGAAAAGCTGCGGGCTTGGCTCTTGGCGCTGACCTGGCTGGTCTCCGCGATTGTCGCCGGCACCGTCGCTTACGCGCTCTGGCTCGAGGCCATGAAAGCCTACAGCTACGGCTCCTTTGTCATCGAACTCAACCGGTCGATCCCGATCTGGCCGGGATATTTCATCCTGCCCGTCGGATTTGGCCTCTATGCGCTCGTGCTGGCCGTGCGGCTCGGCTGCGCCGTTACCGGCACGGACGAAGCCGAAGCCTTCGGCGCGCCGGCGGCGCCCAAGGGCGACCTTCCCCTGGGAGAAGTCTAAGTGCAGAACGAAATCATCGGTCTTTACGGGATCGGCGCGCTGGTGGTCATGCTGCTGCTGCGCATGCCGATCGGCATCTCGCTGATCGCGGTCTCCTTCTCCGGCATCTGGGCGACAGTCGGGCTCAGGCCAGCCTGGGGCCTGCTCACCGCCGTTCCCTATGACTTTGCCGCCAAGTGGACGCTGTCCGCCATTCCGATGTTTCTCCTCATGGGCTACATCTGCTTTCATGCCGGATTGACCAAGGGGCTGTTTGAAGCCTGCAGGGTCTGGCTGGTGCGCCTGCCCGGCGGCCTCGCCGTGACCTCCGTCTTCGCATCGGCGGGCTTTGCTTCGGTCACCGGCTCCTCGATCGCATGCGCGGCGGCGATGGGACGCATCGCCGTGCCGCAGATGATTGCAAACCGATACGACCCTGCCCTGGCCACAGGCTCGATTGCCGCCGCCGGCACGCTTGGCGCACTCATCCCGCCGTCGATCCTTCTCATCCTCTACGGCATCTTCGTTCAGGTTCCGATCAACCAGCTTTTCGTCGGCGGCGCCATCATCGGCATCATCACCGCGCTGTCCTATGTCTTCATCATCATCGCCCGGGTGATGTACAATCCAATGCTTGCCCCGCGCATCGACGAGACGCCGCCGATGCGCGAGCGCATCGCCAAGCTCCTCGACACCTGGCCCATCATCATTCTCGTTACGCTCGTTCTGGGCGGCATGTTCTCGGGCCTGTTCACGGCCACCGAGGCCGCTGCCGTCGGCGCTCTTCTGGCACTCATGTTTTCCGCGCTGCGCGGCCAGTTGACTAAGGAGGCAACCTGGCGCTCGATTGTGGACACGCTCTCGACCACCGGTACTCTGTTCATCATTTCGGTCGGCGCCAATCTGCTCACCCGCTTCCTGGCGCTTACAGGCACCAGCGAACTCATCGCAAGCACGATCATCAGCCTCGAACTCAGCGGCGTGGCGTTGCTCGTGGGCATTACCCTGCTCTACCTTCTGCTGGGCATGTTCCTCGAACCGCTGGGCGCCATGCTTCTCACCTTGCCGGTGCTGCTGCCGATCCTCGACAAGGCCAATATCGACCTCATCTGGTTCGGCATATTCCTCGTCAAGCTCCTGGAGGTGGGGATGATCACGCCCCCCATCGGCATCAACGTCTTTGTCATCAAGAGCGCGGTGGGCAATCTCGCCTCGCTCGGCACGATTTTCCGTGGCGTTATCTGGTTTATTGTCGCCGACCTGGCGGTGGTGGCATTGATCATCGCGGCCCCTGAAATCATCACCTACCTGCCCTCCCTGATGCCAAACTGAACCCCCGGCACGCGCCCGACCCATGGCCCGCGAAGCCTGTTGAAAGACAGGCACCGAAGGTTTTGGCACAGCGGAGTCATCGGTTCAGGTGCAGCCGGAAGGATATATTTATCTTTCAATATCATATGGATGGGCACTTCCCGGCGGGACTTGGGAGTGTCGCGCAACGGACCGTAAAACGGGCTCACAAAATTCAAACAAACGCTTGCAAGGTATCCGGATTCATCGGATAGTTCGTCATCTGGACATCCGCGCAGTCGGCGGCGGGTTTCCGTGGAGGCCGGCTTCAGAGGCGCGCCGCTGATGTCTGGATCAATGCCGACAGGAGGAGAATCGCCATGCTTCGAAAATTCTGCATAGCCAGCAGTGTCGCCGCGCTGACGCTCGGGGCGCTCGTCGCCACACAGGCCGCTCGAGCCGAAGACCAGAAGGTGCTTCGCATCAATGTCGGCCTGCCGCCGTCGCATACCTGGGTGACCGCATACACCTATTTCGCCAAGGAACTTCCCGCTGCCACCAACAACACGATGAAGGCAGAAGAGTATTACGGGACGCTGCTCAACTTCCGCGAGACCGTGCCCGGGATCCGCGATGGCGTGGCCGATGTCGGTCTCGCGGTGATCGCCTATTTTCCGGCGGAGTTCCGCGAATCCAACATCGTCGGCGAACTCGGCATGCTCGGCGAGGACGGCATCACGATGTCGGGCGCCGTCTCCGAGTATATTTTCAACTGCGAACCGTGCTTGGCGGAGTTCGAGCGCTTCAACCAGGTCTATCTCGGAACCACGGCCTCTCCGGTGTACCGCCTGTTTTCGACCACTCCGGTGACGACCCTGGCTGATCTCAAGGGCTTGAAGATCCGCAGCGGCGCCGGCGTCTACACCCGCTGGGCCGAGCATTTCGGCGCCTCCCCGTCCACGCTGTCGGCCACGGAAGTCTATGAGGGCTTGAGCCAGGGCGTCATCAACGCCAACCTGCATCCCACGACCGAACTCATCAACCTCAACCTCTCCGAAGTGGCCAAATACGTGACAGAGCTTCCACTTGGCACCTTCAACGCTGTCTCGGTCTATTCGATGAACCGCGACGTCTGGAACGGCCTCACCGACGAACAGAGGGCTGGCATCCTTGACCTGACGGCCCGCGGCAACGCCCACGTCGCGGTGCAGTACGAAATAGCAAACCGCGCAGCCAAGGAGGCGGCCATCGCCAAGGGCGTGACCTTCGTCCAACCGGATGACGAATTGCTCGCGGCCACCCGCGATTTCGCCACCAATGACGCGATTTCGGCGGCCAAGGCGATGGAATCCACCTACGGCGTCCAAGATGCCGAGGGCAAGATCCAGAGATTCATGGAGCTTGCAAAGAAATGGACGGAACTCACCAAGGACATCAAGACCGATGAGGCCGCCTTCGCCGAACTGATGAAGCGCGAGATCTGGAGCAAGATCGACGCGACGACATACGCCCGCGCCAACTAGGCTTCCGCGCTCCCGAACGGAACCCAGATAATCTGGTTCCCATGGCACCAAAGCCAATCCGACGACTGTTCGTCGGGCCACACTGCCGGCAAACCCCGTCATTCTTGGCGGGGTTTTGTTTGAGACCGGTAATTTCTCTGGGGTCGGATACCGGTTGTTAGGTCAGTGCAGTCCATCAGCATCGCTTTGTTCGGAGAGGCAGCGATGGCGGTGGAATGGACGATCACGATCGAGGGGAAGAACGAGTTCGGCGACGTTTGCCGGAAGGCGGTTCGTATCGACAAGAGTTGGGAACGTCTGTTTGACGGCGACATTGGCCTGTCGATTGAGGACGGCAAGACGATTATGACGGCGCTGCAAAGCGCAGTCGTAGCCCATGAGGCGGAGACCTACTCCCTCTTCCGTCGGGTCTGCCCGGACTACCACACGTTCCGGCCGGTCAAGGACTACACGGCGCGCCAGATCCGAACCGTCTTCGGCACCGCGGAGGTTCGCAACCCCCGCTGGATGCTGTGCCGGGATTGCTGTCCTGGCATGGACGGCACTTTCGCGCCGCTGAAGGAAATCTGCCCCGATCGAGCGACGCCTGAGCTGATGGAACTGACGGCGCGGCTGGGGAGCATGATGCCTTACAGGCAGGCGGCGAAGGTGCTGGCTGATTTTCTGCCCGTTGAACCTACCGAGACATATACGACCGTACGCAAGCGGACCATCAGGATCGGCGAACGTCTCGACGACCAGATTATGCGGGAAACATGGAAGGCGAGAGCTCAAGCGGATGACCGTCGCCAGCTTGCGATGCAGCTTCCCGGCGATCGCCGCAAGGAATTCGTCATCAGCATCGATACCGCTCATGTTCGCAGCGCCGAGCCCAACGCAGCTCGAAACTTCGAGCTCGTCGTTGCCCGATGCGGCCGCGGAGGACGAGGCGAACTAGGTGGCCGCTATTTCGTCACCGGTAGCACCGCCCAGCAAGCAATTCGCGATCGCGCCCTCCACGCGCTCGAAGGAGTCGGATATCGCGGCTTTGGCGATGTGACGGTGATTTCGGACGGCGCAGAAATTCTCAAGCGGGTGCCCCGAGCCATGCCGAAGCCGACAACCCACATCATCGACTGGTTCCACATCGCCATGAAGATCCAGCGGCATCGTCAACTTAACGGAATGTGGCACTTGATGTGCGAATGTCGGGCTATGACAGACCGTGATCCACTATATCGCCGCCATCGCTTCCCCCCTGAAGTCATTGCCCACGCCGTGTGGCTCTATTTCCGGTTCCCTCTCAGCCTGCGAATGGTCGAGGACTTGCTGGCTGCCCGCGGGATCATTGTCTCGCACCAAACCGTCCGGCTGTGGGCGGAGAAATTCGGCCGCACCTTTGCCAACGACATCCGGCGTCGATCATCCGGTCGGCTTGGGGACAAGTGGCATCTGGATGAAGCCGTTGTTTGAATCCGTGGCAAGAAGCATTGGCTGTGGCGCGCAGTCGATCAGGACGGTTTCGTCTTGGAGGTTCTCGTTCAAAGCTGCCGAAATGCCAAGGCCGCCAAGCGCCTGATGCGCAAGCTCTTGAAGGGCCAGGGACGATCGCCGCGAGTGATGATCACAGACAAGCTGCGATCCTACGGCGCAGCAAAGCGAGAGATCATGCCGGGTGTCGAGCATCGTTCCCACAAAGGGTTGAATAATCGGGCGGAGAATTCTCACCAGCCAGTCCGGCGACGAGAGCGGATCATGAAACGCTTCAAGTCACAGCGACATCTACAACGTTTTGTCTCCATCCATGACCCAATCGCCAACCTATTCCACATCCCGCGCCACGACATCCCTTCCAAGCATTATCGCGAATTGCGTTCAGCGGCGATGAACCTGTGGGCGAAAATCGCCCGAGCATGATCGGCGAAATAGGCCGGTGGCATTGTCTGCCCTCGTTGCCGTTAAGTTTACGATGCCCGCCGGATTTATAGCGCCTGGGCGTCAGGATGTGATCGACGATGATCTTGGTCGTACCGCCAGCGGTGCTGTAGACCGCCCCGGCCTTAGAAACACAATGCCCACCCATAAGCTGAGAACGTGAATCCGTCCTTAATGCTCTTGCGGCCAGCTCTCGGCTTGCCAGTCCCGAGCCGTGTGGATGACACGCACGATCACGACACTTTCACCGCCAACGATCGGGCGCACCTCATATGCGATGATATAGGGCAACCGGGCGAGGGATTTTTCATAGGTGCCTGTTACCCTACCTGGGCGGCCCGTCACCATGTCGCCAAGGGCCTTGCCCACGTCTCGGATGCGATCCGCAACCTGTCTCGCGGCGGCCGGATTATCCTGCGCGATAAAAGCGACCTGTTCCTTGATGTCGTCCAGCGCCTCGCGGGACCAAGTAACTGGCCGTCTCACGCTTTGCCTGCTCGCTTCGCTTCGGCCGCGTCGATGACGGCATAGATCTCGGCCATGGCATCGTCGTGGGATACGACGCGGCCAGCCGCCGCGTCGGCCATGCCGCGTTTGATGCCATCGATGATTTCAAGCTCACGCTCAACATAGGCCGCGACGGCCTCGCCGGCGAGGAATGACTTGCTGCGCTGCGTGTCAGCCGCGATCCGGTCGAGCTTTTCTTTTACATCGGGCCGAACCCGAATCGTCATGGTAGTACTGGTGGTCATCGAACAAACCTCGTGTTGAATTGTGTACACTCTAGCACGTTTTAGACTCCTGCGCCATTCGCTTTTGGCGCGTGGATCGATTCGGCGGTCTGGATTGCCTTCCTGCATCAGCAGATATTTTGGCTATTCCACCAACTCGTCATCGTCCGGTTCGACCGAAAGCGTTTCCGTGTTTACCGCATGTCGGCTGAGCAACCCTGCATCCTCAAGCGCTTCCATGTCGGGCAGGTCGCGCAGCGTCTCCATGCCGAAGGCCGACAGAAAATGCCTGGTTGTCACATAGGTGTACGGCGCCCCCGGCGTCGGACTGCGCGGTCCCGACGAAACAAACCCCGCGCCGCGCAATGCGCTGATCGTATCGCGGGAAACCTCCTTGCCAAAAATCTTACCGAGCTCACTCCTCGTCACCGGCTGGAAATAACCAATCGCCATCATCACCATGGACTCGTGCTCGGACAGAACCGCAGCGGCCGAGCGCGTCGGCGCCACCGAGGCCCGGATCGCGGGCGCGTAAGCTGGACGGGTTCGATTGTTGACGCTGCCACACATCGCCGTCGCGCCCGTCTTGCGCATAGGCAATCCCGCCAGAAAATATTTGCCATCCTTCACGCTTTGCGCCAGCAAGGGCTATCCTACAGCGAGATCGCCAGACAGACCGGGTACGAACGTCGCAGTGTAGCAAAGTGGCTCAAGTTCGAGGCTCCGCCAGACCGGCGGCGAGCAGCGTTGAAACCCACATCACCATGGTATTTTGAAACCTTCCTCGCCCAATGCTGGAAGGATGGGAATCGCTGCGGCCGGCACCTGTTTCATGACGTCAAGCAGCGCGGCTACACCGGCAGCTTCGCAAATCTGGAGCGCCTGCTGGGAGCTTGGCGGCGGGCCGAAAGGGGGCAGGCCGATGAAGTGCCGCCCACCGCGTTGAAGTCGGAGCCGGTTCGAGATCCGGAAACCGGTCATGCAATCTCGCCAGTGGTTGCCACCGCGCTGTGCATCAAGCCTCGAGGCCTGCTGACAGAGCGACAGGCAAAGAAGGTCGATGCCCTGAAGCAGGGATCTGATGCGTTCGCCGAGATGCGACGCCTGGCGATGCGCTTCAACGGCATTCTTCGCGGCAAGAAATCCGCACCACTGGATGCGTGGATCGACGATGCGATCGACTCCGAACTCATTCCGATCATGCGGTTCGCTCGCGTCCTGCGCAGAGACATCAATGCCGTAAATAATGCCATCGAGCTGCCGTGGAGCAATGGACAGGCCGAAGCCCAGATCAACCGCCTCAAGACCCTCAAGCGCGCAATGTATGGTCGGGCAGGTCCTGAACTGATGAGGGCACGAATGCTACCACCGCTCCACACAAAGTGAGGAAGACCCGTTTCTTTGGTCATGCTCTATTCTCCTTCATTTTCGATATCGATATCGATTTCGATTGTTGCATTCTCAACGAAAGCACCAAGCTGATCGCGCATCTGGTGATACACATCGTCGTCCTCGTCGCCGGTCCCCAGCGATAGGACAAACACCACATCCATCGGGGGGACTTCGTCCAAACTCTTGTAATCGTAGAGATAGAGATCTCGTGCGTAGATCCTGGCATAGACACGCAAGTTGTCGCCTTCGAAACCCTTCCCGTGAAACTCCTTCTTGTGGTGCCGTATCGGGCTCCACTTGTGGTCCACGGCACGTGCTTCCTGTTCAGCAATCTTATCTGTATCGAGCGAACCCAGGAGGTTGTGCGACTTTCCGCTTCTCGTGAACTGGAGTGCCGTCGCCAGCCTGACGCTAAAATAGTTCGGGCCTGCGATATCCGTAACGAGTGGATGGGGATTGACGATCGCAGTCAGTGCCCCGTGACCTTTTAGCTTGCCACTTGCCCGGAGCGCAGCCGGGATGGGAAGCTCCCAGTAGTAAGCGGCGCCCGGACGAAGTGATGCCGTCCATTGAAGTGTCACCACCCCCGGCTTGCATTCCCATGGCAGCGCTGAGGGTACGGGAGAACCAAATCCGAAAGCCGGGTCAAATCCGTCGCCCTGTATGTTGTGAAGCATCAATGCTTTCACCAAATCAGGCGAGGGATCTCTCAGCCGGGCCATGGTGTGGGCGGCGAGGGGAGATGTGAGCGCTGTGGAGAAGCTCGATCCTTTTATCAGCACGCCGCCTAGCGCCCGAACATGCGAGAAATGCGAAAGTTCTGGCTTGAGCATGCAGCACGGGCCTGGACCTGGCAGGCTGACAGGGCAAATCTCACCATGAGAGCCGTCGCTTGTGTGCTGGCGACCCCCAATTGTTATCGCAGCTTCGCAGTCAGCCGGGGGCTGCAGCCGGTCCCCGGGTTTATTGCCAACCGATATGATCGGAAGAATGGCGTGTTTGCGCGCCAGGACAGCGATTTCGTGCCCTAGAAGGCTGACATTGTCCATGTCGCAGGGGTGCTTTTGGTTGAGGGAGAAATTCCACACCTTGGTCTCAGGGTTGGCTCCCATCACCGCATCGAGATAGGCGATAAAATCGAGGGGATCGACGCTACCGGATCCTGGCTTCGGTACCGCCTGCACCGTTCCGACCTGGCAATACAGCGCGGGCAGCGAGAGGTTATTGTTCCAATCATGCCCCTGAATAACAAGCGACGAAACCAAATTGCCATGCTTTGTGTCAGCTTGGCTGTCTTTGACATAAACCGGCGCCTTCCAAGCCTGGGCCTCTTGATACGACGATGCAGTCAAACCGCCATCGACAACGCCGACAGTTGGAAGGTCCTCCATATCACGTGGCAACGGGCGATTGGGTTCTTTGCCCTCTCCTGGGGACGTCGTGGTAATCGGTGACACGGGTTCGAGCCGAAAAACGGCTCCAGACCCTGCCAACTCCGCCAAGGCGTCGCGGGACGGAACGGTGACGGTCGTTTTAGCGCGCCCGGTCTGACGGAACTCACGCATGGCGATATTGAGCCTGTCCCCCGACTTTACGGCAAGCAATCCGCGCCGCATCGCAGGTGAGGTGGTCCGGTCGGATGTCGTGACACCCGCGAGCAAGGGTGGCGGGGGAGCTATGACCCCATCGCGGAGCGCGCCAAATGTCACCAAAAGATCCTCGGCGGCTGCTTTATCCGTGAAGGGCATGAGCCACACGATGAATGCGCGGCCGCCGGAAAACTCGGGGGCGTCGTCCCACATATCATCCAGCGTTCGCCCCGAGGCAGCGTCCTCTGTCTCGAAGAACCTGATCGATTTGACGCGAGAAATATCCACCTTATCCCGGGCGGTATCTGCGCTTATAGACAGTGCCGAATAGTAGCGAAGCTGTCTTCTTTCGATTTCAACGAGATATCCGGATCTGAACGGCGCAATGAGACGGGCACCCCTGTCTTCATTGAAAAGATCGCCTGGTGTCCATGTTGCGGCGAGGGAATCGTCAAACATGGAGGCGTAAACCACCAGACGATCGCCGAATTTCGGATGGTCGTTCGCGGTCTCCGCCAAGGTTTTGAACTGGTCGGAAAGTATGGCACGCTGCGTGTCGAGCCGGTCGGTCTTGATTCCGCCTGCGTTCTTGCCGCCGCCAGTGATCCCTTCAGGGCGCGGGTTTTTTGTGAAGCGCAGGACCGGATTTAAGAGCGGCCGGCGTCCGGGTTCGTCAGCCATTTGGCGTCTCCTTCAAATAGCGGTGCACCATCTGGCGGCTGACTCCCACGATACGCGAGATCTCAGATTGGCTGATGTTGCCCTTGTTGTTCAGGAGCTCAGTCAAAGCCCTCTTGTCCTCGGTAGTGACCTCTCTGTTATCGAGCAGCCTTGGGCTTCCCGCCCGAGACGCTTGGACAGCCAACAAAATCTGCGACATAGGCGGTTCTTGGCTGCCAAGAATGGTCCGCCTGCGCGCTGCAAGCGACACATTTTCGATATCGGCCCCACTTAGTCCGTCAGAAATACGCGCCAGCAACTCGGCATCGGCCTTTCGCGCGCCGTCGCCTTCGAAGAGGAACTGCGTCCACATATCTTCGCGCACATTGACCTGAGGCAAGACCAGTTCGGCCTTGTAGGGAAAGCGCCGCCAAATTGCTGGGTCGAGCAGGTGAGGGTGATTGGTCGCTCCAATCGTCACAACATCGTCCGCGAGTGAATCCAGCCCTTGCAGCACTGCGTTCACAACCCGCTTCAGTTCGCCGAGCTCGTACCGATCGTCGCGCAGCTTGGCGATGGCATCCATCTCATCAAGGAAGAGGACGGCGTTCCTGGTCGGAATGAAATCGAACACACCCCTGATGTTCTTTGCGGTTTCGCCCAGTCGGGACGAAATCAGCGAGTCCAGTCGCGCGATATAAAGGGGGCGTTTGAGCGCCGCTGCAACGTGTCCTGCCAGAAGCGTTTTGCCAGTTCCGGGCGGGCCATAGAGGAGCATCCCAAGGCGCGATGAAACGCCCTTTTCCGAGAGCAAAGCGATGTGCTTTGCGTCTTCGAGAAACTGGGTGACGACGTGCCCCACATCATCGTTCAGCATTACGGGCGTCGTTGGCCAACTGCCTTCCTCTACCAGCGGAAGCCGTGAACCGGCATCGCGCGGGAGTGCTTCGGCAAAACCAGACGCCTGCAGAGGTATCCCGCGTTTGCGCAACAGGCTTTGAATAGCCTTGGCCGCGTCCAGGTCCTTCTCTTCGGCGAAGCGCTTGGCCAACTGATTGCCTACCCGGCGCACACGTGTGTAGTCGGCCGACATTGCAGATTCGAGCAGCGAGATCAGTAGGTCTTTGTCAACTTCCATAGGGTGATTCTGCCAGTCTTTGTGATTAAACGTCAACTCATATCGTATGAATGTAAACTCCTGTCAATTGCTATGAGAATATTTTCCGGGATTTGTAAACTGAATTTCGCGGGCGCATCGTCAAAAACTGCCCAGAAGGCCTACTCAACTTCACACAATTCGATTAGTGGTTATGGCGTTAAGGGCGAGCTCCCGTGGGAGCCAAGTGGAGGCGGCTCATGCACATCGTGTTTCTACATTTCGAGAAACGAACTGGAAGTGGCAGACGCACGGCGACATGAATGGAGGCTGGTTCGACTGTTCAACTTCGCCCGGGAAGTCCGAACCTTCAAACTCCGGCCGCCTCTCGAATCACACGTCTCGTTGATGGCAACGCAGTACCAAGCCGCCTTCAATTGAATACCGCCGCGCTGCAGTGATCCCCAACCTGGTTTGGGAAACTGCATGACGTCAATGTGGCGGCGGTGAGCAGGTGACCCGCATCGCCACCGACCCCATCAACTCATCAATGGTTTTTGCAGTTGTGTGCGCCGTGCGGACCACTTTACCAATTCAAGGAAACGCGGCCTTGACCAGCGCGATCGTTATTTCTCCGGAACGTCCATTCCCGCTACCGTCCTGGAGTCAATTCCCCCACCGGTGGATCGTGTCCGTCGACGAGGCATCGCCTTAAACTCAGTCACTCTCATGGTGTTCTGAAACTGGATGCGTGACAGGATCCCCTTCAATCCGCCGACTGAGCAACCCTGCATCCTCCAGCGCCTCCATGTCGGGCAGGTCTCGAAGCGTTTCCATTCCGAAAGCGGAGAGGAAATGTTTCGTCGTTACATAGGTATAGGGCGCCCCCGGCGTCGGACTGCGCGGCCCAGAGGAAACAAACCCCGCCCCCCGCAAAGCGCTGATCGTATCGCGAGAAACCTCCTTGCCGAAAATCTTTGACAGCTCGCTTCTCGTCACCGGCTGGAAATACGCAATCGACATCAGCACCAGGGACTCGTGCTCGGACAGCACCGCGGCGGGCGAGCGTGTCGGCGCAGAAGAGGCGCGGATCGCGGACGCGTAAGCCGAACGGCTTCGGTGCTGCCAGCCGCCGGCGACCGAAACCAGCTCATACGGCCGGGAACGAAGTTCCTCGCGCAGATCATCAATCAGCAGGTCAATGCTGCAATCCTTTCCGACGACCCGCGCCAAAATCTCGCGGGTGACCGGCTCGGCTGAAGCAAAAATCACCGCCTCGACCCGCAGCATCCATTCGCGCCAGCGCAGCTCCTGCGGCAATTCTTCCAGCTCCCGATCAAACAAGCATTCGCTTGCGCCGTTCGTCTGGGGCGTTTTTCGTTTGCCGCGGGATATTTTTGCTGCGGTCGATTTGGCCACGCTCACAATCCATAAATCCGGAACGACGTGCGGCCAGACAACTCGCGCACAGCGCCAAAACTCTCCAGCCGCTCGAACAGCCGGGTTGCCGCCCAGCGGGACAGATCGGTTCCGGGGGCCGAGGCCGCCATCGCATCCTCATTGAGCAATGCCTGAATCACTGGCTCGGCCCCCTTGGTGCGCAGTTTTGGCGCCACAGCAACAAGCTGATCGGATCGCCGGGCGATTTCGCCAGCCGAGCGCATGGCGCTCTCAATGCCACCAACCAGAGCCAAACAAAGCGCCCCCGCGAATGCGGGTTCGGCGGGGCGGACGCGCCCTCTCCCTCCAAGGGTGCGGAAGGCCGGCCCAAACCGTTCACCCATCAGCAGCGGCACCGGAAACGGCCATTTGAGTTTTGCGGCGATGACACTATCGGCAAGCATCCAGGCGAGCGGCTCGGCATCCGGCCGGGAGGCACAGATCGCTGTCACCAGCTCGGCTGCGGCAACGGGCGCCGGCCGGCCGGATTGAAGTGCGTCATCGGCCGCATGACTGACAGCAGCTATGAGCGGCTCGTCCCAGGCGAGACCCAAAAGATCAGCAAGTTCGCCAACGTGCTTCGAGGAAAAGCCGGGTTTTCGTGCCGAAACCCTTTTGAAGGCCAAAACCACCTTGCCGGC
Source organism: Hoeflea sp. BRH_c9 (assembly GCA_000961635.1). GTDB lineage: Bacteria > Pseudomonadota > Alphaproteobacteria > Rhizobiales > Rhizobiaceae > Hoeflea. The sequence goes on along the minus strand of LADQ01000150.1, from coordinate 43,491 downwards.
CGGCCCCGGATCGTCTCCAGCGGCAGTGAGCAAAAGCGCATCACGCAATGCGTGTTCGTCCTCGTTGCGGCCCATCAGCCGGACGGCGGCCGCGGCACATTTCAGCGCCTGCCGGGCGCGCCAGCAGCCGGCCCAGGCGGATTCAGAACGCACGAGATCATCAAGCGATTTCAAAGCGATGCCGGCAGAAAAGGCAGCATCGACCTCGCCGTGCTGGCCCATTTCCCGGCGACGCAGCAAGGCCCAGGACGGGAGGCGGTGCGGCCAGGCGGCCGGTAGTGAAGGTGCAGATGCAAGCGAATCCATGCGGCGAAGCATATATCAGGCGTGCAGTTTGCGATAGGTCTAATGCACCAAACCGCACACTCTGTCGGCAAGTATTTACGACGGATAAGATTGCATTATCAGTCATTTTACTCATTATAGAGGGAATGGCCCAAATCATCGAGCAAAACCCGGAAAATGATTGTCGGACGCACGGAATTGGTGAGACTCAAGGGCTTGGGCGGCGATCTCGCGCATGATTATGAGATTCCCCGAGCGTAATTGTGAGACTGGGTGAATCGGAATTGGTGAGACTCCGCCATCCCGTGGCGTGGCTCGCTTGTGCTTCAATCCTGTTAAGGCGCTGGAACCGCCCATAGATGCGCCGACGTAATGCAAGGGGCCACCCGCGTAAAGCTTGCCGTAGGCGGTGCTCACCTTCCCCGTCACTCGCCCACAAGACCATTGCGGCATAACCGACGGGATCAGTGGACATACGTCCAAGGCCCGCAGTGAGGGCAAAATTCTGCAACAAAGAGCCCTGCGCCAGCGATAACAGGCCGGCACGCACTGGCTTTGCAAGGACAGGGGCCACCCGGTCATATTCCGGCACGACGATCAGCAACGCCTGCCTTGCAATCGGACGGGTGAGGAAATCGTGATTGGCCCGGCGGGCTTCCAGAGACAGGATTGGCTGTTCTGCGAGTGATGGTGGCGACGATTTGCGGTGGCGTGTGGTCAGGAAATCCAACAGTTGCGGGACCGAGGGCACCCCCTCGTCCCTACCGTGCGCCCAGTCTGCCAAGCGCATCGCGCCGTCATGCGCGCTGAAATCCAATAGCGCCAGTACCGTTTCCGGGAACCACTCCTCCAGATTCCTGCCGCCGCTCGCGGCCAGCCGAAGGTTGTGCTCGCGACACCAGAAGTTCCAAGGGAAAGCCCGGCGCTTTGGATGAATGCCAGCCGGGCAACCGGGGCAGACATATCGATTACCCGGGGCGATCATCAGCCGAGCTTGCGGTGCGATCTTCTCGAAAGTCATCGTCCGGAGCGCCTCGACCGTCATGCCGGTACGGCAAGCCAGGATAGCCCCCTCCCCTTCCCCGAGCCGCCATTCGAGAGCCGCCGCACCATTGCGATTCAAACCACAGTCCGCCAAAAACACGTTGATCGGCATAGCGTAGAACTGCGCCAGCCGATTGAGCCAGGAAGACAATCGCTCGTCCCGCGCAGGTCTCGGCACAACAGGGAGCTGCGTTAATGACGGCGCGCACATCACACAGGCTCTCCCAAAAGCGCCAGGAGGTTGCGCTTGTCAGCCACGGCGCTGAACGTAATCCGTTCCTCGCCACTTTCGATCGCGGCGACGGCAAGCCTGCCCATCAATGAGAACACAGCGGCCGTTATGCCGCCGGTGACCTCGATCAGGCGCTTTAGCATCACATCCGCGATCTCTGTCGGTCGCCGCAGGGGTAAAGTGCGTTGCAGGCTTCCGACCAGACCGGCGAAATCCTGATCATTCTGCCACGGCGGCAATGCGAAGGCTTCAAAGCGGCGCACAAGTTGATCGTCGGTGCGAAGCGCATTGCGCGCCTGTTGTGTGCCGACGCAGACGAGTGGAACCCTGAGTTCGTTACCGAGAAAGCGCAGCATGTTCAAAAAACGGGTCTGCTCCCGCACCGTGCCTGCCTGCAGGCTGTGGACCTCATCGATGATCAGCAGTCCTGGACGGATTTCCAAAAGCAGCCGTAAAGTCAGGCTCTCGAGCACCGACAGTGTTGCCCGAGGCGGCTCGGGCGCTCCGATCGTCGCCAGCAGCCGCTTGTAGAACCGCGCTTCGTCGGGTCCCGGCACCATCTGGACGACGATTACCGGCATCTGCATCCGTCCCGTTACTGTGTCAAAGTGTGAAGGATGATCGCGCGCGAACTTTTCAACGATCATCGTCTTTCCCATGCCGCTGGCTCCAACGACAAGGAGGTTGGGCATGCGGGCGCGTTGCGGGAAGAGGAGCAACTCCTCGAGTTTCGCGAGAGCCTGCTCGGCGCGGGGATAGTTGATCCAGCGGTCGGCGCGGATCCTGCGGATACGTTCTTGGGCGCCAAGCGCAGCAACGAGCCGACTGGGCGGAAAGAGATGCGAAAAATCATCAGTCATCCCATTCCTCCACCGCGAAGTACGGCAATTGTAATGGTTCGTCGTCGCCGACAGGTCCCTCTTCCGCGGTCAGATCGATCATCTTTGTCGGCGTGAGATGCGCGCGTCGGGCAGCATCTCTTCGCATTGCTTTGGTCGTTCGTGTCGCCTCGTCGATCAGCGCCCGCTGGGCAAGAATGGTTGAGAAAATGAGGCCTTCGTCCACCGCACGGCGCCCTTGTTCGCGCAGAGCACGGACCGCAGCCCTATGCTCCCAAAGTGCGATCGCGGGTCGGGTCCGATCAGCCGGGCGCGCCTCCAGATACCCCTCCCCTGCCGCGACGAACACGCAAGACAGATCACGCGGATCATATTTGACCGTCAAACCCGCTCGATCGGGTCCCATCAGCCAGCGCAGTTCGTCTGACCAGTAACGGATGTGAAACAGATGCAACCCGTCACGCTGCAAGGTGCGCGTCTCGGACGGTAGAAAATCGATCAGGAACTGCCGCGGGTCGGACGGTCTGCGCACCGCGATATCCCCCACCCGAGCGTTCCAGTCCGCCACTGGCGGCAAAGCGAGGGCTTTGTGAATGCGAGCATGATAGGAACCGACAATCTCGTGGGCCAAATAGGTTTCCAGTTCCTGCAATGTCATCACCGCCTCGGCTTCCGGATCGAGGTCACCGCGCTCGCGAATGTTCGAGAAATGCGAGCCGGGAATGAGGTGTACAGCACCCATCATCGTGCCGATCAGCCTTTCAATATGACCGCCGAAACGTGGCGTGCCGGGCGGGCGGTAGGTAAGGTCGATGCGGTGCTCGCCGCAGGCGCGCTCAAAGGCGCGGGCATGGAATTCCGCGCCATTATCAACATGGATTGTTCTCGGTATCCCGTGTGCAGGCCAGTCGCCGGCAATACCGCGCGAGGCCAACCAAGCCGTCTTGTCGATCACCGCGTGGGTCAAACATAGCGCCACGGCCGTCAGCGACGGCGCTTCCAGCGACAGGTAGAAGCCCATCGCCATGCGGGTACTGACATCGATGGCCAAGGTTAGTGTCGGCCGGCCGATCGGCAGGCGCGTCACCGGATCGACCACCGTGACATCCACCTTCGTGTGATCGATCTGGACGATGTCGAGCGGGGATTTCGCTTCCAGGCCGCCCGGCGTCGCGAGGAATAGCCGTTCGGATTTGTCAGCACCCTCTCGCCGCCGCATCAGGTCGGCCTGGTTCTTTGTCTGAAGCCACCGACTGAGACGCCTAATGGACGGTGGCTGCACCCCGGCCATCCGGCAGTCCGCGGCCACCTCCCGTTGGAAGCGGGTCAAGGTGGGCTTCCGCCGCGTTGCAAAAAGCTTTTGAAAGTGCTGCTCGACAATGGCAAGCACGGCTGGGGCAAACGGCTGCATGCCAGCACTGGGGCCACGCCGGCCCGGTAGCAAAGTGCTGGTCCGCTCGTCTTGCCGGAACCGTTTCAGCCACCGAAACAAGGTGGCCCGGCTAATTGCGAGCGTGTTCATCGCTGAACGGACCTCCGCATCGCACGGTCTATCCGGCAGTTTCGACAGGACTTCGGCGCGCCGCTGCGCCTCTTGCCAGTCTAACTCATGCGCCATAGAATCAGACATGACCAACCCGTCGTTCAGCTGCAAACTGGTCTCAGAAATTCTGACTCAAAAACACCTCCAGTCTCATTTACTCTGAATCGGTCTCACTTTTACGACACGGGCAAGTCATTGAAATCAAATGAAACGCAATCTCAAAAACCTCGGCTTGCCGACAATGATGTTCAGGACAGCTCAGCGCCGTCTGACAGCACGGCGGTTTCCCGTAATGTTTCCGCGCAGGAAGCTTCTGCACCAGAGCCCTCCCCCTTCCCGGCCCATCTGCAGGACCTTACCGATCGAGCCCGTGGCTACGTCGAGGCCGCAAGTTCCGCCAACACGAGACGGGCCTACGCTAGCGACTGGAAGCATTTCTCCGCCTGGTGCCGGCGCCAAAACCTGACCCCACTCCCCCCGGACCCCCAAGTCGTTGGCCTTTACATCACCGCCTGTGCGTCCGGGGCGGCCGAGCGCGGCGTGAAGCCAAACTCCGTCTCGACCATCGAGCGGCGTCTTTCAGCCATCGGTTGGAACGCTGTCCAGCGCGGCATGACGCTCGACCGCAGGGATCGGGCTATCGCTACAGTCATGGCCGGCATCCGCAATAAACATGCAGCCCCTCCCCGGCAAAAAGAAGCGTTGCTGCCCGAAGACCTGATTGCCATGCTGGAAACAGTCGATCGCGGTACGCTGCGCGGTATGCGCGACCGCGCGATGCTGCTCATCGGCTTCGCCGGTGGTTTGCGCCGTTCGGAAATCACCGGACTTGACCTTGCACGCGACCAGACGGAGGACGGACGCGGCTGGATCGAAATCCTTGAAAAGGGCCTGCTGATCACCCTGCGTGGCAAAACGGGGTGGCGCGAGGTCGAGGTGGGGCGCGGTTCTTCCGACGCCACCTGCCCGGTTATCGCAGTTGAGACCTGGATCAAGTTCGCGAAACTTGCCAAAGGCCCCCTCTTCCGCCGCGTGACAAGCAAAGGCAAGGATGTCGGGCCGAATCGTCTGCACGACCAGGAGGTTGCGCGCTTGGTCAAGAAGGCTGCCCTTGCTGCCGGCGTGCGCGGTAACCTGTCAGAAAGCCAACGCGAGCACCTGTTTGCCGGGCACTCGCTGCGCGCCGGGCTCGCCTCTTCGGCCGAGGTCGATGAGCGCTATGTGCAAAAACACCTCGGTCACGCCTCCGCGGAAATGACCCGGAAATACCAGAGACGACGTGATCGGTTCCGCGTAAATTTGACCAAGGCGGCAGGGCTATAGTCCCCTCCCCTGCCGGCGCGCCGTCTCAGAGCTTGGAACCGTGACGGGAGCGCTCCGCAATGCTGGAAAGATCGACTTTCTTGCCCGCAACATCCGCGACGATCTTCAATGTACCGCCGAGCGATTCAACGTAATCGCGAAGCGTCGATAGTTTCATGTCGGCCCGCTTCTCCAGTCTCGAGACGTTGGTCTGCTTGATACCAGTCCCGGCAGACACGTCTCCCTGCGTCCGTCCGGCGAGTGCCCGCAGTTCCCGCAGATTATGCGCCGTAACGAGCTGGCCGGTACGCTCTGCAACAGCGCGCCGTTCATCATCAGGAAGCGTCTGCATCAGCCTATCCAGATCATCCATGCTTCTTCTCCATCTCTCTCAAATGCGCGTCATACCGTTTGTCCGCCAGATCGATCAGGCGTTTGTAGAAAAGTTTCTGGCTTACACCGCTCTTCGCACCACCACACAGAACCACAGCCTTTCGCTCCGGATCGAAGGCAAAGGCAAAACGCCATTGCACCTTCAACACCTTGACGCGCAGTTCCTTCATGTTTGCGTGTTTGGAGCCTTCGAGTGTGTCAACTTCAGGTCGTCCCAACCGGAAACCCTTCTCGCGAAGCAGCACCAGATGCGCGAGCAATTCGACCCGAACATCGGCTGGAAGGTCTGCAATCTCGCCTTTGAAGCGGTGATGAAACTCGACCTTCCATTCCGTCATTTCAGATCCTGAATGATATAGATACTTTGGGATATATAGTCGACATTTCTCCTCAAGGCAACAGTGACGTTTGCTCTGGAGACGCAAGCAGAAGATCGCACCGGATGGCCTCTGCTTCCGAACAACCGGCCTGTAGCACACTCACCATATGTCGACCGACATGACGTTTTGCGCCGATCTCCCCGAAAACGGCATCCCCTCCCCTGCCCGGCGCGAGGCTGTTGAGACGAAGGCCGTCCTGAAGGTGTGCGTCGAGGTTCGCGTGGCGATGGCCGAGTTTCGCATATTCGCCCATCATCTGAACCTCGGTCTCTGCAGACTTTTGAACAGGGAGTCCGAGACCGTGAGGCCAGTACCGTTGCCCTCTCCGTCATCGAAAGGCCTCCCGGGAACTTTGCCCGAGGATTTTTGAGCGTCGAGTTTGGCGCGCAACAGAGCCATGACCATCGGCCAGGTCGAGAATTTGCCCTCCCTCGCCTTGTCGGTCAGGCTGCGCAGATAGCCTCCGGCGCTGCTGATCTGATCAGTTCGCTGGTAGATCGCCGCCAGTGCGATCGCCGCGTGCTGCTCGCCCATGACTTCACAGGCTTCTCGCCATGCGCTGGGACTGATCGCCAGCATCGGCCGCGCCAGTTCCGCCGCGGCCAGAAAGTCCCGCCAGTGTCGGATACCGCCGCCTTGCGCCAGTTCCCCCAGGTTCGGGCAGGCGTCCAGCACAATTCCCAATGGCAACTCCCGTTTCGGCATACTCCGGACATTGTCGGGTTCCGTGGCGTTGCCGCCTGCTTCTTTTTTATTTCGAGAGCCATGTTCAGATTCAAAATTAGAGTCTGGTTTTGAATTCTGTATGTGGCGTCCAGAATGGGACTCATTGGCGTCCGGATTCTGTGTTTCTGCAAATGATTCCAACACCTCACGGATCTCCGAGTAGAGGCCATGAAGATCAGAGCATAAGTCATCGATGAGCTGCCTTGGCGCCGAACGGGGCAGGCGGCTCATGATGGCTTGATAGGTCTGATGTATTTTGCCCCAGTTCCCGGGCACATTTTCCGAAATGGCTGCCTCAATGAGTTTGACGACATCGCGGCGCAGCAGCGTGAGCCGCTCCTTGGCGACCCGAAAGGCATTCTTCTCGGCCCTGATGGTCTCTGCCAACTCGCAGAACTCCTCAGCCCGCGCAACGATCGGAGAAAGGTCAAAACCGTAGGCCTGCTCGACTTGACCGCCCCTGCCCTTGCGGGCGAATCGCTTGCCATTTGGACTGTCTCTCCGGATAATCAGCCCACAGTCCACCAGGACGGCCAGATGACGCCGCAGCGTTGTCGCCGGCATACCATTGGCTCGAGCCATCAGTTGCTCATTCGAAGGCCATACGATCAATTCTCCGCCGCCCGAAAGCTCTGTTTCCGGATGGAAAGAGAGCAGGGCATTGAGAATGGAAAGCGAGCGATCAGTGGCGCCGAGCAATTCCCGCGCCTCGCGGATCGAGTGGAACACTTTCCATTTCTGTACATGGGTACCTTCCGGCACCGCTTTTGCAATTGCCTGACTTGCCATCATGCCAAGCGTCATTGTTCGCCGCCCGAAGGGCGTCGTTGGGGTATGTGTCTGCATTGTTCTTCACCTATTGCTAGGCAAAAGAAATCTGCTCGCCAAAACGGCACTGAACTTCAGAAAGCTCTTGACGGTGATTCTCGGAAATGCGAATCTCTTAGTTGCGACACTACAGAGAAGGGCTTCCGGAATTCGTTTCGGGGGCCTTTTTCTTTTGCGGTTAGTGCTTTCCAATCTTATCTGAACGGGGCCCAGAACCAATGTATTTTTCACTCTCGGTCAGCGTGTCCTCCTCCATTCGTTTCAAGGAATTGATCATATAACCGATCTAACTGGTCGGCGATGAACTCTCCGAAAGAAGGTACCAGTTTCTCGTCAAAAATAAGAGCTGTCTTTCCGGACTCTTGCTGTACCCGTGCCGCCTTCTTGCCCATTGGCGTCGTCCAAGTTCTTACTTTGCTCGGAGGTTTGCCAGGTCGCTTCGATGCAACTTCAAAGATGAGAGCGAAACGACTATCGCTGTCGGCGACCTTAAACCGTTCGGACTCCAACACCGCTTCAACAGCGTCCATAATTTTGGGTTTTCCTAGATTTTCTGCGAGAGCCACCCAACGCGATCTACCAGCTTTCCAAGCCGGGCCAATCTGAGTGACAAGCTTATCTGGTATACACCGCGCAACAGCAATAAAGCGACTTACGTCAGACTTGTCGGTCGACAGAGCAGCGGTGATAGTTGCGCGATCAAATCCCGCGCCTTCAAGGCGAAGCGCAAAGAGTGCCTTCTCAATGAATGAAAGATCCGCGCGGTCCAGATTTTCTCGACCCTGAGCGACCACCAGTTCCCGATCAGTTAGGTTCCGAATTATTACCGAAACCTCCCGACCTAAATCAACGGCAGCCCGAAGCCGCCGACGTCCATATACAATTTGGTATCTACCAGACTTTTCTGGATGTGGTCTAACGAGAATCGGGACTTGCTGTCCGTTCTCCGAGATGCTTGCCTTGAGTTGGTCGAATTTTGGATCAACCGCCGTAGGTAAGCGGTCGGCGATCATAGATCCATCGACCATCGATGGATCTAGGGAGACGACAATCTCACCCAAAGCCAGTTGATCTTGCAGCCGGGCAGCGGTTTTGGCTCCTTCCGCCATCTCTTGCAACGACGAACCCATCGCGGAAATCGCACCTGTGCGGACGCGACCAGCTGTCTTTTCCGTTGGAGCCTTTTCGCTCACCGCGGCCTTCTTCAGAAATAGCGAGTTGATTGCGTCCTTGCGGCTCATGGCTTTGATCTCTGCAGGCTAGTTTCAAGGCATTTTGACTTCGCTGCTGAGGGCCCGTTGGGAGCTCCCAATAAGATATGGAGACAACGGGGAGTTCCCATGCGCCATTGACACAGAATCGCTGGATCTGACTGGTGAAGGCAAAACAAAAAGCGACACTGCCGACACCTGTTGGGAGCTCCCAACAGCACTTGTCGATCACCCATGCAAGCCATCACGCACGTCCCCATGCTGTCTTGATCATACCTTCGATTTCAGCGTTTACCGCGTCCAGAGCCTCCATTGCCCGATCGTATGTCGACCGGGTCAAATTCTCTCGACCGATCTCATAAAGGGTCTGCTTTGTAAGGCCGGCGTCAGATACGGCAGCCGATTTCAGCATCGGATTGGTCAGGACATGATCATCAAACATATTTCGCAAAAGAGCTGCGACCTTAGTTTGCGGTGCATCTTGAGGCTCAAACCTGGTTAGCAGGTAACGGATAAAATCATATTGGAGATTCCCCCCGGCCTCCCTTACTACGCCGAGGAGATCGCGTGTCATAAGCAGGAACTGACTCATCGACGCGATATCCAGCATCTGCGGATGCACTGTAATAACCATAGATGTGGCAGCGCACAAACCACTGAGCGTCAAGAATCCAAGCTGGGGAGGGCAATCAATGACAACGATGTCGTAATCGTCAGCGACTTCGTCAAAAGCCTGTGCGACGCGAGTAAAGAAAAGCCCATCTTGGGAACCACGATCTGTCAGTGCTTTTGGAGTTGTGTGCTCAAACTCCATTAGCTCAAGATTCCCGGGAACCAAATGGAGGCCCTCGAAATATGTGGGGCGGATCACATCTCTCAGTGGTCGTCTCAAGTCGTCGTAGCGGATAGCCGCATACAATGTTTCGTTGGAACCCACATCAGTTTCTGGGAGTACCCCGAGAAGCGCCGAGAGACTAGCCTGCGGATCGAGGTCAACGGCAAGCACTCTATAGCCCTGCAGAGCAAGATACTGAGCGAGGTGAGCTGACGTCGTGGTCTTACCGGAGCCACCTTTGAAATTAGTCACCGCGATAATTTGCAGGTGCTCAGCCCCACGTCGATGAGGTACAAATTCGATGCTTTCGCGACCGCGGGTAGAACCCGCCAACATATGTCGGATCTCATTAATCTGACCAAGTGTGTAAAAGCGCCTTCCGTTGCTGGCGAGTTCGGGTTGCGGCCCTTCACCCGCCAAGGTCATCTTTCGTAAAAATGAATCAGATATTTTCATTAGGCGCGCTGCTTCCCCCGACGTAAACTTGCGCAGGCTCTTATGCGACGTCGGGGGAAACAGCGCTTCGCTCATAGCTTGAAGCTGGGAGCTCAGCTGCTCAGCATGTTCACCAATAGTAACATCTGCCGAAGGGCGTTCATTTCGAGATATAGCAACAGCTTTGTTCACGATGGAAACTCTCGTCACGGTTAATCGGCGCGTATGCCCATTTTTCCGTGACGATTGCCGAAAGCGTCTTTTGTTGCAAGGCGTTTTTGGTTAACGAAAGGTTAACGCGTTTGCCCAGTTCGGATCGAAACCAGTTTCTTCTTTTGTTTTAGATAGTTAGGCCGGTCCCTATGGCCTAAGTCAGAGTTCGGAATTTGCAATTTTTACATCTTGTCAGCATTTTAGTCCTCGGGTTCTGTCTTCATTCAAGAGCTATAACGCCGACTCAGTAGAATCACTGGATGCAAATCTGCATATCGGCAGGTGCCAAACGAGGTGATTGATCGTCGCACAACCTGTCTAACCCGGAAAGTGTAACGAGGCTCCTGACCATCTCTCCCGGCCCTAACGAAGGTCATTCTAGTTTGCTGAGGCAGATCCATCATCTACACGCTCCGGGGTGTTGTCATGTCTGGATGGCGCCCGTTTGGCAATATGATTTCAGGCGATGTTTGAGCTTTGCGGGTCGGGTGCAGTCATGTGCCCGGCCTGTTTATGCGGCGGCATATAACCGCTGGCCCTGATGTTGTCCGCCAGAACCGACCTGTATGACGTTATCGCGCTGTTGATGCGCAAGGCGACACCACGGGTTCTTCGGTTCGTGCGGCCCATAGACGAAAGTTCGGGTCATAGCGCCAGCGCCCGCTTGAGTTCATAGTGCTCAAAGGCGCTGGCCATCCGGGTAATCTCAGCAGAGCGGGCGCCGGCCACCTTGGCGGTTTCACGCCACGTCGCGGTCACGGTCGCGACCTCTTTAATAATTGCTCGGGCCTGCAGCAGGGTGAGGCCGAAGTACTCCGAAGCCGCCTCAAGCAGGTCAAGCGAGCAGGTGCCCTCGTCGAGGTCGATGTTCGTCGTCAGCACACGCGCCTTGAAGTCGGTGGGCACAGGATTAAGGTCATAGGCCGGAGAAAGAGACCATCCCGCCTTGCCGAGCCAAAGAAAACCATGGTTGCGCAAATGATCGTCGACATTGGAAATCAGCACATTGAAGACCACGCGCCGATAGAGGGCATGAGCGTCGGTCTTCCCCTGCGCACCATGTTGCGCAAGAGCATCGACGATCTCCGGGTAGCTGCCGCGCTCACCGTCCTTGGCGCCCATCATCGCCATTGCAGATAGGAAAGGAGTGCGTATCGGGCCGGAGCGATCGAAGCGCCGCGACAGCATCACCGCCTTGCCAGCGACCTCAATCAGCTCATGGTGAGGTGTGGTGATGCCGGCCTGGTCAGCCAGCCGAAGCGCAATCTCCTCCCACGTCTCCATGCTGTAATCGTCGGTCTCCTTCGGGAATTTGGCGATGGAGAGGTGCCCGTGCTGGTCGATGACCGACGCTTTCGGCCGCGCGCCGCCGAGGGAGGAGCCAGGGGCGAAGATGAGTTGAAGGTCCTCGTCCGTTTCCTCGTCCCGGAGGATACGCTCGGTAATCTGGAGCAGTCGCCCAAGTTCGATCAGGGCGGGGACGCCGGCGCGGATCGGCGCCTGAAACGTCTCTTCGCCGGCCCAGCGGAATCGGAGTGCGCCTAGACGGGTCTCGTCGGCGACGCCGAGCAGGTAATCGCTTTCGGTAAGGGTGCGCACGGCGCGGCTTTCGCGTTCGGCAAGACGGCGCTCGGCCCGCTGCATCAGGCGGCGGCCCCATGTGTCGGGCGCGGAGTCTCCGATGGAGCCGAAAGTCACCAGTCCGGCAGGAGGGGCGAAGGCACCACGCGTCAGGGCAAGGGCAGGCTCGAGCGAGAACCGGTCGGGATCATCGAGCCACGCGCCATAATATTCGAAAAGGATAGTCTCCGTGCCGCGGACGCGATTGCTCCTGGCCAGACCAATGGGGCGCGTGCGGCCGTCCAGGTCGATATGCACCTCGAAGTCAGCCATCGCGAGACGATCCGGTTGTTCGCTTGAGATGGACGTGCTTGGGCAGTTCGGCGCTGGCCATCGCTTGTCCGACTGGGTCGTTGCCGATGTCGGCGATCTGGCTCAGACCACCGAGCAGGCCGAGCGCCTGAAGAACGCCCGCATAAATGCCGATACTGACATTGGTGTCCCCGGCCTCGACCTTTTGCAGGGTCGAGCGGGACGTGAAGGCGCGCTCCGCCACGACAGCCATCGGCAGCCGCCGACGCCGACGGGCATCGTGGATGTCGGCGCCGAGCTTGCGCAGGGCGCGCCGTACAGCGGCGGGAGGGTTGTGTGGTGTAGGCATTTGAAACCTTCGCACTACAGATTGGCAGAATATGTAGCACGAAGATTACAAAATTGCAAGCCCTCGCGCGAAGGTCATTCATTAGGAAAGGGGATCGCGGACGGGTACGTGACCGTATAATTTCGGAAGGCTGAATCGTGGCCGGCGTAGCGCAACGTAGAGGCGGAGGCGGGGCCGGGCGTCAATCCCTGGACCTCAAGCCCCTGACTTTTTACTTCACCATCATTGCGCCGACCAAGCCGCATTCGCAAACGCCGTTTGCCTAAGAAACGCGGAATCTGGTTTCGGATCGGCGTGACCGAGTTCTGAATCGCATTAGGATAAATTGAGATGATATGTTTCGAGTTGTCGGCGCCTTGTTATGCCGTATGTTGATTGCCAGGCAGATCGATATCCTCCGCCAGCAAGGCGTCGTGAAGCGCTTCAATTTGCAGTCTCCCAATTGAACTGTCCAAAACGCGGACATCGACCATCAACCGTTTCGACGGAGTATTGAACTTTTCCGGGCAGATTACAGGGTGGGGCAGGGGGCCATTTTGGCCAATACCGTGCGGGACTGCTGTGATGAGCGATACCCATCTGAGCTGTTGCCATCAGCCACGATCCGGTCGTAGAGGCTGCTCGCGACAGCAGCGATGGATGATCATGGGCAGATCGGTAGAGCAGCGGAATTGTCTTTCGAAATCCCACGCTGGTTTCAGCATTGAGAGCCAGCCTGGTGGCGCGGGCGAGGTCCGACATCTCACTTCCGCCTGACCCCATCAGGGTTTCGCCAAAAATCAGTTGCCCGGCCACCCTCCCTGCAAGTACGCAGGCAAGCATGTTCTGGAGTTAGGTCTCGTTTTCACTTTTGCCGGACGGTAATTCCGACGGTCGCGCCAGAGCTGCTCATTGTTCGTTTCGCGGGCGGCGGTGCCACCCGGATCGGCCGTTTTTATGTACATGGGGGAAGCTTTTGCACAGTGCGACGCCCAAGAGTTCGTCGCGTGCAAAACAAGAAAGATTGGTTCAAGATCTTAACAGTCGGCAAAATAGGGGCGGGAAGGGCTCCTCGCTGCGGTATCGACGAACGGCCGAAATGGGGCCGACTTCTGCCTGTCCGGTTCCAAGTGCAGGAATATGCAAAGCTGCCAATCAGTCGAACGAATACGCCAGTCTGCCGCTGCAGGCTAAGCTGTGGTTCGAAGGGGCGGGCCGTGCCATCGAAATCTGCCGTTCTTTCACAGGTAGTTCGGATGCCCGACCAACCATCATTGGTAGGTTGCAGACTGACTGGCTCGGGGCGGATAATTGGCGAGACCAGACATTTCGTTGCGCCTATCGGGTCGACCGCCTTTGCTAACGTTCGCTGGGCATCCAATCGGCAGATCGCTAGGGTGCGCTAACGCCAAACAGCATCCACCTCATTCCCCGCAACCGCCTCCGTTGGATTCCAAGCGACCTGAGACTGGCCCACGAGGATTGCTTGCCGGAACACCGCAACTCCTCACGATCGGCGCTGCCGTGAGAAGGTAGATCCTGAACAATTCCGACGCCACATTAGGCAGCCAAACAAAAGGATGAGATCCGATCGTCTCGTCGGGCGGCGTGTCGGTGAAGAAGAGATCAACTCCAAGCCATCAACGTCAAGGAAATGATTGATCAGCGGGAACGGGCCGCCATTGGTCCGTACGCACTAATTGAAAGCAGAGGCCCGAATGAAGGGAAAGTCCTCGCTGCGTATGGTCTCTGGTTTCGTTCTCAAGCCCGAAGTTTTTCAGTGCGGAGATGGCCGCCATCTCCTATATCCAATTAATGGCGTCAGCATCGAAACCTAGCAAAAGTGGCAAGGTCGCGACCACCCGCTCAACGGCGGGTCCCGGTTTTGCGTTTGAAGACCTTGTCGCCGCCGAGCTCCTTGTCCGGTTCGTTCTGGATGTGCCGATTCCTGGCATAGAGGTTTCGGGCCAGGAAATTTTGTCGCAAGCCGGCGCTTTGGGTTGGGCAATCGACGATCTTGTCTGTGTTGGATCGGGTCCTGACGGAAAAGCTTGCCATCTTGCGCTCTCCTGCAAGAGCAATGTGCAAGTGACGGCCTCGGGATGGCCAGTGGATTTCATCGAGGCGGCCTGGACGCTATGGCGTGCCCAATCGCCAATAAATCGCTCGACCGACCACATCGGCCTCGTGACGCGCGGACGTCATCCGGCGTTCGACGCGATCTGGTCAGATCTCAAGACATGGGTTGACGATGCGAACCCTGCGCTGGCCATGGGGCGGATCAATGCCAGCCAGAAGCACCGCAAAATCTTCGATTCGGTGCATGGACCGGGATTTGAGAATGGGTCGCCACCGGATGAGGCCGATACGCTAGCACTGATCGCCAGACTTCATCTATACCCTGTCGATTTCCAGTTGAACCCGTCATCCCACTTGGAGCAGGCCAAGCAGCGCTGCCGGACGGCTCTGGTTTCTGACACGCAGACGGAGGCGGATGAGTTGTGGGATGCGCTGGTCCAAACGGCCGAGAGCGCCCGCCTGGGAAGCGGCATTATTCGGCTGCCACGATTGCTGGGCGACCTTTCTAAGCGTTTCGGTTTGAAGGCTCACCCCAGCATATCGGCGTCCTGGCGCTCGCTCCACAATCTGTCGAGTGATCAGCGCGGCACCATCGAAGTCGCGCTTCCCAACGGGCATGTCGTTGATCGACGGCGTGAGGCTGCGGAACTTTCGCAACGGTTGCGCAGATCAAGAGCCTGCGTCGTCATAGGCGAATCCGGCGTCGGCAAGTCGGCTTTGGTGGCCCGTCTTCTCGATCAGGAATTCGCCGATGCAACCCAGATCTGGCTTGGGCCAGAAATGCTGTGGGTCGCCCTGAGCGCGGCGGGTCGTTCGGCGATCGGACTGGACCAGGAGCTTGGTACTGTCCTCGACAGAAGCCCCGGCGATGACAAGATCCTCGTCCTCGATTCCCTCGAACGTCTCGAAGGAGCCAGACTCGGCAAGCTCACAGCCTTGCTAACGCTTCTCGCCACGAATAGCGCTTGGCGTGTCGTCCTTATTACGCAGTCGGGGTTTGAAGATCAGCTTCGCAAAGCTGCTTCTATTGCGGACGCGTCCGTTCAGGTTGTGCCGGTCCTTTCAGCCGCCGCGATCCGGGCGGGACTGCGCAGCGCTCCGCAACTCGCCTGGATTGCCAATGATCCGGCCATCCTGCCGCTCTTTGCTAATCTCAAGACACTTGGCTGGGTGGTCACTGCCGAATCCTCGTTTCGCGAGGACGCCACCGACGCTCCGACCTCCACCGCCGAAATCGCCGATCGGCTGTGGGCGCGCTGGACGACCGGTGTCGCCACAAGGCAGCTCCAGCGGCTCCTGATCCAACTGGCGATTCGCGACGCAGCGTTCGAACGAAGCTTCGCGATCAGCGACCTCGAGGCGGGCGATCTCGCCGCCTTCGATCAGCGCTCCAATGAACTGCCCCTTCATATCAATGCGCGCAATCGTGTGGAATTTGGTCATGACCTTGCCTCGGACTGGGCACGCTACCAACGCTTGAAGGAAATCGCCGACGATGTGGGGAAATGGGTTGCGCTGGCACCTCAGCCCCTCTGGATTCCGGCGTTGCGCTTGCTGGGTCAGTTTCTGCTGTCCCAGCCTGACCAAGCTCGTGACGGGTGGGACCGTGCGTTCGAACAGATAACTGCAGGAGGCCATGTCGAGGCGAGCGACATTCTTCTCGATGCATTGTGCCTTGATGCCCGCCTCGATCGCCACCTTGAAGACCGGCTCGAGCTGCTATTTGCCAATGAAGGGGCATTGTTGAAGCGACTTCTGCACCGGTTCCTGCACGTCGCGACTGTCCCCAGCATACCCCGCAACATCGCGGTGGAAAGCGGCCTGCGGATCTATCTTGAAGCCGACATGCGCTTCCCGATCCCCGAGCGCTGGGGACCGATGGGCCGCTTCCTGCACGCTCATGCCCAGCGTGTCGGAGCGCTCGGCGCGCCGATTGTGGCGCGCGTCTGCAAGACTTGGCTTGAATCTTTGCCCACGATGCTGGGCGATCAGCCAATGCCGCTCCGGGACGTCATGGCCACTGTCGCGCTGGAGACGGCGCGTACTGAGCAGATCAGCAGCACGGCACGCCGCTTTCATGGAGGCGGCGATGACAGCAAACTCATATACCGCACCGCGCTACTTGGCGCGCCGGACTTCCCGCATGATGTCGCTGCCTTCGCCCTTGAAATGGCCCACCGTCGTCCAATGGCGGAGGCAGCGCAGGCGCGGGTCGATAGTATGCGCGCCGCGGATCGCGCCGAGCGTATGGCACGGGAGAAGGCAAACCAGCCGCGACGGCGTGAATCGCCGCCCTCGACCTTCATATCAGGCCG
This sequence comes from Hoeflea sp. BRH_c9, assembly GCA_000961635.1. GTDB lineage: Bacteria > Pseudomonadota > Alphaproteobacteria > Rhizobiales > Rhizobiaceae > Hoeflea. Next base: position 26,631 of record LADQ01000150.1, on the reverse strand, counting down.
GCGGGAATTGCCGCCTTGGCCGCTTGGCCCCGCTGCGCGATTGATTGATACCTTTCGCAATGCAGTGCTCCACGCCAACGGCCTGGTGCCGCTGATGACGACCGACACGGCGGTCGCAACAGAGGTGCTGCTCGCCTGCTTGATCGAGGATCAGCCGCATACGGAATATGGCCAGTCGCTCCGTATCGATGAGTCGTACGGGCTGGAGTATGATAGTGACAGCTACCCAACCGCCTTTTGGAAGAGTCCGTTTTTTCCATATCTGACGGCGCAGCCCGAGGCAGCGTTGGCAGCGCTCAAGCAGCTCCTCGACTTCGTCGTGGCCCGCTGGTTTTCAGAGGCGCCCGAAGATGCCGAGATGCCAGCACTTACGGTTCCGATCTCGGCGTCGGTCGTTCGCACATTTCCCGGCACTTGGTCGCATTTCGGGTGGTCGCAACATAATTCGAACCACAACGGGCAGCTCTTCAGCGCGCTCGATGCGCTTGAGCGGTGGCTGGTCCTCAAGATGGATGCCGGCGAGGATATCAGCCCGTGGTGCGAGCGGCTGCTCGAGATGGAAGGATCGACTGCGATTGTCGGCGTGCTCGTGAATGCAGGCAAGCATCAGCCGAACCTGTTCCGAGGGGCATTGCGGCCGTTGATCGGCCTGGAGGATCTGTATTGGTGGGATCATGGACGGGTCAAAAATGTCGGTTTCAACTTCGACACCTTCTCTTGGTTCCGGAACGGTGACGCGATGTTCAACATGGCGCGGGACTGGGTCTTGGCACCGCACAGGAAGGTGGATCTGCGAACGGTAATCGGAGATCTAGCGGTTCAGGACGCGGAATTCGCGGCAGACCTGGGTTCGCGCATGGCCGCGTGGCCCGCTCCCGACAATGAAAAGGAGCGGCTCGAACAGCGTATCTTACTGAGCGAATTCGATCCGGCCAACCGCAAACAGGTTTTAGATGAGACAACCGGCGAACTGGTGTTGCGGGTCATCTATCCGGACGATTTGCAAGCCGACCTGACGGCCTATCAGGTCGAGGCCAATGCAGAATTGCTGCCGCTCACCCTGCCATACCAGTGTCGCAAGATTCTGGCACAATCCGGCGCGCTGGCGGAAGCCGACTGCGACTATCTCGCTGGCCTTTTGCCAGAGCAGATCGATGATCCGGTGGTCGCTAAGAAACAACCGCGGACCATGATCGCCGCCGCGGCTGCGACGTTGGTGTCCAGTGGCGGTGAGTGGCTCGAAAAACACGAGCCCGCGAAGGCGCGCGCGCTAAATTTCATCAGGCACATTATCGAGATCGCCCACTGTGAGCAGCGAGATCATAACTCCGGCGACGATGCGCTGAGCTTTGCCGCTATAGGAGCATTGAGCGCAGCGCTGGCAACAGATAAGCCCCGCGACTGGGATGCGACTCTCGTTCAAATCCTGTCGAGCCGAGACCGCGGTGCGATCAACACGCTGATGGCGAAAGCTTCCCGACATCGGGAGGAGTTGGGACCGGCCTGGTATCGGCTGAACTTCGTACTGTTGCTTGTCGCTGCACTCGATCGTCTGATGCCGCGATACGACGAGGATGATCGGACAGCGATCTGGCAGCGTTGGCTAGCTCGGCTGCGATTGCAGCCCATTTTTGGGACTGATGCCACGATTGCAGTCGCCAATCCCACAAATATCGCTCGGCGTGCGGAACGCTTGCTGGAGCGTCGACGCGAACGCCTAAATCCTCATCGACCTGCCCGCCTCGGTGGCAAGTCGCGACGATTTGCCGGTTTGAGCACCCATATTCTCGAGATCGGATATGCGTGGCTGCTCGACCCTGAGGATGACGGCTCGCTCGCGCTTGATCCGGAGAATCATCGGTTGCTCGAAAATCTGTGGGCTTTTGAGGCATGGCGCATGGAGGGTGAACGCGGCGGTGACGCCGACGATGATGACGATGGCGACGAAGAATATGATCTGCCCAGTGGTCTCGGATATGCGATCCTGCGTATCGCGCCGAGATTTGTGATGACCCGAGCCTCTGAGGATGCAAAGCCCTTGTGGCAGGCGATCCTGGCGATCGGAACGAATGGGTATCATGCGACTGAGCAATTCGCGGCTAGCTGGTTCCTGCTCCCTTTCAAACCACAGGATGCCGATCGCTTCATGGCGATCTGGAAAGCCATGCTCGATACGGCCTTTGCTGCGAACTGGTCATCAGGCCGCCGGTGGTATCGCGGTCGTCAGATGATCGTAAAGCTCTTGGGGCTCCATTCCCACGCAGCGCTCAGCCAAGCGAATGAGATCCGCGCGCGCCTTCCCGAGCTCGTCGATTATTACCGGCGTTGGGCTGAAAGCGATATGGCCCGTGATGAAGACGATCTCGGGACATTCTGCCACTTTCTGACGACCGAAGCGGGACGGCATATGCGCCTTGAAGGCGTTTGCTGGGTCCGCGACGCTATGAACACGTCCGATCGTTTCTATCGAACGGGCACTGCCAACACAGTCGCTGAGCTGGTGGATTGCGTCCTCGCCCAGAACGGCGACGATCTGTTGAGGCTCCAGTCGGTGCGTGACGCTGCTATCGACATCGTGGCCAGGCTAGTGGCGGCCGAGGTGCCAACTGCGATGGGACTGCAGGCGAGACTAGCTGCCCTTAAATGATTGAGACGTCGACTTCCTAAACACATGTCAAAACAGCAGCGGAAGAAATTTCAAGGCGATTGCCTCAGTGACGGACTGTCGCAAATGGGCAACGAAAATTCGAACTCGGGCGACCGACATGGGACGCTCCCGGATGCGGACACCGAAGCATTTGAACGTCGGCTTTCTCGTTTCCACGTTTCGAAGCCACCGTTTAGGAGCGCCCAACATCACCGCCGTTCATTCGCCAATCCGTTTATGTCTGCTTTCGGGCCCGTCAATCAGGTCGCTGAATGACTGGGCATGGGGGCGCAAAGCGGAAATAATTTCCGCTTCGGGGCCGTTTGCCGTCCGGCAGGTTCTGGCGAGCGGGAATGGTACAGCGGTCGTTCAGTTGGCCCGCCTAAGGTGAGGGTGTCGAGCATTGCCCGTGATTCCCGCGTCGATCAGCGAACGGCCGTTTGTGACGAAACCTTTCACGGCTTCACGAAGCGATAGGCGAAGCGATCGGTCTCGCCCTTGATCGAGGGATCGAACACCTTGATCGAGTGCGGATCGTCCTTGTTCGCGAGCATGCTGCTTTCAGCCTCCAGCACGAAGCCGGCCGCCTCCACCTCCTCGCGGACGGATGCAGGGTCGATCCGGTGCAGCGACTGGGCGTGGCTTGTGCCCGCCCCCGCGGCGGCGGCGTGGTCGACGATGACGTAATGCCCACCGGATTTCAGCCGCTCGTAGACGGCTCGATTGAAGTCGGCCGCCGTCGCGCCCTTCTTCTGGATCAGGGCGGTGTGGAGATGGTGGTAGAACAGGTGCAGCCACAGCACATCAGCTGGCTGCGTTACCTCCGGCATCGCCACGAGGTCTGCCGAGACGGCTTCGACATTGTCCCGGCCCGGCTCCTTCGCGAGCGCCACCATGTGGCCGACCGGATCCTTCGTGAAGTGGGCGACTTCGGCCGGCACGAAACTGGTGACCCGTCCTTCGGGTCCTACAGTGTCGGAGAAGAGACGGGTCCAGTCCCCGTCGCCTGGGTACACGTCGATGACGCTGGAGCCTGCATCGAGCCGTGCGAATCGGATCAACTCGGATAGCTTGGATTGGTCGTACATTGGGATCTCCTTTTTGATAGGGTATTCGACGGAAGCAGGATGTGCGGGGCGGCTCGTTAACTGTTTGCCCTGGAACCATCGCCACAGTCGGCAAGCGCTATGGAGGCCCGTACCCGGCCATCTGCGAGGCTAAGGCCAGTGGCTCTCTCCCCGCGAAACCCTTGGGACGGATCGTGTCCGATCTACTCCCTAGCTAAGCCCAGCGACCAGCGTCCTCAAAACCAAGGCGAGGATTGCGCGGAAATACGGAAGCTGCATCGCCGTAGCCGATGCTGCAGATAAAGTTCGACTGTATCCGCGTGGCGGAAAAAAAGGCCTTGTCCACGCCGGCGTTGTCGAAGCCCGACATTGGACCGCAGTCCAATCCCAACGCACGTGCAGCGACGATAAGGTAAGCACCTTGCAGCGTTCCGTCTCGCATTGCCGTCACCTCGGCCACGCCTGGTGCCGCAAAGTACTTCTGCATGACCTCGGCATTGTGAGGCATAAGCTTTGGCAGTTCGCCGGCGAAATCCAAATCATGGCCGACAATGACCGTAACGGGAGCCTTGAGAATTTTCGGCCTGTTCGGTTCCGCGGCAAGCCCAGCGAGCGTCGCCTTTGCGTCGGCATTACGCACCCAGACGAACCGCGCCGGGCTGCTATTTGCCGAAGTTGGGGCCCATTTCAAAAGCTCATAAAGGTTTCGGACTATGGCTTCTTCGATAGGGGTGTCGGTCCACCCTTGGCAGGTCCAGGCGGACCGAAAGATCTGGTCAAGTGCATCGCCCGATATAGCGTTTCTCATTTTTGGCTCTCTTCTTCCGGTGTTCGTTGGAGGTTTGGCTAGGCGACGAAGCGGACCACACCGCCTTCCACGCGCAGCGCCGCACCAGTCGTCGCGGAGGCCTGCTCCGAGCAGGCATAGACGATCATGTTGGCGACCTCGTCGGTCGTCGCGAAGCGCTGGATGAGCGTGGTCGGGCGCATCGCCTTCAGGAAGCCCTGCTCGGCTTCCTCCTGCGAGACTCCGTTCGCCTCGGCCTGCTTCGCCATGAAGTCGCCCAGGATTTCGGACCGAGTCGGTCCCGGCAGAACGGCGTTAACAGTGACGCCCGTGCCCGCGACCGCCTCGGCAAGCCCACGCGAGACCGCGAGCTGCGCGGTCTTGGTCATGCCGTAGTCGAGCATCTCCTTGGGGATGTTGACTGCGGACTCGCTGCTGACGAACACGACGCGGCCCCAGCCTTTCCTCACCATGCGCGGCAGGTAGTGGCGCGCCATGCGCACGCCGCTCATCACGTTCAACTGGAACAGCCCGAGCCAGTCCTCGTCGGGGATCTTTGCGATGCTCTCGATGCCGTTGTAGTCGCGGAGGTGCGCCGTCCCCACGTTGTTCACGAGGATGTCGGCGTCGGGAGCCTGCGCGAAGACAGCTTCTGCACCCTCTATCGTCGAGAGATCAGCAGCGATGCCCGTGATGTCGCTCGCCGGAAAGGTCTCCCGCATCTGCCGCACCGCTTCATCGACGCGGGCGCTTCCACGGCCGTTGATGACGACCGATGCGCCGGCACGCGCCAGTCCTTCGGCGGTGGTGCGGCCGATGCCCGCCGTTGAGCCCGTAACGATTGCCTTGCGGCCCGTGAGTTCGATATTCATGTGATTCATCTCCGATTGTAATTTGGGCGCGTAACCCTGGCGTCAGAACAGGGGCGTTACCCTGCCTTCTGTGCGACTTCCGCCTGCGCAGCGCGAGCAAGGCTTTCGACCCATAACTGTTGATAGCGGTAGAGCGCGCCGGGATGCTTGCGCCCGAGCTCCTCAAAGAACCAGGGACCCTGCTGCGTCTCCTCGGTCAGCACATGACGGCCGTCGGCCGTGGGCGTAATCACCCAGCCGTGGTAGGCGCTCGACCCTGTCTCCTCGCCGTCGACGGTCGTCGCCCAGGCGAGCCTGCGGTCTGGCACACATTCCGTCACGACAACGCTCATCGGAAAGCCGACCGTCACCCGGCTGTATCGCGTCCCGAGCGCCAGTTCCCGCCCGCCACTTAAGATTTTGACCTGATCTTCGGCAGGAAAATAACGCGACCAGTTCTCGGCATCGACGAGCAGCTTCCAGACCACTTCGGGCGGAGCTTTCACGTCGATGTCATTGAGCGCGTAGATGGCCGAGATTTTCGGGTCGTACCGCTCGGGCCAGATTACATGGTCATACATTGTTCACGACGCCTTCTTGAACAGATCCTTGAAGATCAGCCGGCCCCAGCTGTTCCCGTGCGCCTGAACGAGCAGTCCGCCATCGGAAAGCCCGCCAAGTTTGATCGGCGCGAAGCCAAGATTTTCCGCGAGCGTCCCGATTTCCGACGCCGCGTCGTCGTCGTCGCTCGCCAGGAACACCACTCTCCGGCCACCATTCACCGCCGGATCCTGTTCGAGGACGCGCGCCACCAGATGGTTGAAGCCCTTGACCACCCTTGCGCCCGTGAAGGCCCGCGCGACGACCCTTGCCGAAGGCTGTCCGCCCAGATCGTCATCAGGCACGCCGTAGGCATTGGTCACGTCAACGATGATCTTCCCCTGCCAGGAGGGGAGCGCCTTCGCGACATCCGGGTGCTGCTCGAAACGGACAGCCAGGAAGATGACGTCCGCCTTTGCCGCTTCCGCGAGCGTCCTGGCCGTGACTTCGGGTCCGATCGCGGCCGCATCGGATGCGAAGCTTTTCGGGTCGCGCGTGGTCGCCACGGAAACGTTGATGCCGCTCCGGGCAAATGCCCTGGCGAGAGTCTGGCCAATCTCGCCGAAGCCGATAATTGCGTAGGTCATAATAGTTCTCCGTTCTGGTGCTAAAGTTGGGGGTCAGACCTGCGCCCAGCCGCCATCGACGGCGAGATCTATACCGGTGACGTAGGAGCTTTCGTCGGAGGCGAGGAACGTGAGGGCGGCCGCGATTTCCTCTGGCTTACCCCTGCGACCCATCGGGATCTGCGCAGCGAACTGGGCGACCGCCTGTTCGGCTTGCTCAGCGGTAAGGCCGGTCGTTGTCGCCAAGGCGGGAGTCTCGATCGCGCCAGGACTCATCGTATTGACGCGGATCTTGCGGTCCTTCAACTCCTGAGTCCAAGACCGCGAGAAGCTTCGAACAGCCGCCTTGCTTGCTGCGTAGGCGCTGAAAGCCGGCAGCCCCATCACATTCGAGACCGAAGAGTTCAGAATGATTGAACCGCCGTCTTTGAAGATGGGAAGGGCCTTCTGCACCGTGAAAAACAACCCCTTCACATTCACATCGAAGGTCTGGTCAAAATGGGCCTCGGTAGCTGCCGCTAGCGGCGCGACTGTCCCTGCGCCCGCGTTTGCGAAGAGAATGTCGATGTGACTATGTTTCTCTTTCACGGTGGCGTAGAGCCGGTCCAGATCTTCCAGGCGCGAGACGTCGCCCACCACTGTTGTGACGTTTCTCCCGATAAGGGCTGCAGCCTCTTGCAGGACTTTCTCGCGTCGCCCGAAGATTACGACCTGCGCACCTTCTTCGACGAAACGCTTGGCTGTGGCCAAGCCAATACCGCTGCTTCCGCCTGTAATGACTGCAATTTTGCCTTCAAGTTTTTTCATGATCTTCTGTCCTTCGTTGTGTGGTTTAGACGCGGCATCGCGCCCGGGTCAGAGTTGTGCCAGGCCGCCGTCGACGGCGACTTCGCTGGCGGTCATGAAGCTGCTGTCCGACGACGCGAGGAAAGCGGCCGCGGCTCCGATCTCGACCGGATCGGCCATGCGCTGGAGCGGAGTCATCGCGGCGTAGACCTTCTGGCCTTCCTCGCCGAGCGCCGCCTTCGCCAGTTCGGTCGCCGTCGCCCCGGGCGACAAGACGTTTACCCGGATGCCGGTGCCCTTCAGATCCTCCGCCCAGGTCCGCGCGAGGTTGCGTACTGCCGCCTTGCTTGCACTGTAGGCCGTCATTCCCGGGGCCCCCGTGGTGCCGGCGCTCGATCCGGTCAGGATGATCGAACCGCCCTTGCCCATCAGCGGCAGGGCCTTCTGGACCGTGAAGATCGTACCCTTCACATTGGTGTCGAAGGTCTCATCAATGTGCTCGGCGGTGATCTTGCCGAGCGCAAGCGGGCTTCCCGCCCCGGCATTGGCGAAGACGACGTCCAGCGCTCCGCGCTCGGCCTTCACGGCGGCATAGAGTCGGTCGAGGTCGGCTTCATCCGAGACCGAGCCCTTCACCGCACGGACATTGGGTCCGAGGTCGGCCACAGCGGCGTCAAGCGCTTCCTGTCGGCGGCCAAAGATGAAGACGAATGCGCCCTCGTCGATGAAGCGCTTTGCTGCGGCGCGGCCGATGCCGGTAGCTCCGCCGGTGATCACAGCGGTCTTTCCATTCAGTCTGTTCATGTCATGTATCCTTCGTTCGCCGTCACGAGTGGTTGGCTGAGCGGGGAAGTCCCCCGAGAGCACCGATATGGGTTCGACGAAGCCGAGTTCTGAGTGCGCAATCGCGCACATCGGCGGTGCAAGAACGATCCGGATAGGCGATCGAGCACCGCGATGATCGCGCGCATTGCGGTTTGGTGTGCTAGGCTGCGTTTCGGAAGACGCAATCACCGGCGCGGAAATGCACCATGATCGACTGGGACGACGTTCGCTACTTTCTTGCCGCCGCGCGCGAAGGCTCGGTGCGGGCCGCCGCCAAGCGCCTCGGGGTGAACCACGCGACCGTGCTGCGACGCATCGCCCAGCTCGAGGAACGCCTCGGGGCGCAGATGTTCGAAAAGCTGCCTTCAGGCTACCGCCTGACGGCCGCGGGCGAAGAGGTGCTCGAGCTCGCGAACGAGATGGAAGCGTCATCAAACCAGCTGGAAACGCGCGTCCTCGGGCGCGACCAGAGTGTGCGCGGGCTTCTGCGGGTGACGTTGACACCGATCCTCGCGACACACTTGCTCATACCGGACTTCGCCGATTTCGCCCGTCTGTATCCGGACATCGAGATGGAAATCCTGTCGTCCGGTGAGCTGGCAAACCTGACCAAACGAGAGGCCGACGTGGCGATCCGCGTCGTCTACGACCGCAAGACCCTGCCGCTCAATCTTCACGGACTGAAGGGACCGGAGCTGTTCGGCGGCGTCTACATGTCTCGTGACCGACTGGCCGCTTGGCGCGCCGGCGCGGCCGATCCCATCCGGTGGATCGTAATAAACATGCATGGTATTCCGGAGTGGGCCAGCGAGGGTGAGGTTCGCACAACGGGGGTTCCATTCAGGGTCACCGATGCCGCGGCGGAGATCTCGGCGGTACGGCAAGGGCTCGGGATCACGACCCTGCCGTGTTTTGTGGGCGATGCCGATCCCCTGCTGGTGAGGGTGCCTGGCACCGATCTGCACATGTACGGAACGCTGTGGCTTCTCACGCAGGGAGAGACACGCAAGACGAAGCGCGTCCGGCTTTTCACCGAGTTCGTATCCCGCAGGCTCGCCGCTTACACTCCGCTTCTCGCGGGTCTGTCGATATCGAGCGACTAACGCCCGGCAGGTCGCCGGGGCAAGATAATCGGGTAAACGACCGCCAAAGCACGCTTGACCCAAACCCGTCGGACCTCAGAGGTCACTTCGTTTCCCTTCAGTCTCGGTAGGCGCGCAAGTCATCCAGAGATAGCGCTGACGTTGGGTCGATGGGCTCAGTTTATCCCGGTTTCGACCGACGCAAGGTTCAGCGGGCCAGGTGAACGAATGACAGGTTCTGGGAGAGACCGGTCTGACCCGGAACGACCGAGATGGGGGCGCAAACCGGACGACTTGTTCTTCGGCAAGTTTTGATCGTACTTCCGCCGCAAGCTGCGTCGGGCGTACACCTGATTGGAAAGGTCGTTGCTCGCGCCGGTACTGATGCGTATTGTGCGCCGGCCACGCCGCAATCGGATCGGAATACAATGACTTCGCAACTCGATTTCTTTGCAGCTCCTGTTTTGTCGGCCACCACAAAAGTGACCAATCCGCAGGCTGTTGCCGGAAGGGGGCAGGGCGGTTCCCGTTCTGATGACGAGGCCATGGCCTGCCATCTGGAAGCGACCGGCAAATACCGCATCCTGCGAAGGCTGTCGCCTCGATCTGTTGTCGAGCATCCTCGGCCCGAATTTCGACGGCGGGGTGTTATCCTCGACACTGAAACCACTGGCTTGAATAATCGATCCGATGAAATCATCGAAATTGGCGTAGTCGCTTTCAGCTTCAATGACGAAGGCGAGATTGGCGATGTCACTGGCGTCTTTGGCGGACTTCAGCAGCCGACCGTTCCTATCCCTGCCAACATCACACGGTTGACCGGTATTACCGACGACATGGTCGCTTCTCAGGTGATCGACGTTGCGCGCCTCAATTCACTCATAGAGCCGGCTGACATTATCATTGCTCACAACGCCGGTTTCGATCGGCCCTTTTGTGAAGCATTCTCGTCGATCTTTGCGCATAAGGCGTGGGCCTGTTCGGTCTCTGAGATCGACTGGTCGGCGCGCGGCTTCGAGGGAAGCAAGCTTGGGTACCTGATCGGCCAGTCGGGATATTTTCACGATGGACACCGCGCGGTTGATGATTGTTTCGCGCTGTTGGAAATGCTCGGGCAGACACGGCCCAACTCGAAGTCCACGCCATTTGCGGAACTTCATAAAGCCAGCCAGCTGTCACGGACCCGCATCTATGCGGTGAATTCCCCGTTCGACATGAAGGATCAGCTCAAGGCGCGCGGCTACCGTTGGTCGGACGGCTCTGACGGGCGCCCAAAATCTTGGTGGGTTGAACTTCCGGAAGAGAAGCTCGATGAAGAACTGCATTTTCTGCGGGCGGAGATCTATCGCTGGGATGCCGATCCGCCGATCCAGTACTTGACGGCGTTCGATCGCTTCCGGGCGGTTTGATCACTCCAAACGGCTTCGAACTTCCCGAGACGATGGGGCAGGGCTGTCCGCTTGATTATCTCACCCTGACCGGATAGCGCGTACGCAATACTCAACGCGCCATTCAACTATGGTGCTAACAACTGAAAATTTCCTCAACGAGACAGGAACAAGCATGGAAACCACCACGATTGAATCGCGCAGCGACTTTGCCCAATGGGCCATTGAACGCGCCCGCGCAATCGTCGCTGACCAGGCAGGCGATCTGGCGGTCGCTGCCCGAGATGGCAATGAAGAGGAGATCGCCAGAACCGCGAATGCGCTTGGCCAGGCTATCACCGGAGCTCTTATCGAGGTGTTCGATGGCCTAATTCCTGACGAGTGATTGTATTTTGAACAGATACGAGTGGACCCATTCAAACGGCAGACTTAGTCAATATCCGCATTATTCTCACAGAACTTGTGATGAGCGGCTCAGCAGGCCATCCTACCAGCCTCCGATCATCCGTTGCCCTTTCGTGCATACTGGCAGGCGCGATAGGGGATGAGCAGGGCTTCACGCCGCGCACCAGGATCGGCGATATGCCACCATTCTCGAAATGAATGGCGACAGCTGTCGTTACGCTCAAAGCGGTGAACGAAAGAACAGTCACTGCGCGTCAGCAGTCTGAGCGCGCCGGTCACGAAGGCCATGGTGAGTGCTCAACGCTGGCTGTGCTTGGACCCATACGGGTTTCCAGCGCCGCAATCGGGCATCCTCGAATCTGCGATTCACAATTCGAAAGAATCGATTCGATTTCATGGAGTAACGGGGGGAATACAGGATATGAACAACAACTTGGGCCGCATGGCAATCGACGCCAACACGCTGACCCAGGCGACAAAGGCCAAAGCGCCGATGGTGGAGTTCTTTGCACTCGTAACCTGTGCCAAGGCCGCCAGCATGTTCGGTTTCGCAGCCATCGCAGCCTTGGTATCGAAACTCACGGCGATCTCGTTGCGCGCCTTGTCACGATGTTCCTTCCGACGCATCGTCTGATTGGTCGATGTCTCCCTGAAGGCATTCTGGCCTTCGCTCGTCTCGCGTATGGTGGTGATCAGCACCCCACCATGAAGTCATGCTTGCAGCGTTTCAGCAAACGCCGCTTCCAGAAGAATCGCGGATTGCTCATGTTGAATCGAATTTCGCGCAATCGGAATCGCGGCAGCGTAAATTGAGATAATGTGCGTTAAATTGCCTGCAACTCGATCCGATGTGGCACCAATCAAGTCAATGTGGATCGCCTTGTAAGCAAGTTGTTCCCAATCATATCGCTTCGCCAGCACGGTACATCCAGTTTCTCATCAATTTTGCTTCGCTGGCGGGCGCGAGGTCGGTCGTTAAAATCTAGACGGCCACAGACTGGAAGTGCGTGGTTAGCCTCGGAGCCAAGCGCAACCACCGTTCGCACAGGAACGAGTAATTGAGTCTTCAGAATCGATAATCTCTGATGCCGAATCGAAAAAGACGGATTCAGAATCGCGGAATCCTGGATCCGAATCGACGTGGCCAAGTTCCGAATCGCGGCAACATAAATTGAGATGATGTGTTTCGAGTTTTCGGTACATCGTTTTGCCGCGTGTTGACTGCCAGGCACATCGAAACCTACCGCCAGCAATTTGTTTTGACGCATCTTGATTTGCTTTCCCGCAAAATGAGTTGCCCATGATGCAGACATCGACCATCAACCGCTTCTATGGGAGCGTTACACTTATCCGAGGAGGTTTCGGGGTAGGGCAGGCGGCTATTTTGGCCAAAAGCCGGTGGATCTGCTATGATGAACGACAACCATCTTGGCCCTCGCCCAGGCTCGGCCCGTCTTAAGAGGCTGCTTGCTCGACGGGCGTACATACCTCTGTGTTGACAACAGCGTTTCCCAGAGAACCGCGAAGGCCGAAAGGGGAAACGGCAAAGCCGATATTGGCAACCGTTCTGTTCAGGCAGGAATCGCCGAAGCTGAATTCAGCAACGCGAATGCGAAGTTCCGCAACGGCAAATCCTCGATTGGAAACGCCGTCTCAGGGTTGTGAATCGGTACATCATGGATCGGCAACGCGTGCGAAGGGGTCCGAATCGGAAGAGCCGGATCTGGCAACGCGGGAGCAGATTTCTGAATCGCCGTTTCAGGGCGCCTGGTTCTTTGGATTCTCCGATGCAGCGGTCGAGCCTGCACTGATCACCGATCTCACTTCGTCGCCATCAAGTACCTTTCGCTCGGCAGCACGGCTTGCCAACGCTTCCAGCTGAGTGCGATGATTTGACAGAAGGTTTTTGGCCATCTCCTCCGCAGCCTCAAGCCGGACTTTCACCTGTTGTACGAGCTGTCGATAAAGCGACAGCAGCGACGGATGCTCATGGGCAGATCGATAGAGCAGGGCGGTTGTAGACCCACATCCCGGGCTGGTTTCAGCATCCACCGAGGCGGCGGCATTGCTCATTCGCCTGCGGGATGATTAGAGCAGAATCCGGATCTTACGCGGCATACACAGGAAGGTAGCTGTTGACGGCCTTCAGATCAGAAGGGCAACTGTAATCGCGGACGCCTGCCACGCAGGCGACTGCCCGCCGATGGCGGCTGGATGCTCTGTTGGTCAAAATTCATCAGCCAAACTTCGGCGCCGAATGAACGACCGGTGCGCTCCACTCGCATTCAAACGGATTTGCCCAAGGGACGTCTCGGTCGATAGCCTCGCTTTCGCTTCTGGCGCATCAGATCCAGAAACAGATCTACCGCTTCACTCTCTGTCTCGAATTGTTGCAGCCTGCTCTGACCGCGACTGCCGATGCGCCCCCAGGTTCGTGTCAGGCAGGCCTCACCAAACAATGTTTCCGAGATCTCCATGGCGTAATAGCGGGCCATGTTTTTCGCGGCTTCGGTGCGTTCGACATAGATGAAGTAAGGCTGTGAGATCATAGCGACAGATTCGGAATTTTCGATGCCGGCGTCCAATGAATTTGGTGAATCGATGGCACCGGATTGATTCACATTCCTGCTGGGTCTCGCTTGTCGACCCTGAAGGGCCTCGCACTGAACATATACGTCCGGTTCGCTTTATTGCCGCGGATTTTTAGTGATCGAGAACCAAGGAGAATTGCCGATGCGGGGCCGCCGGTTGGGCCTGTATTCAAACAACTCCGCCACACTGAATCTTTGATCCCATGGAATTTTTCCGGCGGCATAGGGAGAACCTAAAATGGAGGTATATCTATGTTCGGAGCAATCGGATCATCAAGGCAGTTGCACATGAACTGGCGCTGCTCGAGCAGTCCACATGAAGCTGTTTTCCAAAGTGGATCGCCGAGAGCCCGTTCAACAATTTTTGCGGCAACATCGATCAGCGGATCGGCAAGGCCGGTATTGAAAAACTCTGTGAGATGCGAATGGAGCCGGTCTACCATACCCAGCCGCTCCATACCAAGTTCCAGCATGTTCTTGACCATCTCTGGGCCCGGCTGATCGGCTCGGCGTCTGTAAAACTCATTGCTGAAAATCTTCGCGAAAACTGCCGCGTTCAACGCCAGGCAGTCAAGATCGAACAGGCTCGTATCGTGCACGACAAGCACATCACGAGGGTTCGTCGATGTCGAGCCACCGCCAGCCTTGCCCAATTGCGTCGCGCGATTGCGAGCCTGTTCAAAATCAGCCGGAGAGTAGACGCCGATGGGCCCTTCATTTCTGCCGACCCGAATAACGACCTCGTCCATGCTTCCCACCACACAAAGGTAGGCCGGCCGTGAGAAGGTTTGCGGCTTGAAGAGAACCAGCACAGGCTGATCGACAGGGCAATAGATGATTTCGCCGACCGTCATCAGTGTAGGGGCAAGCTCGTCGAATTCTGCAAGCTGTTTTTCTACGAGCGCCATCTCCATGTCCTTGACAGAGGCTGGCGGCAGGAGAGGGAGGTTGTCAAACACCCTCCCGATCGCGGAGGCCAGATCAACAATCCGATTTTCGCCGATTTCGTTCACCAGCTTATTGTGGAGCGCGCGATAGGACAGACGTCCAACCAATGGGCTGGATGAACTGAACCAATCCATACGGCAATTATTTCGCGGGCCGTGGCATTGACCTGCCCGCCGAAAAAACTGACCTTCATTGAACCGGTATTCTCCGAGTCCGCAAGTCAGTGCGATAGGCGCATCCCGCTCCTCGAATTCTTGAATGTCGACATGGCGGATGACTTTTGTCTCAATGATCTGCAGCTTGCGGGCACCACTCGTGCGACCGGTTGTGACGATTGGAACCTCAACCTGGGCGCAGACTGACATATTTGCTCCATTGTAGATGAATCTGTTTGAGCCTGAAGCTCGGTCGGCGTGCTATCCGCGTATGTCACACCGGTTTCCTGGCTGGGCGGTCAAGCGGCATGCAAATCATTGACGCCCATTCATTAATTGTTGGCAAATCGATGGAGGAATTGTGAATCGATGGCATATCCCAGTTGCATCACGATTGGGCACTGCCCATCCAAATTTCCGATTCCTCTGCAAACGACGTTATAGGGAGTAATGGGGGAATACGGGGTTGGAACCTCAACGTGGTTTGCACAATGCGCAGTGTTGCAAGCCAAGTTAACAGCCAAGGCATCACGTTTCGTGACTGGTCAACTGAGCGGATGAAACCACCGCTGCAGTAAAGAGGGAAACGGTGGCAAAAGGTTGAGGCGGTCTGCCAAGGACAGACCCCAGGCTTCCAGACTTACAACTCGGCATCCTATTCCATACCCGAGCCGCCAGTATCCTTTTGCAGATGCCTCTTTGGGCGAAATGGATAAGGTCCCTTTTCGTATTTGATCACCAGTTCCTCGAATGCGTCCTCACTTTCGCGGCCATCAAATCCCTGCCGCTCCAGGCCCTCAACGATCTCGTCGCGGAGCCGATCCAGAACCTTTCGGCGATCGGCACGGTTCTCGCTGACGCCAGTGACCATCTGCCAGAGCAGCAGGCGCGCAATGTCATCACGCGACGGCCGCCGCTTGTCCCGCATTCTGTCACGGAGGTCCTTCTGGCGTACCACCTGCTGGTCCGCCCTTTGCTTCGCTGTCATCCTGGCCATCGCTCACCCTCACACATCGGTCCCCCGCCATCCCTAGCACGCCGTCGTTACCGCAGGCTTTCCGCAAACGGCGTTTGTTGAGGAATCGCCGATTGTTCGTCGGGAATCGAATTTCGGGTAGTCAGAATCGCGGCAGCGTAAATTGAGATGATTTTTGCTGATTTACATTGATTTGCCCGCAACTCGATCCGACGCGCATGCAATCAAGGCAAATCGAGTTGCCGGGCGGGCACCTTGGCTCCATTCAGATAAAATCATCCGCGACGTGCACCAACCCGCCCGACCGATTTTGCGTAATGCGCCATGCCAGCAGCCAGATTGGGGTGCCGCCATGACTTGACTGACCGACCGATGCCAGCACAAAACGCCGTTTACGGTGGAAACGACAAATCATTGATCGGAATCGGAGCGGCGTCAGAAGGAATCGTCGTTTCAGAGCCGCCGTTCACCGTGATCATCGCAGCCATCCCCACACTTGCCCATCAGATGCCGCACTTCATCTCCCGACAGAACACTGCCCGTTATGCATCATCGTGAATGAAGCTTGACGCGCGCCATCAGCTTTCCATTTCTAATAGCCTGCGCATTTCATCGCCTGACATGACGCCAACTTGGTTGAGACCGGTGGCGATTTCCATCAGTTTCAACCGATGCTCTTCCAGTAAACGGCGAGCCATGGTCTCTGCGTTCAACAGTCTCGCATTGACCCTGTCCGCCAATTCACGATCCAATGTCAGCATATCGAAGCCGCGGGTTGCGGGGCGATAAAGCAGCGGTTGATGCTCCGCGAATCCGAGACTTGTCTCTGCGCCCAGCGCGATACCGGTTGCCTTGGCGAGATCGCTGTCCTCGCCTCCACCCGATCCCGCCAAGACTTCACCGAAGACGATCTGTTCGGCAACACGCCCGGCGAGTGCTGCTGCCATCGTTCTCGCAAGCCAGTTTTCGGTTTGCGCCAGATGCGTGAACCGAAGGACCATCACTTGGCCGATATCCTGGATGCCAATGGTGATCGATTCGACCTCGCCGATGCGCAGCAATGTCCATGCAATCGCATGACCGGTTTCATGGACAGACGCGCGCCATCGGAGATCGGCGGACATGACCATTCGTTGATCGCCAAGTGCCTGCTCGATATCTGCCCATGTCATTTCACGCTTTTCGCGCCGTGCCCGCTGGCGGACTTCGCGGACCAGCCGTTCGATATCGGCACCGGTTCGGCCGAGAGCTTGGAGCGCAAGAGGCTGAAGTGCGGACTGAGGGGAAAGACCCGGATTGATGTCAGACATGGGCGCGCCCTTTCTTCGGCGATGGATCGGGATAGGTCGAAGCCTCGGCTACGGTTCTGGGGTTCACGTCGGCCATCGGTGACGGTTCCATAGGCAATGCGCGGTGGTCAGGAGCAGAGGACAGCACTGCTGCCAGATCAGTGCCGAGATGGTGCGCCAGAATCCCTGCCAGGGCCTCGGCGTCGGGCGGTGGAATAACGACATGTTTTTCAAGCCTGCCTGATCGCACGAGTGCCGGATCAATCTTCTGTGGCAAGTTGGTTGCGGCAACGACGATGACGCCCTCAGATTTCAGAGCCCCGTCGAGCAGTTCAAGGAGCTTGGTGATGAGTGACGTCCAATAGTCGTCATGAGCCTTTTCTCTGCCATGCACGCGGCTCCCAATCGTATCGATCTCGTCGATGAACAGGATGCAGGGTGCTGCCTCTCGCGCTGCCTTGAAGACCGCTGCCATGCGTTGAAGCACGTCTCCGAGGTGACCGCACTCCAGCCACTCCGCCACGGAGCTCACAATCAGCGGAATTTGCAGACTGTTGCAGAGGGCCTTGGCGTAAGTTGTCTTGCCGGTTCCCGGTGGACCGGACAGCAAGAGCTTGGTGCTCATCTCATCCCAACCCAACATGCCCTCGCGCCAGAGCGGGAGGTCGCCTTTCAGATCAAGCGCCCATTGTCGGGCCTCGCCGTAGCCGGCCAAGGTTTCAACGCGGAGGGAACGCACATGATGTGTCGATGATGCAGCCTCACCTGCTGCCCCTGAGCTGGCTGACTTCGGCTTGTCCGCATCTGCCTTTGTAGATGGTTCAACGTCCGGCAGGATCATATCGATCGGATTGGCTTTTGGCTTGGCCCGCGACGCCGACAGGGGATGTGATGAGCGCCCTTTGCGGGTCATGTTGTCATCATTCTCGTTCTGATCATTGTCGACAGCTTCCGCGAGGGTCGCCAGCAAGTTCAGCACTGTCACGGCGGTGCGCCCTGGCCGCACCGCCAGCGCCAGATCATCCAAGCCCAGGCGGCTGAGATCGAGCGCCATCCCTTTCATACTGGCAAGAGATTCACTCGTGGGAATGCCAAGACAGACATCAAGCAGATCGGCGATCAGCTCCCTGTCGATGCCCTTGGATTCAAGGATGATGTCGGCGGCGGCCGTGACTTCCTGGCGGGCAGGTGCTGATGTCTCGTCAGCGATCACAAGCGGTGCCGCGTCACCCAGAATGGCTTTGCCCAAGCGTCGCTTCAGGTTCTGCTGAGTCAAATCCGCGACATTGCGTCCCGATCCTGTAACTACCTTCCGCTGACGCATCTCTGGCCGTGCTTCCCCAAACCGCCCCGAGAGCGGCCGATCGCCAATGATATCATTCAGTTCTGCATAGAAAGGGAAGAGCAATGCTTCTTCCAGCATCACACCGAATTGGGTCTCAAATCCCGTGACCGGGATTTTGAGCAAGATTACCGGGTTTCTCCGCATCAGAACTTCGCGAAGGGCACTGAGATCAGCGACGCTTTGGCCCACCGCACGAGCGATCAGCAGAGCGATCGCCACCTGCATCGGATTGGGCAGCGGCAGGAATTCCCGCAACAAGCCGAACATCGTTGGGGAATCCAGTGCCTTGGGACTGTTGGAATAGGATGTGGTCGACTGGACCTTCTTGCGTCTTACCGACTTCGAGCCAGCGTCAACGGGTTTCGGCCGAACCTCGTACAACGGTCTACGGCCAGACGAGCAAATGGACTCCCGATTGATTGGTTCCCTGCCGTCAAGATCAACAAAGCCGTCATTCATCGTAGTAGGTGCCCGCTTCAGCCCCCGGCCAACAAGGCGTCGGGCACGGTTTATGTCGCCGGCCAGCGCGGATGCCGCAGGTCCGGAGACTTGCCATGCAATGCCCTGCTTCATCTCACCGAACGGGAAATTCATGTCGAGCAGCCCGACGTTGGAGGCGCTCTGGTATAGATCAAGAAGTGCGAGTCTACGGATGCGTCGGAGAAGATGGCGTGAGATGCGCTCAGTGATCGGGTTCATTGCGCGTCCTCCTGGGTTCCGATTGGCGAAGCCGCCACCACCCCGTCCAGCTCGCTGGGAAGATGTTTCTTAGAACCGGTCAGCCAGTCGTGGATAACCATGGCGGTCGGATCACCCGCATCACAGAGGTCGAGAAGCCAGCGACGTGGGATTGGCAGCAGGCTCTCCAGACGCACGCCCCTTCGTTTGGCCGATCGGACGGCAATTCGCACGACCATGGCGACCTGGGCGGCATGGTCGTCCGCAGTCCACGGCTGCGGCAATCCTACCATTGCCTTTGCCTTGTCATTGGCGGCGGCAATCTGTTCAGGCGTCAATGGCTGACCGCGTTGCCTCATGATCTGATCACGTCGTGACTGACGGCTGACGGGCTTCCGTACCGGTGACGGAATTGGTTTGGGGAAGGGAACAATTGTTGATGTCATGACAAGGGTCTCCGTGCGCCGACCGGTCACGGTCAGCGTGCTTGATTTGGGAAGGGTTGGTGGGTCGTTCGAACCGAGATCGCGCTAATGGCGCGCGGGCACTTGAGCGAAGCCCAATTTTATCAATCGCGGTGCATCGCTGATCTCGGCGGCAGCATCCTCGCCAAGGGACTGGATGTCGTCATTATCAGGCTCGTCCTCTTCCGCCTCTGCATGTAGAGGCATTACCTGGCCGCCTCGCTGATCGGATGTCCGAATGAATGTGCGGCGGGCCAGTTCCCAATTCGACTTGATGCGGGAGCGGAAATTCTGCTGAAGCGAGCCAATGGCTTCGCCAGCGCCGGCCACTTCGACGAGATGATCGAGGTGTGACATGGGCCAGATGCCAGCGTCGATGTCGGTCTTCCGGTTCTCGGCATTGAGGATGACGATCCTCACCTCCTCGGCGACCAGACGATGATGTTGCTTGTAGAGGAGGTCTGGAACCACCAGGGCGGCAGCGAGCATGCGCTGCTTCAACTCGTCGATGCGCGTGCTCTCGTAGGAAATAAGACTTCGTTTCGCATCAACGACATGCGCAACTTTGGTCTGAGTGTTCACGATCAGAAGATCGGGCGTGTAGGTCCTGCGGCCACCATGATCGGCGTCGAGCGTCAATGCGCGGTAGTGCCGCGGGTCATTCATGCCGACCAGTTGCAGCGCCGCCGGTGTGACTGGCAGACGCAGATTCTGGGTGAGCACGACCAGGTGGGGATTGCACCTGGCAACGAGCGCGATCCCGCGCTCAATCAGCCGCCCCTCCTGGCCCGAGATGGACCGCAGGATGGTGGTGACCTCTTCGATGCCGTCGCTGAGCGACCGGGCGAGGAAGTCAACCGTAAGGCTGGGAGCGATGAACTCATTAACGAGTTCGTCGAGTCTCTGTCGCAGTTCGGCGCAATCCGTGGAGTGCGGATAGGGCGGCAAATTGGTCAGGTGTGGTGCCATGGGAAGTCTCCTGTTGAGGAGCGACGACGTCAAAATCCGGCCAGACATGGTGGGTCACATGCGGAAATTATTTCCGCATTGGCTGCCGAGAATGGGCAGTCAAACCGTCGATGTCGGCGAGGAACTGGGCGTGATCGCCGTTGGTGAAAACGATCAGCGGCGTGAAAGCAATGCGGCTGCTGGCCACGGGTTGCCAGTTAGCCGACGAGGCTGCCACGATCGTGTTTCAACAGGAGAGCACAGTGATTGGTCTTTCCCCGTGGGGAAGATAGCGGTAAAGGTCAACATAGCCCAAGTCCTTCTAATCCAAGGTTGCGGGTCAGGCCTCTGTCGGTGTTTCGAGCGCCGACGGGGGCCGCTAAGTGCCTGCAGAAAAAGCGATTTCTGTAGACGAATGAGAGATAACCCGAGTTTGCGTCTCCGGCAAGCAAGAAGAACGCATCCGGAACAAAGAGCACGATAATGGTTAACAGGTGACGCGGTCCCATCTCTTCATCCGACCAAGTGAACACGCGCAGAAACCTCGACAACTCGAATGGTCCTCAGGTTGCTGCCAATTTTCTGCTGAATACGAAGATGATGTCGTTCTCCAACAAACAATGTTTGAGGGCAGGGGAAATCATTCCCCTGTTTTTCTTGAGAAGCTGCCCGAGTCCTCAATCTCTTTGCGGCAGCCACGCGACCACAAAATCATCGGACCGTCAGCAACCGGTCGGCTCGCCCTGGGTCGCTCGTCGCAACGCCTCTACGCCATTTGAAGAAAGACTGCCGCGCTCGTCCTTAAAGTCTAATATAAAGTACTTCATATTTTGAACTCCTGTATGATTATTAAAATTACTATATCACGATTATTCGATAATATCAATAGAATATTTTTCTATTGGTGAATGTATAATAATATAGATTAATTATGAATATCTATATTGACCAATCTTAAAATCTATATTATTGTATAAGGACAGTAACGGGAGTTAGTACTATATTTAAATCTGAGTTTCATCACTTCATCAAGCATTTCGACGCAGCCGCGAAAGCGGGCAATGTCGCAAGTTGGGTCTATGGCGGGCGCCTTTTGCTGCCCGGCGAAGACGCATCAATCGTGGCAACCAAGTCGTGCATGACAGTTATGATCGACAATGTGCCTGCGCCAAAAGCGCATCCGATCAATGAATTTGTCGCCGATCATGAAGCCAAGATCCGCGAGGTGACAGCAGAGGATCTCGGCTCACATCGAGAAATCGTTATCGCC
This sequence comes from Hoeflea sp. BRH_c9, assembly GCA_000961635.1. Lineage (GTDB taxonomy): Bacteria > Pseudomonadota > Alphaproteobacteria > Rhizobiales > Rhizobiaceae > Hoeflea. The sequence continues at coordinate 4,963 of LADQ01000150.1, read as the reverse complement.
GGCCGCTGGCATGATAACGGGGACGAGACTCAGTCTTTCGAGCCGTATCTGACCCGGAAGATCACAAACGAAGGCACCGCCAAAACCGCACGATACGACTATGAATTCTTTGGTGTTGGCGGCTTCCGATTCAGCCTTGATTTCCATCCAGGCGTCGATGGCGAGTTGGCGTTTGAGACCATGACAGCCGCGACGGCCCATCACACTGATTACAGCCATCTGCGCCCGGGGCTGGCCGAAGCTGTCGGACTTCCTACCGGTGTGGTTTGGTATCCGGTTGTCCCCTCCGAGCTTCCTTTTCTTGTCGTGGAACACGCGAACAAGATCTTTAAGCGGCGTTCAGCGTGAGGCCAGAGAACGCGCATGGCAAAATCAGGGAAGAGCCGGATCGACAGAAAATGCGGCCTCAGGTCTGTGGCTCCGAATGCCTCTCCAATGAACGACCCACTGAAGGATATTTAAATGCCAAAAATTCCAGGAATTGACAGCTTTTCTCGAATGCAGCGGGCTCTCCAGAGCAGCCCGATCCCCGACATGATCGCCGACCTTGCCGCCGGCAACATCAAACCGGTCAGTTCAACGAGAGAGCTTCGGATGCGCTATCGCAAAGACCGGATTTCCGAGGCGGACGCCAAGACTTGCATGACTCACGCGTGTCGTGCCCATGCTGCTGCGGTTGGATCGGTGCTCGTCGTGACAGATGAACTTGGGAAAATCTGTTTCGGTTTTGTTCCTGATCCTGGTCTTGAAACGGATGATCCGAAGATGGCGCCGGTTTTCCGAACACTGGCAAAAATGATCGAGACCGACCATGCCGCCAACATCATCGCCGCCCGACCAACATCCGATTCCCGCACATCGGTTGAGTATCCCATTTTTGTGATGCCCGCATTTAAATACGACCGCGGACACGGCCACGCTGTCGAAGCGTTTGGGAACTACTTGACGAGCTTTCAGGTTGCGGCGCCGCGTCCGCATCCCGCACCTGTCTATTGACGACGTGCTGGCTTTACGGCGATGTCACGATAACGCCTTCTGAATATTGGCTGCGATAAACGCAGCAGGTACATGAGCCCCTTCGTTAGTCAGCTACAAGCGCCATCGCTTTGGTCACAGCGACGCGCCTATGACCGGGGTGTAATAGGATCATCGCTACGAACGAAAGCCGCTCCGGGGCCTCAAAGCGCGAAGGAGCGATCAGCCGAGAAAGGCCTTTAGCCGGTCGGCTAATGCGGTCTGGTCGCGCAGGCCGCATTCCCACACAATCAGCGTTGCCCATTTGGCGTTCGCGAGCTGAACGACTGTCTCGTGATCCCGCTCTATATTGCGCGCGATCTTGGCTGTCCAATACGCAGTATTGCTGGCCGGGGTGCGCGCGCCGCGCGGGCAATCATGACCGTGCCAGAAGCAGCCATGCACAAAAATCACCTTCCTGCGGCCTGCAAATACGATATCAGGCTTGCCGGGAAGGTCGGAGCGGTGAATCCGGTATCTATATCCCATCCTGTGCAATAGGCGCCGGACGGCCATTTCCGGTTTTGTGTCGCGAGACTTAACCGCTCGCATGATCCGGCTGCGCTGCTGCGCCGTCTCGCTCATTGCTTGAAGTCGATTTTCATGCTTGGATCGGTTTCGACGTCTTCAACAATCTCGTTGTAACGGTTCACCAGATCGGCGACGGCAACACGCCGGCCTTCGGCCGCGAACTTGCCTAACTCGTAAAGATTGAGCGCTATGAATTGCTCGACCTCGAAAACGTCGATCCGATCCGCAATGCCAGCATTGTCTGCGAGCGCTTCCGCTACAGTCAGCCCGCGCTGCATCGTCACTAGAACCGGACGAAACCCATCATTCAGATTGTCGCGGCAACGCTCTATCACCGCTTCGCCCGGCGAAGTGGTGACGTGAATTGCTACGTCGCCCACGAAAAAGTCACCGGCGCGGCCGGTCTGGGCATCCGAAGTTGAAAAGCTGTTGTGCTCGAATTGCCCGGCTCCGAGGGCGCAATCGAGCTTCGCACCGATCAGGTGCTGCATGACGCCGCCGACATAATACATGCCGGGCGTGTTTTTCTGCCGCTCCTCGGCCTGCAAGAGCACGTCACGAACAACGGTGCGCAGGCTCCGCGAAGCGTCGAGCCGGATTTTAAATGGCTTTGCCGCGAAGAACTCATGAACCCGCGCTATCCAGAAACTTTCGACCGCATCGAGATCAACAACGCCAGTATCCGTCAGGCTGTTCAGAAAGCCGACATACTCCCGCATGTTGCCGATGCTGCCCCGGCTGGTTCGGCCCCCTTCCGCGGCCAAAACGCGCGCAATGCCGTGACGGTTTAGCACCGCCTGGACGGCACCTTTGCCAAGACCGAGCACTTGACCGCCCTGTTCAGTCAGCAAGTTCGCAGGATCGAGCGGAAGCCCCGACGCTTTCGCTTGCTGTGTCAAGACAATCGCTACGCAGAGCGGGCCTTTGCGCGCAAACTTATTTTCTCTAGTGAAGGCAGCCAACGCCTTGTTCAGCTCTTCAGTTGTCACTCACGCGGCCTCTTTGTTGGCCGCGTTCCCCAATGACAAAATCGGTTCAAGAATATTGGCGGCCAGAAACCGAACCACCGGCACCGCTACACCGTCGCCGGAAAGGTGGTAGGCCTCATTATAGTTGTTGGGCAGGCGGTATTCATCCGGCAGCCCCATAAGCCGCGCCGCTTCGCGGGGCGAAAGTAGCCGCGAGCGCAACTTCGATCCGTCGATCAGCATGATAACTTGACGGCTCGATCCGCCAGCTGGCGTACGCAGGCAACCGGCGATATCGTCAAAGCGGATTTCCGCACGCTGGACTTTCTCGCCCGCGCCATCCAACCGGGTCCGCTTATAGATAGCACCGACCATGCGGCGTCCGGCTGTCTTCGCGGCGGCGACCTTCGCGCGGTTCACCGCGCTCATCATATCGAGCAGCTTGCACGTTTGCTCGCGCGAGTGCCATGCCACGCCTTGCGGATTTTCTTCGATCAGATCGGCAAAAACTGTGTTACGCGCCGGCGGCGCTGGCAACTTCCACCAGATCCACGCATCGCGGCATCGCTTTGCGAGACCGTCATAGGCTTCGATTAGGGCAGGGGAGTGCCATTCAGGATCAGGAACGGGCCCCGTCAGGTTGTGCGGAATGGGAACTGATATATGCACGCCGACAATGAACAGGCGCGGCCGTGATTGCGGTATGAAATCCACGGCGTCTATGACAACGGCGCCGTATCTATATCCAGCTCCGGTCAGGGCGGCGCCGATTGCCGCAAAATCCTTTCCGCCATGCGAGGTGAGGGCGCCGCAGACGTTCTCGAGCGCGATCAGACGAGGGGCGCGGCCTTCCGTGCCAAGCGTCTTCATCAGCTTCCAAAAGGGCCAGAACGTCCCCGACCGTGCGCCCTGAAGGCCGGCGCCGGCGCCGGCAAGGGATAAATCCTGACAGGGGAACGAAGCCCATGCCAAATCAGCGTTGCCGGGCAATTCAGTCGTGGTGATGGCGGCTACGTCCCCAACCTTGAGGTGATCGTCACCCCAGTTAAGTGCGTAACTCGCGGCTTTCTTCGTGTCGAAATCATTGGCGAATACGCAAGTCCAGTCGGTGCCGAGACCAGCGCGCGCCATGCCGCCGCCTGCAAAAAACTCGTAAAACGTAGCCATTCTCATTCACCCGGCGCTTGTTGTTGTTCGTTGTCGACTTCCCGGACCAGCTTTTCCTGAATTGCTTCCGTGATCCATGTGTTCCGCGATACGCTTCCTGCCCGGCGTCAACGCGCCGCGTCAATCGCCTCGAACATATCGGGCGGTATCCGCAGATTGATCCTGTCGAGCGTGCGGGGCGAATCATTACCAACGAGTTTCATAGGCACTATCATGGCGCCATCCTGGCACAAGACAATAAGGTTCTCAATATGTTCTTATTTGTAGCGTGGGAGAACCCTTACCCGGTTGGTTCGCAGGAGGAATTATCACCCAGTGTTTCGCCGGCCTGTCGCAGCTACAAAGCAGCGGAATGAAAATAGGTGCTTCCTCACTTTATGTGGAGCGGTGGTAGCATTCGTGCCCTCAGCAGTTCTGGACCTGCCCGACCATACATTGCGCGCTTGAGGGTCTTGAGGCGGTTGATCTGGCCTTCGGCCTGTCCATTGCTCCACGGCAGCTCGATGGCATTACTGACGGCATTGATGTCTCTGCGCAGGACGCGAGCGAACCGCATGATCGGAATGAGTTCGGAGTCGATCGCATCGTCGATCCACGCATCCAGTAGTGCCGATGTCTTGCCGCGAAGAATGCCGTTGAAGCGCACCGCCAGGCGTCGCATCTCGGCGAACGCATCAGATCCCTGCTTCAGGGCATCGACCTTCTTTGCCTGCCGCTCTGTCAGCAGGCTTCGCGGCTTGATGCACAGTGCCGCGGCAACCACTGGCGAGATCGCATGACCGGTTTCCGGATCTCGAACCGGCTCCGACTCTAACGTGGGCGGCACTTCTTCGACCTGCTCCCTTTCGGCCCGCCGCCAAGCTCCCAGCAGGCGCTCGAGATTGGCGAAGCTGCCGGTGTAACCGCGCTGTTTGACGTGATGAAACAAATGCCGCCAGCAGCGGTTTCCGTCTTTCCAGCATTGGGTGAGGAAGGTTTCAAAGTACCATGGTGATGTGGGATTTGGCGCTGCTCGCCGCCTGTCTGGCGGAACCTCGAACTTGAGCCACTTCGTTACACTGCGACGTTCGTAGCCGGTCCGTCGTGCGATCTCGCTGTAGGACAGCCCGTCCCGACGCAAAGCGTGGAGCATGGCGAATATCTCCTGGCGGATTGCCTATGCGCAAGACGGGCGCGACGGCGATGTGTGGCAGCGTCAACAATTGCGTCCTCCGGCAGAATAGCCCTGCCGGTGGCGCGTCCGGAAAGGCTCATCTGTTCTTCGATGGCCGAGCGAAGGTTCT
>LADQ01000151.1 GCA_000961635.1 Hoeflea sp. BRH_c9 | reverse complement strand
GCCGGCGCTGAGCGTCGATCTGATCGAGCGCGCAGCGGTGATGACGGAGTGCGCCCGCCACTCGCTGAGGCTGCCGGAAAACGCCCATCTCGAAGGCCGCGCGCGGGTGATCGAAGCCGATGTCGCCCTTGCCGGCAATCAGCGCCGCGCCGCCGGTCTCATCGATTTTTCCTATGACTACGTGATCATGAACCCGCCGTTCAATGCCGGCCGCGACCGCCAGACCCCTGATCCGCTCAAGGCCGAGGCGCATGCCATGGAGATCGATGATCTGTTCGAGCGCTGGCTGCGCACCGCCAGCGCCATCCTCAAACCCTCTGGTCAGGTGTCCATCATCGCCCGTCCGGAATCTCTCTCCGATATCCTTGTGGCGCTCGGCAAGCGCTTTGGCGGCGTCGAGATCACCCCGGTCTGCCCGCGCGGCGGCGTTGATGCAATCCGCATCCTCGTCACCGCCATCAAGGGCAGCCGCGCCCGGTTGAGCCTGCGCGACCGGATTGTCGTTCACGGCGGTCCGGGCAACGGATTCTCGGACCTGATGAAGCAGCTCAACAATGGCCATGCCGCCTGGCCCCGCCGCGGCAAGACCCGGCCGTCCGCATAAAGCCATCTGACAATCGCACGACGATTTTGGCGCGCCTGCCGTGAAGACAGGGCTCTTCGCGCCATTGCACTCGGGCGGAAAAGACATACATGAATTCCTGCCCGCTCATTCGCAACGCCTTGCCCGCGCACGCCGACAACAGGAATACGCCCTTATGGTCTCTCTGAGTTCTTTTTATCCCGCCCGTTTCCGCAAGGATGTCACAACCATCCCGGTGGTTCGGCTGCATGGGGCGATCATGGCGGGCGGAAACCAGTTCCGCCAGAACCTCAATATCGCCACCGTCGCTCCCTTGCTGGCGCGCGCATTCGCCGACAAGCGGGCGCCCGCGGTGGCGATCATGATCAATTCGCCCGGCGGCTCTCCGGTGCAGTCGCGGCTGATCCACCAGCGCATTCGTGACCTGGCTGTGGAGAAGAACAAGAAGGTGTTCATGTTTGTCGAGGATGTGGCGGCGTCGGGCGGCTACATGATTGCCTGCGCCGGCGACGAGATCATCGCCGATCCGTCGTCGATCGTCGGCTCGATCGGCGTGATTTCCGCAGGCTTCGGCTTCACCGGCCTGATCGACAAGATCGGTGTCGAGCGCCGCGTCTATACGGCAGGCCAGAACAAGTCGTTGCTCGACCCGTTCAAGCCGGAAAATCAGGAAGACGTCGCCTATCTCAAGGAGCTTCAGCTCGAAATCCACAAGGTCTTCATCGATCTGGTCAAATCGAGTCGCGGCGCCCGGCTGAAGGACGATCCGGACATGTTCACCGGCCGTTTCTGGACCGGCCTTCGCGGCAAGGAATTGGGGCTGGTCGATGATCTGGGCGACCTCCGCTCGACCTTGCGCGCCCGTTATGGCGACAAGGTGGAGATGCGGCTGGTCAGCCCTCAGCGCGGGCTGTTCGGTCGCCGTGTGCCCGGCGTCAGCGCCGGTCTCGCGGCTGGCGCGCTTGCGGGGATCGGCGAAGCAGGATTGAATACACTCGAAGAACGCGCCCTTTGGTCGCGTTACGGGCTTTAGACGAGCCTGACTGTTGTTTTAGCCGCTTGAGCCTCGGCTTGGCGCTGGGAGAGGACCGCAACAATGCCGCAATTGTTTCTGCTCGCCGCCGTCGGTGCGGTTGCCTGGTTCGGTTACAAGCGTTTTGTCTCCGAGGCCGAGCGCGTCAACGCCCGGGTACGGGACGCAGAAAAGGAAACGCGGACCGGCGCGCAAGGGACCTTGATCGAGGATCCGGAAACCGGGGAATACCGGCTCAGGAAGCCCGAGGAATAACACCCGGAAATCGTTGTTGATGGCGCGCTTGGCTGTGTGCCGCCCTTGACCCTTCCGCCCGGTCATGGCACCTGTCGCCGCACTTTCCAAGCCGCTCAGCGCCGGGTGAAATCACCGGCGCGCCATCCGGACAAAAGCCATGACCACAGCACTTCCCGATCACATGCAGCCCACCCGCTCGTTTCAGGCGCTCATTCTCGCCCTGCACCGCTATTGGGCCGATTATGGCTGCGTCGTGCTGCAGCCCTACGACATGGAAGTCGGCGCCGGCACATTTCATCCAGCCACGACCTTGCGCGCGCTCGGTCCCAGGCCGTGGAAAGCCGCTTATGTGCAGCCGTCCCGCCGGCCCAAGGACGGGCGCTACGGCGAGAATCCCAACCGCTATCAGCATTATTACCAGTATCAGGTGATCCTGAAGCCCAACCCGTCCAACCTGCAGGAACTCTATCTCGGATCTCTCGCCGCCATCGGCATCGATCCACTGCTGCACGACATCCGATTTGTCGAGGACGATTGGGAAAGCCCGACGTTGGGCGCCTGGGGGCTGGGCTGGGAGTGCTGGTGCGACGGCATGGAAGTCAGCCAGTTCACCTATTTCCAGCAGGTCTGCGGCATCGAATGCGCCCCCGTAGCGGGAGAATTGACCTACGGGCTTGAGCGCCTGGCGATGTATGTCCAGGGCGTCGACAATTTCAAGGATATCAATTTCAACGGCCGCGAAGGCGCTGAAAAGGTCACCTATGGCGATATCTTCCTGCAGGCCGAGCAGGAATACTCCCGTTACAATTTCGAGATCGCCGACACGAGATTGCTGCACCAGCATTTCATTGATGCGGAAAAGGAATGCGAGGCCATTCTGAACGCCGGCGCGCCCCATGAACCCGGCGCCCTGCACAAATGCGTGCTGCCCGCCTATGACCAGTGCATCAAGGCGTCCCATGTCTTCAATCTGCTCGATGCGCGCGGCGTCATCTCGGTGACCGAGCGCCAGGGCTATATCCTCAGGGTGCGCAATCTGTCGCGCCAGTGCGGCGAGGCGTTCCTGCTCACCGATGCCGGCGGGGCGAACTACCTGCAGGCCGCCGAGTAGCGCGCGGTCGCCCCTGTTCGCGCTTCAGGTTTGCGGCGGGCAGGGGAGCGCCTCAGGCGGCGGCGATCGGCTCTGCGTCCACCTTTTGGGACTGGTGGCCCCGCAGCCTGCCGAGGGAATGTCCGGTGTGATAGGCGCGCTTGTCTTCGTACATTTCAAGATCGGCGCGCTTGATCATGTCTTCCATCGTTTCGCCATCCCGGCTGGTTGCCGCGCCGATGGAAACGCTCAAGGGCGTATTGGAATAGAACTGATTGTTGATATGCAGCAGTTCACGGATCATTTCGACCATGGTCTCAACCGCTTTCTTGTCGGCGCCGGGCATCAGGATGGTGAATTCATCACCGCCGATACGCGCGGCATGGTTGGGGCGCGACACCACGCCGTTGAGCACTTCGCCAAACCGGCGCAGCAATGTGTCGCCGGCATCATGCCCAAGCTGGTCATTTGCCTCCTTGAGCCCGTTGAGATCCATGGCAATGGCCGAGACCGGCCGCAGCGATTTGCGTTCGAGCCGGTTGAGTTCATCGGTGTAGAAGGCGCGGTTGTGAAGCTTGGTCAGAACATCGTGCTTGCCCAGATATTCGAGATAGGCCTCGGCCTTTTTGCGGGCGGTGATGTCGGCGAGCGCGACCTGGACCAGCGACCAGTCCTCTTCATGGCCGGGCAGAACCGAAAAGTGCAAGAGGATATGGCGCACTGACCCGTCCAGCGCATAATTGACCACTTCACGATGATGGAAAAGCTTGTTGTCCCAGAGATCCATCAATTGTTCCCTGAAAGGCTTCTCCATCTCGTCACGGAAAATATCGCCCTGGCGCTGCAACAGCATCCGCAGGTCGGAGGCGCAGAACAGGTCAAGCGTCGCCTGATTGACATCGATGACCCTGATCTCGCTCATGCATTGACGGACAAATTCCGGATGCACATCCATGAAGACGCGAAAATCGACAATGCCGCGATCGCGCACATCTTCAATCAGCAGCTTGATCTTGCTGAAATCCTCGACCCACAGCGACACCGGCGAATATTCCAGCAGGCCTTCGGCGTAGCGGCGGCTCTGGATTTCCGCCCGCCTTGCATCTTCGCGCTGGGTCACATCCTCGGTCGTCAGCAGGATGCGCCCCAGATCGGCCTCATGGCCGGGCAGCACGGTGCCCTTGAGCTGAATGTCCATGCGCCGGCCCGACAGCGAGTAATTGACCGCGTTGCTGCAAAATTCGGTTTTGCCGTTCCAGAGTTCGGCAAGCTCGTTGGCGTGGTTTTCAAGCATCTCGTCGTTGAAGATGATCGCCAGGTTCTCGACCAGATGCTCGAAACTGTCGGCTTCGAACAGATCGAGAGTTTTCTTGTTTACCTGCAGAACCTTGATCCGGCTGGCGCAGGCGGCGACGCGCGTCAGATCCTCGGCGAGATAGGCCCTGAGATCGCTCACACCTTCGGCGCGCCAGCGATCGAACTGCTCTTTCACCCCGCTGAAGTCCTCGATCCACATCGCAACGGGAGCCAGGTCGAAAATGGTGGTGTCGGGATTTTTCATTCGAGGCCGGTCCTTGTGATCGCAATTTTCGTGGCGCGCCCTGCCGGGAAAATCTGATTGAGGTTCTCAAACGACTATTGGGCGCGAATGGTAAAATTTTACTTGATGGTGGATCGTCGAAATCGGCTGCGGCGTTGATTTCACGATCTATAATGCCCGGCGGTAGGCTGCACATGTGCATTGCAGCCAGGCGCTGGAGCGTCGTGCGATTTGTCCTGACAGATGGGAATCATCTGTCAGGATCGCACCACCAGGCTCGCGGCTATTCTCATGGCTTTTTCGAGCCGGTGTGCTTAATGTCGTCGCCATGGCGGGGTCTGCCCCGCACATGGGATCAATCGTTTAATCGAAGCCGGGAGTGGACGCATGGGGACTTGGATTTTTTTGGCGGTGCTGGCCGCCATCGTGCTTTACGCGATTTCGCTTTACAACACCCTGGTCAAGAACCGGCAGATGGCGGGCGAGGGCTGGAGCGGCATCGACGTTCAGTTGAAGCGCCGCGCCGACCTGATCCCCAACCTTCTCGAGGCCGTCAAGGGTTACATGACCCACGAGAGAGAGCTTCTCGAGGAAGTCACCCGGCTGCGCGGCCAGGCGGTTGCCGGCAGCGGCGGCTCGCCCGAACAGCGCGC
>LADQ01000139.1 GCA_000961635.1 Hoeflea sp. BRH_c9 | reverse complement strand
GGCCAGCGGCCTGGCCGCCGCCGCTGACGATTTTGTCGGGCGATATTGCCGCAACTGCCACGGCGCCGGCCAGAGCGCGCAAGGCAGCTTCCCGGCAGGCGATCTCAATTCGATCGCCCGCAACGCGGCATTCGTCACACCGGGCGACCGCAGCCGGTCCGTGCTCTACACCAGCGTCGCCAGCGGACGCATGCCCTATGGCTCCAAACCTTCAGTTGAAGAGGTGGAGGCGCTTGGCGGGTGGATCGATTCCCTTGGCGGGGAAGAATTCGCTGCCGCCTCCAAGGCCGCCAAGCCGAAACGGATGCGTGAGATCATCGGCTGGCAGGCGGAAACCCAAGCCGCGGCGAGCGACATCGCCGCAATCAGCGAAGGCGATCGTCCGTTCATGCGCTATTTTAGCTATCGCCAGCTGCATGACGGCTATTTTCCCTGCGAGACGGAAAAGGTCTTTGCCAGCCGGATGGAACTGTTCTCCGCCGGGTTCAACAAGGCGTTGAACTCGGTCTCGCTCGGCCCAGTGCCAATTGTGCCGACACCGGTCGAAACCGGCGACGGTACGCTTGTCAGGGTCGATCTGCGCGATCTCGGCTGGGAAACCGGCAAGTGGGACATGCTCGCCGCCAAATATCCCTATGGCTACAGTCCCGCCAGCAACGCCAATCTCAAGGCACTGGCGATTGATACACGGACAGATCTGCCGGTGATGCGCACCGGCTGGTTCATGGCAAACGCGCTGCAGCCCGAAAACTATCACACCCTGATGGATCTGACAGAAAACATCCGCGATCTCGAACACCGCATCGGTGTGGACGTGGACCGCAACATTGACGCCAAACGCGTTGTCCGCGCCGGATTCGAGGAAGGCGCCTCCGGGGTCTCCGATCACAATCGCATGCTTGAACGGCATGACGCCGCCAATGGCGGTTACTACTGGAAATCCTACGATTTCGCCGGCAGCAGAGGATTGCAAAGCCTGCGTCTGCATCCGCATGGTCCAGCGGAACTGGAGCCGCTGCCCGAAGAGCTTGTCTCGTTTCATCATGATGGCGGCGAGATGATCTTCTCCCTGCCCAACGGCCTGCAGGGCTACTACCTGTCCGATCACAAGGGGCAGAGGATTGATCGCGGACCGACACAAATCGTGTCGTTTCGCGAGCGCCCGATCGGCAAGGGCATCGAGGTCATCAATGCGCGATCCTGCGTCAGTTGTCATTCCGACGGCATGATCGCCAAGCGCGACCAGATGCGGCATTCGATCGAGATTTCACCGAATTTCAGCATCGCCCAGCGTGATATTCTGTTGCAGATGTACCCGCCGCAGGATCAGCTCGACGCCTATTTCGAGCGTGACCGGGCCGCGTTCATCAAGGCGCTGCAAAGCATAGGCGCCACCGAAAAAGCGCCGGATGGCTCGCTCAAGAGCCGGTCCGGACCCGGCGGCGCGGAGATCATCACCTGGTTTGCCGACGTCCATGAGGATGACCTTGATGCCGATCAGCTGGCGGCCGAGTTCGGCATGACGCCAGACGAGTTCACCACCGCCATCACACGCATCAAGGAACCGCATGTGGTCAGGCTGGCGCTTGACTGGATCACGCAGTTGAAAGGCGGCTCGAAAATTCCGCGTTTCGAAGTCGAGGAGCAATACGCCGCCTTCGTCGAGCCGCTGATGAACCTCAAGCCGCTCAATTATTCCGGAGGCGGATATTCCGGACTGCCGGAATACAAGGATCCGGAATACCGCGACGACGGCTACAAGGCTCAGGAGACCGGCGGCAAGCTCGAGCTTGCCATCGACGTGGCGGCGACCGATGTCAATGTGAATGACCATTTGTCCTTCACCGTTACCGCCAACAAGGCCTGCGAATTGCAGATCTTCTATGTCGAAACCGACGGCATCGTCGAGGTGATCCCGCAGGAAATGATTGGCGCCGCCTATCTCGAACCCGGCGTCGGCCGCAGGATTCCGGATGTCGAGGTGGGGGACCTGATCTTCGACACCCAGGGCTACCACGAGTCGCTCGTGCTGTTCTGCCAGGAGGGCGGTCTCGGCGACAAGCGGATGACGGCGGAAGATGCCCGCAAGATGATCGCGTCGAGCACCGAAAAACCGACGCGCGGACTGATGATAAAGATGCACGAGAAGAAGAAGGCCGACGAGGCGCGCCTGCCCGATGCCCAGAAAGGCAGATCGGCGTTGCATCTGGTCACGTTCAACGTGCGCGACCACTAGGCGGGAGATGGCCATGCAGAGAAGCCAAAAGAAATCGGGATTCGCGATTGGCAGGCAAGTTGTTTGTGTTCGTCACCTTGCCCTTTCCGCGATCTTTCTTGTCTGGCCACTGCAAGCTGGCGTGGCGGAGGCGGGCCAGCGGATTGCCCTGGTCATTGGCAATGGCGGCTATCTGAACACATCTCAGCTCCCCAATCCGCCAGCGGACGCGGAACTGATGGAGCGAACGCTCGGCGAAGCGGGGTTTGAGGTGCAGCGGCTGACCGATGCCGGCCAGTCGGATATGAAGCGGGCTATGCTCGATTTCGGCAGGGCCCTGCGCGGCCCCGATGTTGAAGCCGGGCTGTTCTACTACGCCGGACACGGCGTGCAGGTGAACGGCGAGAATTATCTCGTTCCAGTTGATGCGCAAATATCCAGCGATGACGAAATCGATCTTGAGGCCATCAACATAAACGATTTCCTGGCGGTGATGAATTCGTCCAACAGTTTCATTAACATCGTCATTCTCGATGCCTGCCGCAACAATCCCTTCGCCCGCTCTTTCCGCTCCGTTTCGCGCGGGCTTGCGCCCGTTGACGCTCCGAAGGGAACGCTGATTGCTTATTCCACCGCGCCCGGCGATGTGGCGCTCGACGGCGACGGCAGCAACTCGCCCTACACACTTGCGCTGTCGCGGGCGATCACCAACGGAAAAGGTCGTACCGTGGAATCGGTGTTCAAAACCGCGCGACGCAACGTGCTTTCCGAAACGGAAGACCGCCAGGTGCCCTGGGAAACCAGTTCGGTGACCGGCGATTTCTATTTTGTTCCGGACAATTCCAAGGCCGCCCAACCCACCCCTACACAACCCGCCCCGACACAGCCCGCCCCAACACAGCCCGCTCTGGAATGGCTGCACTATGTGAACGGGAGGTATGGAACCAGCGCCGATATTCCGGGAGAGTTTCTCGCTGATCCTCCGCCGGCAAACGGCGACGGCCAGCGCTTCACAAGCCCTTTGGGCGGGACAATTTCAGTCTTTGGCGCGATAAATTTTACCGGTGGAGGACTCAACAACTATCGCGGATTTCTGAAGGAAACGATGGAAAGCGATGGCTGGAAACTAACTTACACACCCGCCGGGCCAAATTGGTTTGTGCTCTCGGGCGTCAAAGGTAGTGAGATTGCCTATGTGCGCGCCGAACAACCGAAGGGCTGCGCCAGTGATATTATCCACCAAATCGACTTCCGATATCCGACCCGTGATGGCAAAGCTTGGGAGCCTATTGTCAAGAAAGGCACCGCTTCACTCCAAGGTCCGTGCAAGCAATGATGCCAATTTTTGGGCTGGCACAAAGGATAGGAAATTTTGTTTGCATCATATCACAGACACACGGAACGAAGGAGGACCGATCGGATGATCAATTTCAAGAGGAGAGCGCGGGGCGCCGTGTTACCCCTGCTTGCGCTGCTTGGAGGGATATGGCTGATGGGCTCGTCGCAGGCCGGCGCCCAGGATCTCAATGCGAGTGACATCGTCCGCAGCCTCAGCGTTTCCAAGAAACCGAGGACGCGTTCGCTCGGCAAGCAGGAGGGCGGCGCGCCGGCCTATTCGGCCGAGGAGAAAAGCCTGATCCAGTCCATCCCGACCCGTGGCCTGAAGGTTGAGATGAAGCAGGAGATCGGCAAGATCATCGACGTCCGCAAGCCGCCCCGGCTCGATATCGAGATCCAGTTCGATTTCAACTCGGACGCGATCACTTCGGGCTCCGTTCCGGATCTCAATGCGCTCGGCACAGCGCTGATCGACCCGTCGCTGTCAGGCTCGCGCATCATCCTCAACGGCCATACCGACGCCAAGGGTTCGAATGACTACAATCTCGACCTCTCGGAACGGCGGGCGGTGTCGGTGCGCCACTATCTGCTGGAGCATTTCCCCATCGAGGACACAAGACTGATCGCCATCGGCTTTGGCGAAGAGCGGCTGAAGAACAATCATGACCCGGAAGCCGCCGAAAACCGGCGGGTCGAGATCGTCAACATGGGAGGCTGAAGCGGGTCGAGGTCGCCGCTGTCGGCCTTGGGCCGGAAATCCCAATTCAAACTTTCGATCAGGAGAGCCGAATGGCTGTCAATCCCTCAATCCTGTCGGCGTTGCTGCGCCTGCTTTTCATGCTTGCCTTTGCGTCCTTGCTGTTTTCGGTGACCGCCGATGCGCTGGAGCTCACCCGCAACGGCAAGAGCTACAACTTCGATGTGAAGCTGCCCCAGGGGGTGGCGTTCAAGGCGCGGGGCGTTGACCGGGTGCTTAGTTACAAGGGTGTGGATATCAGCGTCAGGTTGATCCAGGACACTTACGAAAACTGCCAGCAACTCGTCGACGAGCGGGTAAACAGGATGGGGTCGCGGGACTATTTCATCAGCGGAAGTTGGGGCTCGTTGTTGATTTCGCCCAAGGAATGCCGGTTGGCGCTGCAGGGAAAAGAAGCAACTATAGAATCAACCTACACCTACCTCGAAATCTGCAAATGCTATGCGGCAATGCATGTGAGCGCTCCCAATGGCGAAGGCCCCGGGAGCGCCGGTGCCTTGGTCAGCTCGCTGGCGAAAGCTCTCTCCAGCCGGCCCGAGATGCCGCGGGACGCCACGGCGGCGGAACTGATCGACCCGGACTGGAGGGAGGCATTCGACATTTTCAGGAAAAGAAACCTGTCGGGGCAGCTCGCCTATGATATCTATTCGCAGAGTACGGCCTTTGCGCTCCAGACAGAGCGCGAGGGCAAGGCCGTCCTGAGCTATCTTTCCGGCCTGTTCGGGGTGAGCGAATATGACATCCAGAACGATTTCGTAGGCGGCATGGACTGGATCTTCGATGTCGAGACCGGGGCCGAGCTCTACGGCATGTCGCCGCAAGGCATCGCCCGCTCGATTTCATCCTGCTACCGCAAGGGCAATCCGGCCGAGCATTGCACACTGAACTACCATCAGGAGATGGGTTGCCGCATGACGCCGAAATGGGTGAAGCTGTGCAGCACGCCCTTCAGACTCCGCTTCAGAGGAATTTACGACCTGTGCTGGGGCGAGCCGCGCGGCGACATGCCGATGCTGCCGGTGGTCAAGGAGAATGCCGAGCGCACGGTGCAATTGCCGAACGCGGGGGAAGGCGGGCAGGTCCAGATCGCCAAGCTGGCACAGGAGCCCGTCAAGGCGGCGATTCCCGACTGCGACGACAATGACTGGCGCAGCTTCTATGCCGAAGGCGGCAATGAGGGCATTCCTCCGGGGCTGCTGCCATGAGCCGGCTTTTGCATGCACTGTTACTTTTGCTGGCGTTCACCGGCGCAACACCGGCCCTGGCCCAGTCTGGCATCTTCCAGGATGCGGGCAAGCGGGTGGCGTTGGTGATCGGCGCATCGGACTACCGGCATGTACCGGCGCTCGCCAACCCCTCCAACGACGCGCGTATCATCGCCGATGCCTTGGCCGCTTTGCGCTTTGACGTGATCCGGGTCGATAGCCCGTCCCGGAGCGAACTCCTTGAGGCCCGGCAGGCATTTCTGGACCGGCTCGATGGCAGCGACATCGCCTTCTTCTACTATGCCGGACACGCCATCCAGATCGGCAATGTCAATTACCTCATCCCCGTCGACGCCGAACTCGGCACGCGCGACGATGTGGCGGCGAACTTCATCGACCTGTCCGGCATCGTCAACGAGATGGATGCGCGCGCCAAGACCAAGATCGTCGTGCTCGACGCCTGCCGGGACAATCCGTTCGAGGCCGAGCTTGCCGAGGCTCTGGCCGGCCAGCCGGACGCGCCCGCGGTCAAGCGCGGCCTGGCGGTGATCAAGCGGGCCG
>LADQ01000140.1 GCA_000961635.1 Hoeflea sp. BRH_c9 | reverse complement strand
GAGGACGGCGCGCCGGTGCTCGACAGCGCCAAGGAAGCGCCAGTGCCGGGAGAAGAGCCAGCCGCCGCTCCGGCAACAAGCGAGCCCGCCGCCCCGCCACCGGCATCCGATGAGGAAGCCCAGGCTCCGGAAGCAAGAAGCGCGCCGGCGCCGGAAGCAATGTCGGAGGTCGGCGTGCGCATGGACGCACGGCCGCAGCGTGAGGCGCAGACCGATGTGACCATCATCAACCAGTACGACAACCGGACCATCATCAACGTCGACAACCGCACCATCATCGAGCATGACGAAAGCGACCGGCTGCGCGCCGGCAGCGAAGAAGTCTATTACGAACAGTTGCGCGACGGACGGGTGCGTGAAGTCATCGTCCGACCCAACGGCGTTCAGCTCGTCACCATTACCAACCGCTGGGGCGATGTGGTGCAGCGCAGCCGGGTGATGCCGGACGGACGTGAATACGTGCTGTTTTACGCAAACGCCAACAGCGACGGTTCGCGCCAGGCCTTTGTCGATCCCGGCCGCGGGTTGCCGCCGCTTCGGCTTTCGATTTCGGTCGACGAGTACATCCTGGATTCTACCGAGGCGGAGCCGTCCGCCTATCTGGACTTCCTGATGGAGCCTCCGGTGGAGCAGGTCGAGCGCCTCTATACCGTGGAGGAGGTCCGCCGGTCGGCCCGCGTGCGTGACAAGGTACGCCGGATCGACCTTGATTCGCTGACCTTCGAATTCGGCAAGGCGACCATCGCCGAGGACCAGATCCAGCGGCTCTCCGATGTCGCCGGCGCCATGAGCAAAATCCTCGAGACCAATCCGGCCGAGACCTTCCTGATCGAAGGCCACACCGATGCGGTGGGCCGTGACGAGGCAAACCTCCTGCTGTCTGACCGGCGCGCCGAGACGATTGCGGTGGCGCTGAGCGACGTTTTCGGAATCCCGCCGGAAAATCTGGTCACCCAGGGTTATGGCGAACGCTACCTCAAGGTGCGGACGGAAGCGCCAGAGCGACTCAACCGCAGGGTCACCATCCGCCGGATCACGGCATTGGTCACGCCTGTCGCTTCCCGCTAAGGCGGGCAGTGATCAATTGAAGCCAAAGCCCCGCGCATCGTTTTGATGCGCGGGGCTGAACTGTTTTGGAAAGACAGATACCGCAATTCCCCGCGAATGCGCCACGGTCTGGGTTTCGTTCCGCGCCGTCCCAAACGGTGTACCCGACGAAAGGCAGCGCGAGCCGCCGTATCCGACGCGCCGCACTAAACACATTATGGCAAAAATTGTCCGCGCAGGCGCAGGCGCCGTGCGGGTTCACACCGGCTCACCTCAATTGGTGGCCGCAGCGCCTTCAGCGTTGGGAGCCGGAACGTCGGAGGCCTGCTTGCATTCCTTCAGCCAGACATCATAGACGGCGTGATCGACCGCGTTGAGGCCGGGCGAATCGGCAAACATCCATCCGGTGAACAGCCGCCTGATCTTGCGATCAAGCGTGATCTCGTCGACCTCGACAAAAGTGGTGGTCTTTGGGGCCTCGGTTTCGTCGCGGCTGTTGCACACCCTCGGGGTCACCTGAAGCGCGCCGAATTGCACGGTCTCGTTGACGTAAACGTCGAATGTGGTGATGCGGCCGGTGATCTTGTCGATCCCGGAAAACACCGCCACCGGGTTTTCGATAGTTGCGCTAAGAGCCGGCGCACCGCCGCCCAAAAAGGCGGAAACGGCGACAACGAGCGCGCTCGCGCTTACTGCAATTCTGTTGGCTTGGTTCGTCATCTGCATCACTCATCGCAAGGCCCGGACCGGGCCGTTCCCGGCATGTTTCGGGCCCCAACTCTCGCCGATGGCCGTCAAGGAAGCGTTACCCATGAAATGTGGCGCTGTCGCGCCAAAGCCATGGCGGTTTGCTATGATTTCGGCGTCCAGGCGTCATAATCGCCCGTCACATGCGGGCGGGCGCCCTGATTGAGGATTGATCCCTTGGGACGGTAAGCGTGGCCGGTGCCGGTCTGGTTGGGTTGGTGCGCCCGTTCCCAGGTTTTCGCCGTATAGGTCTCGGACGCAGGCGAGACATCGCTGCGATGATGCATCCAGCCATGCCAGCCCGGCGGGATCAAGGAAGCGTCAGACGGGCCGTTGTAGATCACCCAGCGCCGGGTGCGGCCTTCGGAGTCCACTCCGCCTTCATAATAGAAATTGCCGGACTCATCTTCACCCACACGCTTTCCATGCCGCCATGTATGGAACCGGGTTCCGAGCGTCTGCCCGTTCCACCAGGTGAATATCTGAAGCAGGAGCGTCTTCATGAATGCCTCTTGTGCCGTGGCCTGGCGACCGTTTTTCCCGGCCGCGTCCTATCCCGCCTTATGGCCCGCTGGGGCTGCATTGTCCAGTGGCGCGGCGCGATGCTCGGGGCAAATTCATCCTGAAGCCGGTATGGCGGGCGCTCGAAATGAACTGAACTATCCGGAAACCTGCTTGGACATGATCAGCGCCGGAATGCCGGACTGGCCTTTGCCGCAATTTTCGGTGCGGCCGGTCTCGACCATGCCATGCGCAGTGTAAAATCCGATCGCCGGTTCATTGCCGGGATCAACTTCGACGCTGAGTTCCTGCGCGCCGGGAAAGCAGGTCTCGATCTCGGCGAACAGATCGCGGCCGATGCCCAGGCCCTGGCATTCGGGGCGCACATACAACTGATGCAACAATACCGTCTTGGTCCCGGGTGCGAAACTGGCAAAGGCCACGCCGCCGATCAGCTTGCCATCGTCGGCCACCAGAAACTCGCCGCCCGGCCGATTGAGATTGGCGGTGATCGCGGCGACGGAATGCCAGTCCGCGATGATCTCCTCGACCTTGGCGGCGCCGTAAAATGGCGCATAGGTCGCCCGCCAGGTGTCGACCAGCACATCGCGGATGGCGGGAATGTCACGGGCCGAGGCGGAGCGGACGAAGAACATCAATCCTATTCCACAATGCCGAGCTTGGCCTTGACCAGGTCCTGCACGGCTTGCGGATTGGCCTTGCCGCCGGTGGCCTTCATAACCTGGCCGACGAACCAGCCGGCCAGCGCCGGTTTTGCCTGGGCCTTGGCCACCTGATCGGGATTGGCGGCGATCACCTCATCAACCGCCTTCTCGATGGCGCCGGTGTCGGTGACCTGTTTCATGCCGCGGCTTTCGACGATTTCGGCCGGGTCGCCGCCCTCGGAAAAGACGATCTCGAACAGGTCCTTGGCGATCTTGCCGGAAATGGTGCCGTCCTTGATCAGATCGAGAATGCCGCCGAGCTGATCGGGAGAAACCGGAGTCTCTTCAATGGTTTTGCCGTCCTTGTTCAAGGCGCCCAGGAGGTCGTTGATGACCCAGTTGGCCGCCGTCTTGCCGTCGCGGCCGGCGGCCAGTTGCTCGTAATAATCGGCAATCGCCTTTTCCGAGACCAGGATCGAGGCGTCGTAGACGCTCAAGCCCATATCGGCCACCAGCCGCGCCTTCTTGTCGTCCGGCAGTTCCGGCAGATCCGCCTTCAGCGCCGCAACGAAAGCGTCGTCGAATTCCAGCGGCAGCAGATCCGGATCGGGGAAATAGCGATAGTCATGCGCATCTTCCTTGGAGCGCATCGAGCGGGTCTCGCCCTTGCCCGGATCGAAAAGGCGGGTCTCCTGGTCGATGCTGCCGCCATCCTCGATGATGGCGATCTGGCGGCGCGCCTCATAGTCGATGGCCTGGCCGATGAAGCGGATCGAGTTGACGTTCTTGATCTCGCAGCGGGTGCCGAACTCGCCCCCGGGTTTTCTGACCGAGACATTGACGTCGGCGCGCATCGAGCCTTCATCCATGTTGCCGTCGCAGGTGCCGAGATAGCGCAGGATCGAGCGCAGCTTGGTGACATAGGCCTTGGCCTCGTCAGCCGAGCGCATGTCGGGCTTCGACACGATCTCCATTAGCGCGACGCCGGAGCGGTTGAGGTCGACATAGGACATGGTCGGGTGCTGGTCATGCATCGACTTGCCGGCATCCTGCTCCAGATGCAGCCGTTCGATGCCGATTTCGATGTCCTCGAACTGGCCCTGACGGTCAGGCCCGACCGAGATGATGATCTCGCCCTCGCCGACGATCGGATCCTTGAACTGGGAGATCTGATAGCCCTGCGGCAGGTCGGGATAGAAATAGTTCTTGCGATCGAACACGGAGCGGTTGTTGATCTGCGCCTTCAGGCCCAGCCCGGTGCGCACGGCCTGGCGCACGCATTCCTCGTTGATCACCGGCAGCATGCCGGGCATGGCGGCGTCAACCAGGCTGACATTGGAATTGGCGGCCTTGCCGAAATGGGTCGAGGCGCCCGAGAACAGCTTGGATTGGCTCGTCACCTGGGCGTGGACTTCCAGGCCAATGACAATCTCCCAATCGCCGGTGGCGCCGGGGATCAGTCGTTTCGGATCTGGGGTGCGGGTGTCGACGAGGGTCATGGCAGGCTCATTATCTTTGAAGGATCAGTTCGGGTAGAACAAAGCCGGCCCGACTGCAAGGCTTTCCGGGCCTATGGAGGTGGGAGGCCGACAGATCAACCTGCAAAATGGTTGATCGAAATCAATGCGGCCATGCCGGTCAGGTGAGAATCTTTCTCCAACATCAAGGAGGAGCGGATTATGAGCGTACTCGATATTTTCAGCCGGCTGACCCGGCAGGCCGACCTGATGGACGCCATGATGAAGAAACTTGGCGTCGCTGATGAGATTTTGAAATTGCCCGATCATGCGGGTGTACTGCGCCGGGCAGCCAACCGGTGCCTGACCTGCGACCGGCCGGATACATGCGAGCACTGGCTGGCGCATGAAAGCGATCCGGACGAAGCACCGGGTTTTTGCCGCAACCACGACCTTTTTGAGCGGGTACTCGACAACAAGGAAAAACAAGCACTACCCGCCGCCTGACACGCCATCTGAATTGCAGCTCCCTCTAGGCAGAGCAACCTTTGCCCACCTGACGAACCCGGAGCGGGTATCCGCCTCCGGGTCTTTTTTTCGTCCGGATTTGCCACATGGTCAGAGGCTGTACAGACCATCCTCGTCGGGCTCCGGTTCGGCGCCGGGATCGAACTCCCTGATCATCTCGACCTTGTCGATGTCTTCGTCAAGCGGTTCGGAATAGGTGACGAAATAGGCCTTCACACGGTAGCCGAGCCGCTTGTAAAGCCTGATCGCCGCGGCGTTGCGGGCGTGGGTGTCGAGCCGGGCGGCCTTGTAGCCGCGAGCCTTGATGCCTTCCTCGATCGCCTCAAGCAGGGCCGTGCCGATGCCCCTGCCCTGAAATTCGGGTTGAACCCAGAGATCGGTGATGAAGTCATCGGCTTTTTCGCAAGAGCCCCAGCCGGCCAGATCGCCATCCCACTCGCCAACCAGAATGTCGGGCCAGTGGCGCGTGCAGAAATCATAAAAGGCCTGCCGGGCATTGTCACGCAACCGGTCGGCGTCCTCGCCCCAGACCCGGATCGCCTTCTCCCATGCGGCAAGCCCGATCCTGGCGAGATCCTCGGCTTCGGCGGAACTGGCGGGCCGGATGGCAAGCATGACGTCGGCTCCGTTGCGGGAAAGCGGGGTCACGCTTCCTGGAAAATCGTGCGACAAATATGACGCACGATACTCCGGCACAGGCCGTTTCAGCAAATCGCCTACAATCAAGCTACTACTGAATGACTATCTCCGCTCTTTCGGCCGCCGTCACACTGGCCTGAGCTTGCTTTTTCTCTGCATCGGAATCGCCGCTCATGATGGCGACGGCCAAATAGTCGCCCGGCGGCAGGGTTATCTGCAGCTCTTCGGCATAGGCGCCTTCGATGGCTTTGCGGCGGCCTTGAAGATCAGCCTTGGCCGGCAGGATCTCGATCCGGTAGGCGCCGGGAGCCTTCACATTGAGGACGCCTGCGTTGAGATTGACCGTGACCGCGGACATTTCACCCTGCTTGACGCTGACCGGCTGTTCGACCGAAGCGCCGCCGAGGCGGAGGCGCACGATGTAGTCTCCCGGCGAAAGCTTGAACTGGTTGCCCGGGCCATAGCCGCCATCGATCCCCTCGCGCTTGCCATCGAGCGACATCTTCCCCGACAGCACGTCGACCCGGTAGCCGCTGTCTTCAACGGCCGGCCCGTTTTCCGAATAGACCGCCTCGACGGCAAGCACGCCGATGCCCGCGACAATGCGCTTGTCGAGGCTCTCTCCGGCGGCAATGGCAAAGCTCTCCTCCGCCTTCGCCTGACCCAGCCGGGCCTTGACGGTGACGTCGCCGGCGGGAACCAGGAACCGGCCCTGACCGTAGCCGCCATCCTGCTTGCCGGACGCCTCGATGTCGAAGCGGGCGCTGTCGTCGATTTCCGCAGCTTCATCGGGGACGACGGCTACCGTGAGCCAGCCGGCGTCAAGCACCAGTTCGCGCTCGACCAGTTCATCCTGCCTGGCTTCGACCATTGTTTCCGCCATCGCCATGTCCTTGCTCACCCGCACCAGATAACGGCCGGCCGGAACCTTGGTACGCCAGGCGGTGTCATAGCCATGATCCAGCGCATCGGTGCTTGGAGTATCGCCTGTGACCGGGAAGATCTCCCATTTGCCGTCGCCGTCCAAGGCCGGCCCGCCCTCACCGAGTACCGCCGTGAAGGCCAGGTTTTTCTCAAGCGCAACCGGCGCCGGGGCTGGCGCGGGTTCGGGTTGCGGAGCTGGTTCGGCCACCACGGTCTGGGTCAACGCGCCGGCCAGCTCCTCGGCATTTGAAGCCTGCAGATAGCGCCCGCCGGTGTTCTCGGCCAGGCAGGCCACCTGCTTGCCTTCGTCCTCCGTCAGACCGAAACCGATGACATGGGCGGTAAATTCGACGCCGAGCTTCTCAAGTTCGCTCGCCAGCGCGCAAGGGTCGGCGTTGCAGGTTTCAATGCCGTCGGTCACCACAATGACCGTGGCTTTCTCTTCGGTGTAGCGCAGGCTTTCGGCGGCGATTTTTACCGAATCGGCGATCGGGGTCTTGCCCTTCGGGTTGAGCGATTTGACTGCCGCGGCAATATCGGCCCGTGTGCCCGCTCCCGGCGCGACGATCTCCTCGATGTCGGTGCAGGATCCCTTCTCGCGGTGGCCGTAGGCGATCAGGCCCAGGTCAAGCGTATCGGGCAGAGTGGTCAGCACATCGGACAGCGTGTCGCGGGCAATCTCGATCTTGGTCCTGCCTTCGATCTGGCCCCACATCGAACCCGATGCATCGAGCACGATGATGGCCCTGTCGTTGGCTTGGGAGACGGCCGGGGCAACTGACACGGCTGCCGCTGCCATGGCGAACTGGAATGCCAGCATAAAAGCGGATCTTGCGAACATGAAACTCATCCTTTCATCTTCCAGGCACGGCGAGTGTACCTGATCTGGCGCGGCGGGAAAGAATGGCCGTTCGCCCGAAATACTCACCCCCACATCCGGCACAACCGGATCAGGGGAATGTCACGCCCCAATCCCCTGGAAGGGTGGGATCTCTCATGGTCAGGGACAAAGCCCATGCGCTGGTAGAGCCTGATGGCGCCGGCATTGCGCAGATGGGTCTCGATCCAGGCCTCGCGATGGCCTTCCCGGGCGATGTCACCCAGAAACTGGCTGATCAGCGCCGTCCCGGCTCCTTTGCCCTGAAAACCGCCGTGCACCCACATTTCGGTGATTTCATTCCCGCCGGCAAGCCGGGCGCCCCATCCGCCCTGCAGGCCATCGAACTCGGCGATCACGATGCCGGGCCAGAGATCGCGCGCTTCGGCCTGATGCCTCTCGCGGACCAGTTCGCGATAGCCCGGATGCTCCCCGGCTCCAGGTTCAAGCGCGGAAAAATTCGACCAAAAGGCGTTTTGCGAAATGGCCGTGATGGCCGGAATGTCGTTCTCGGTGGCAGGACGCAGGATCAGCAAAGCGGCAACTCCAATCCATCAACACCATCGGCTTCGGCGAAATTTCAAGCCGGACGGCACGACGATGGTTCCGTGAGTGGCTGCAGCAGCAACTCGACCGCGCGCCAGACAGGCGGACTGTCGCCATTTTTCGCGCCGGCTTCAAGCCCCTCGTTAATCCTCAGATCTTCATTGTCCGTGAAGACCCGCACAGGATTGCGGCTCGTCAGCCTGGCGGCGCGGGGATTGCGCGATTGCCGAAACTGATGATCACCGTGCCGATCACCACCAGAACGACTGCGCCGCCCAAGGCCCACAAATCCACATCGGCGGTCGAGAACACCAGCGTCAGCACCGCCGCCGTGACCGGGCTGAGCGAGAGAAATCCGGTGACGCTTGCCGGATTGAGGCGCTCGATGGCGTGAAACCAGGCCAGATATCCGAGCCCCGAAGACACTCCCACGGCGGCGACAAGCGCCCAGGTGGAAGTGGGCCAGGCGGACACCGGTTGCGATGGCGGCACCAGCATCCACAACAGCGCCAGCACCGGCAGCGACACCGAGAACGCCCATATGCTGACGGCGATGGAGCCGTAACGGGCGACATGGGGCCGGTACAGCACCGAGCAAAATGCGATCGACACGGCAGCGCCAAGGGTGGCCGCCATGCCGGCGAAATCGTCAAGACTGGCGCGGCTGGCGAGAATGTCGGCGGCAACCAGCCAGGCGACCGCGGCAATGGTGACGATGCCGCCAACAATTTCCAGCCGGTGATGCGCCCGCCCGCCGACAATCCGGTTGGCGATCAGCGTGACCACCGGCAGGCTGGCAAACACCAGCGCCACGCGCGCGCCCGATGTGAGCAGCAGCGCAAGATTGATAAGACAGATCATCACCACGATCTGGCCCAGTCCGAGCAGGGCGATCGGCAGCATGTCGCCCCGCCGCGGCAGCTTGACCGGCGCCGAGATGAAAAACGGCAGCAGCATGATCGCCGCGCAGCCATATCTGAGGAATCCCAGAGCGGCGATGCCGGTGTCACCCACGACGAGGCTGCTGGCGTAAATGGCGCCGCCGACCTGAACGCCAGTGAACAGTGCTGCGAGAATGCCGGTGTTCACAGTTTCAGGCTCCAGTACTGGCCGACAAGATCGTGACCGAAGCTGTGGTGCGGTTCCTCGGATGTGAGCTTGAAGCCGGCGGACTCATAGATTCCCCGCGCCGCATCGAGACCGGCATTGGTCCACAGCACCAGTTCGCGGTAGCCCTTCGATCTGGCAAACTCGATGGCTTCGTTGACCAGGCGTTTGCCCAGTCCCTGACCGCGAACGCGGGCATCGACATAAAGCAGGCGCAATTTCGCCGTGCCCGGCTCGGCCTTGACGACAAAGACGGAGCCGACAATTTCGCCATCGCGCGCGGCGATGACGGCTTTTTCCATCTGAGGATCAAAGTCGCGGATGAAATCGGCGACGATTCCCGCCACCAGCCCCTCGAAGCTGCGGTCCCAGCCATATTCGCGGGCGTAGAGCTCGGCCTGCCGCGCCACCACGGTTCCGAGATCCCCCGGCAGTGGATCGCGCAGGACGATCTGTGCCGGTTGCGCCGCCTGCCCGAGCAGCGCTTCAATCCGGGCCATGGCCTCGACCAGGTCTTGCTGCTCGGCTTCAGTGAGGCCGCCGATCAGGCTAGCAACTTCAGAGCGAGACTTGTCCTCAAGCTCACCGATGAATTCATGGCCCTTGGCCGTCAACTCGATCCGCTGGCGCTTGGCGTGGGCGGGATCGGGTGACCGGCGGATCAGGTCGAGAGTTTCGAGCTGAGCCAGCATGCGGCTGAGATAGCCGGGATTGAGCGACAGCGACGCCGACAGATCGGCCGCAGACATGTTTTCCGAATGGGCAAGGTCATAGAGCAGCCGGACCTGCACCAGCGGCAGATGCGAAGCCAGCAGGTCCTCGTTGAGCGCGCCGACCAGCTTGGTGTGAAACCGGTTGAACCGCCGTATCGCCTCGACACGGTGCAGCAGTCCAGGTTCGAAATCCGTCATGTCCTTCATCCAACAATTCTATGTTGCCTAAAGCAACATAGAATGCGTTTTCAGGATTCACAAGAGGGCGACTGGGTCGCGCCTGCGTGGCTTTCGGTCTTCGGAGTGACCGATAAACAGCGGTCTACCACCAGCGCTTGGGTTCGAACCTGCCGGCGGCCTGCTCGATCACATGGGCGGTCTTGAACAGGGTCTCTTCCTCGAAGGGACGGCCGATCAGCTGCAGGCCGAGCGGCAGGCCTTGCGGGTTGAGACCGGCGGGCACGGCGATGCCGGGAAGGCCCGCCATGTTGACGGTGACGGTGAAGATGTCGTTGAGATACATTTTCACCGGGTCGCTCGCCAGATTCTCGTCGCCAATGACGAAGGCCGCCGACGGGGTGGCGGGCGTCAGGATGGCGTCGACGCCGGCCTCGAAGGCCAGTTCGAAATCGCGCTTGATCAGGGTGCGGACCTTCTGGGCGCGCAGGTAATAGGCGTCGTAATAGCCGGCCGAAAGCACATAGGTGCCGATCATGATGCGGCGCTTGACCTCCTGGCCAAATCCTTCGGCGCGGGTCTTCTCGTACATGTCGGCAATGTCCTTGCCGGGCACGCGCAGCCCGTAGCGGACGCCGTCATAGCGGGCGAGGTTGGACGAGGCTTCGGCGGGCGCCACGATGTAATAGGCGGGCAGCGCGTATTTTGTGTGCGGCAGTTCGATGTCGACGATCTCGGCGCCGGCATCCTTGAGCCAGGCAATGCCCTGCTGCCACAGCGCGTCGATCTCCTCGGGCATGCCGTCGACGCGGTATTCGCGCGGGATGCCGATCTTCAGGCCCTTGACCGAGCCGCCGACGGCCGCTTCGTAATCGGGAACCGGGCGATCGACCGAAGTGGTGTCCTTGGCGTCGACCGAGGCCATCGATTTGAGCAGGATCGCCGCATCGCGCACGTCGCGGGCGATCGGGCCTGCCTGATCGAGCGAGGAAGCGAAGGCTGCGATGCCCCAGCGCGAGCAGCGGCCATAGGTCGGCTTGATGCCGACGGTGCCGGTAAAGGCCGCCGGCTGGCGGATCGAGCCGCCGGTGTCGGTGGCCGTGGC
>LADQ01000141.1 GCA_000961635.1 Hoeflea sp. BRH_c9 | reverse complement strand
GTCTTCGGCGCCTCGAATTTCCCGCTCGCCTTTTCGACCGCCGGCGGCGACACCGCGGCAGCCCTTGCCGCGGGCTGTCCGGTCGTGGTCAAGGGCCATTCCGCCCATCCCGGCACCGCCGAGATCGTTGCCCAGGCCATCGATGCGGCAATCAGGAAGCTCGGCATGCATCCGGGCATATTCTCGCTGATCCAGGGCGGAAAACGCGACGTCGGCCAGAGTCTGGTCCAGCATAAGCTGATCAAGGCGGTCGGCTTCACCGGATCGCTCGCCGGCGGCAGGGCGTTGTTTGACCTGTGCGCCCAGCGCGAAGACCCAATCCCGTTCTTCGGCGAGCTGGGTTCGGTCAACCCGATGTTCCTGCTGCCGGAAGCCGTCAAGGCGCGGGGCGAGGCAATCGCCAAGGGCTGGGCCGGATCGCTGACCATGGGGGCGGGGCAGTTCTGCACCAATCCCGGTATCTCGGTCGTCATCGACGGACCGGACGCCGATGCTTTCGTGGACGCCACAACCGAAGCGCTTGCGCCGGTCGGCGCGCAGACCATGCTGACAGATGGCATAGCGTCGGCCTATCGCTCCGGGCGTGACCGGATCGCCGCGGCCAAGGGCGTGCAGGAATTGCTCACCTCGACCTGTGACCTGCGCAACGCCACGCCCTATCTTTTCGCCACCACCGGCAAGGAATGGCTCGACAACGAGGTACTCGGCGAGGAAGTCTTCGGGCCGCTCGGGCTTGTCGTGCGGGTCGCCGATTTCGATGAAATGATGAAGGTCGCCAGGAGCCTGTCGGGCCAGCTCACCTGCACGCTGCACATGGACGCGGGCGACACCAAACACGGCCAGGCGCTGATGCCGGTGCTGGAACGCAAGGCGGGACGGATTCTGGCCAATGGCTTTCCGACCGGCGTCGAGGTTGCCGATTCAATGGTCCATGGCGGACCCTATCCGGCGTCCACCAATTTTGGCGCCACCTCGGTCGGCACGCTGTCGATCCGCCGCTTCCTGCGGCCGGTCTGCTATCAGAACATGCCGGAAGAATTGCTGCCGGCGGACCTCAGGTAGAACCAGGTTTCACGAACGCCCCGTTGCGCCAGATGGCTAGACGGGGCGTTCGAACGAACTCCGGAGTGCGCTGGTTCAGGTCTTCAACACGATCGAGCCGATGGTTCTGCTGTTCTCCAGATCATCATGGGCGCGCGCGGCGTCCGCCAGTTGATAGACCGCCGACGGGTCAATTCTAACCAGGCCCCGCTGCAGGCCATCAAACAGCCGTTCGCTCTGCATTCGCATGAGCGCGCTTGTCCCGGTGTAGTGACCGTAATTGGGGCGCGACAGCGTCACCGACTTTGACGCCAGAGCGCCAATATCCTTCTCGCCAATCGGGCCTGAGGCCTGACCGAAGCTGACCAGATGGCCGCGAATGGCAAGCGCTGCGATCGACCAGTCAAAACTGTCACGCCCAACCGCGTCATAGATGATCTCCGCGCCCTTGCCCTTGGTGATCTCCATCACGGCCTCGACGAAGTCCGCTCCGCGGCCGATGATGACATCATCGGCGCCGAGTTGGCGGGCCTTCACCGCCTTGTCGTGGGTGGAGACCGTGGCGATCACATGGGCGCCGATGGCGCGGGCCCATTGCACCAGCAGCGAACCGACCCCGCCCGCGGCCGCATGGACAACGACATGCTGGCCAGGCTGGACTGTAACCAGATCATGCAGCAGGAACCCCGCGGTCACCCCCTTGAGCAGGCCGGCGGCAGCGATTTCGTCTGAAAACCAATCGGGGATCCGCACCACGAGTTCGCAATCCATTGTCCGGCAGGACGTATAGGCGCCCACCGGCCCGCAGGCGTAAGCGACCCTGTCGCCCGGGCTCAGATGGGTGACGCCGGCGCCAACCGACTCCACCATTCCGGCAGCCTCCATGCCCGGGACACCCGGCGGCTTGAGCAGGTCGAAATAGCCGGTCCGGCAATAGACGTCGATGAAATTGACGCCGGCATAGGTCTGGCGGATGCGAACCTGGCCGGGGCCGGGGGCAGGGACCTCTACCTGCCGGAACTGAAGGACCTCGGGGCCGCCATGACGCTCCATGACGATTGCGCCGGCGGTAAGGATCCCGGTGCTCTTGACGTCCGCCTGGTTGACCGGGCTGTAAGGTGTGGTGTTCCTGCCGGACATATCGCTTGGGACCGGACCGCGGACTTCCGCCGGCGGCCGGACCGGAGGCGCCGTGGCGCTTCGCTGTGACGGGCCGCGCAGATGGGCCTCCAACGCCCGCATTCCAGCCTGGTAGATGTCATTGCCGACCAAAGCCGAAAGCCTGGCTTCCTCACCGCTGGGCGTGGTGAATTTGGATTCCCACTGCCACCAGGTCTGGCCGGTGTCTGTCACCGGACGAAGCTTGATCCTGGCCACATACCCATAGAGCGGCAACGGCGCTTCGAGCAGGCAATAGGTCAGTTCATGATCGCGGTCATTCAGGCGCAGCAATTGTTCGCGCAAGCGGCCGCCGTCTGTAAGTGAGAAGGCACGGACGGCACCCACCATGTCGGCCGGTTGGCCGTCCTCGATGGCGCTCTCCGCAATGGCCGGATGCCAGCGGTCATGGCTGTTGAAATCACGCAGCACCCGCCAGACATCATCTATCGGGACATCGATAACGGCGGATTCGACAACACGGACCATTGCGCTCACCTGCCTCGCGCAACGGCGGAGGGATCAATCGCGTGTGCGCGAAAACTCACCGTTCCGCCGCTTTCCGTTTGAGCGCATCAAAGGCGGCCTTGAACACGTTGACCCCGATTTGTTGCATCAGATCGCGTTCCCTTTCCGGAAGACAGTCGAAATCCGCCTGCCACTCCGCAAATGTCGTGTTGGTGTCGGTCACCGGGGTCAGCGACAGCTTGGCAATGTAGTTTTCGACCGCCATCGGGCTTTCGAGGATCGAATAGGTGCAACTCATCTCGTAGTCGGAGAGGCCGAGAAGCTGTTCGCGGATGCGCCCGCCGTCTTTCAGGACGAAGTTGCGGATGCAGCCGACCTTGTCGGACGGCAGGTTCTGCTCGATGCGGCTGTCAGCGACAAAAGGGGTCCAGCGCGGGAGAGCGTTGAAATCGCGCACCAGACCCCAGACCGTCGCTGCCGGCGCCGGGATGACCGCGGAAACGTAAACGGTGGTCATGTCCTGGCCCCCGACTCAACGATCCCGGTCATCATCGTCCTCGGACAGTTTCGAGCCTTTTTTGCCCCCGGCCTTCTGGACCAGCGATGTCATGTCCTTGGCGTCGCGCAGCACGTCGGTCATGCGTCCCATCGAACTGCCTTCGATACCGATCTCCTTCATCAGATTGTCGATCATCGGCGCTTGCACCCGGTAGCGCAGGGCGGAATCGATCACCTCGTCGGTGACATTCTTGCGGCCGCCTTCGCCGCCATGCATGCCGTCGACATGGAGGATCTTGATGCCCTCGATCTTCTCCATCGGCTTGACGCTTTCGCGGACAATGCCCTCGATCTTGTCCAGCAGCTTTTCGCGGATGCGGGCCTGACGGGCGGGTTCGGACAGCGCGTTCTCGGATTCATTGAGCGCGCGCCGACCGGCGGCATCCACCTGGTAACGCTCGGCGGCGGCGAGCGCCGAGATCTTCTCGGCTTCGGCATTGGCGACAGCAGTGATTTTCTGCGCTTCGGCCAGGCTCTTGGCAGCCATCATCTCGGCATCGGCCTTCGCCGTCATGCGCAGTGCTTCTGTTTCCGTTTCGCGCCGCGTCGCGATGATTTCGGTGAGTTTGCGGCGTTCGGCGATTTCCGTCTCGCGCGCCGTCAGCGTCTGTTCCTCGGCCTGGATTGCCTTGGAGCGAACCGCGGAGGCGGCGGCGAGCGCAGACGAGCGTTCCTGCGACTTCTTGGCAAGCTCGATGGCCTTTTCCATCTCGGCGATCTCGATGAAGCGATCGCGGTCGACGCCGGCGGCACGGATTTCGCGGTCGTTGAGGATGGTCGCTTCCGCAACGGCGCGATCAGTGGCCAGACGGGCCCGTTCGACTTCCTCGCCCATGGCGATTTCCGCCTCTTCGAAGGCCTGCCGCTTGGCGATTTGCAGTGCATCCAGGCGGCGTTCGCGCTCGATCCGGACCTCGTCAAGGGCGCGCTCCTGGGCAATCCGCTCGGCCTCGGTCAGTTGCGATTGAACAATGTCGTTGCGCCTTTTCTCGGCTTCAGCCGTGGCCAGCTCGACAGCCTTGCCGGCAACCGCGATCTGGCGCTCAAGCGCATAGATTTCAACGGATTTTTCCCGCGAGATTTCCAGCTCGCGCTGTTCGAGATCGCGTTTGATGCGCGCCTTGTCGAGTTCCAGCTCAAGCGCAATTTCCTCGCGCTCGGTCTTTTCACGCGCTTTCATTTCCGCTTCATCGATGGTCCGGCGACGGATGATTTCGCGGCGCTGCGTGTCCTCCTCGGACTTGATGCGTTCGTCGGTGATCGCGCGTTCCTGGGCCAGCCGCGATTTCTCGATGGCTTCGCGGGACGCCAGTTGCGCCTGCTCTGATTCCTGATCGCGCAGCGCGCGCTCGCGAACCAGTTCCGTCCGCTGGACGGCGCGGCGTGTTTCCAGCTCGCGTTCCTGTTCGAGGCGCGCATATTCCTGATCGCGGTCAATATCATAGACCTGTTTCTGGGCGGTCAGGTTCTGGTTGCGGATTTCGACCAGGGTGCGCTGTTCGATCTCATTGCGCATCTTGCGGCGCGCCTCGATGGATTCGGTGATCTGGGTCAGACCATCCGCATCAAAGGCATTGGAGGGATCGAAATATTCCAGCCCTGTCTGATCGAGGTCGACGATGGCAACGGATTCCAGGTCCAGCCCGTTTTGCGCCAGCGATTCAGCGGCCAGATCACGCACGGCGGTGGCGAATTCGCCGCGCTGTTCGTGCATGTCTTCCAGCGCCATGCGGGCGGCAATGGTGCGCATCGAGGAGGCGAACTTGCCTTCGAGCAACGTCCGCAGACCATCTTCCTGCATGGTGCGGCGGCCGAGCGTCTGGGCGGCGGAAGCAACGGCCTCACGGGAAGAGCCGACACGGACGAAGAATTCAGCGGAAATGTCGACGCGCATGCGGTTCTTGGTGATCAGCGCATGATTGTTCTCGCGCTTCACCTCGATGCGGATGACATTCATGTTCACCGGCGTGATTTCGTGAAGCACGGGGATCACGAAGGCGCCACCATTGACGACCACTTTCTCGCCCAGGAAACCGGTTCGCACGAAGGCTGTTTCCTTGGTCGATCGGCGGTAAAGCCATCGCAGGATGTAGACCGCGATGACGACTGCGATTGCAAAGCCGATCAGCCACAGCAATGCCATTCCGAGCACTTCGCCAGACATGTTCCATTCCTCCCTGTATTCCGGGCGCTTCAGGCGTACTGCCTAGAAGGTGACCGCCTTGAATTTGCGTGTTTGTTCCGTAAGCGCCTGTTCCGTCGGCAGGCGCTCCATCGATGAGGCCCCGTAAAAACCGTGGCAATTCTGTGTGCGGTTGAGCACGAAACTGGCGTCCTCGGGCGATGAAACCGGTCCGCCATGGACCAGAACCATCACATCCTTGTTGACCTTCAATGCCGCTTCCGCCCATGCGTTGACGAGGGCGGGGCAGTCTTCCAGCTTCAGTGACGTCTCGGCGCCGATGGATCCGCCGGTGGTCAGACCGAGATGGCAGACGATGATGTCGGCGCCGGCCTTGGCCATGGCGATGGCGTCATCCTCGCAAAAGACATAGGGCGTGGTCAGCATGTCGAGCTGATGGGCGCGAGCGATCATGTCGACCTCCAGCCCATAGGACATACCGGTCTCTTCAAGATTGGCGCGGAATGTGCCGTCGATCAGGCCGACCGTGGGGAAGTTCTGGACGCCGGCAAAACCGAGGTCCTTGAGTTGGCGCAGGAACTGGTCGAAAATGCAGAACGGATCGGTGCCGTTGACCCCGGCCAGAACCGGCGTGTGCCTGACCACCGGAATAATTTCCCGGGCCATCTCGACAACCACGTCATTGGCGTTGCCATAGGCCATCATGCCGGACAGCGAACCGCGTCCGGCCATGCGGTAGCGGCCGGAATTGTAGATGACGATCAGGTCGATGCCGCCTTGCTCCTCGCATTTGGCCGACAGTCCTGTGCCCGCTCCGCCACCGATGATGGGGATGCGATCGCGCTTCATCTGCTGCAACCGGTCGACAATTGCCTTGCGCTCAAATCGTGCCACTACGCAGTTCTCCTCAGCGGGTTCGCGATGGATGTGAAGGCGTTCGCCAACGCGGTGGAAAAAGCCTCGTCATTGATGTTGGCCTTGACGCGGATGATCTTGCGCCGCGCGGTCTGGCGCACGGTGCCTTCCAGCGCCTCGAACAGCGCCGCGTCGGCGGCGGGATCGTGGAACGGTCCGCCGGGTCTGTCGAGGATGGACACGCCGCCCTCGGGAATGAGGAAGATCGCCGGTCCTTCCATCAGGTTCATGCGCTGGCCGATCCATTCGCCCATGGCGCGGTTTTCTTGAACCGTCGTGCGCATCAGCGTCACGGCCGGATTGTGGATGACAAAATTGCGGCCGTTGAAGCGTTCGGGAACGGTCGCCCGGGCGCCGAAATTGCACATGTCGAGCGCGCCGGCCGAGCCGACCCAGGGCAGGCCGGTGTCGATGGCTGCGCCAAAGCGGTTTTCATCTGAAGGAAACACGCCGCCGACAATCATGTCGGCTATTTCGGTGGTGGTGATGTCGACGAAGCCTGCCAGCATGCCCGACTGGCCGAGCGCTTCCATGGCGCGGCCGCCGGTACCCGTTGCGTGGAACACCAGGCAATCATAATCCGGTTCCAGGATTTTTTGCACGGCCTGAACGCAAGCCGTGGTAACGCCAAACATGGTCATGCCGATCGCCGGACGCGCCGCGGCGCGCTTGGCGGCGATCTCGGCGCCG
>LADQ01000257.1 GCA_000961635.1 Hoeflea sp. BRH_c9 | reverse complement strand
ATGAAATACCATTGGCCACGGTTGCGGATTGGAAGGAATCCCGCGGCTGGGGTAGCATTACGCAGGTGGATGGCATGCGCACAGTCACCGTTCAGGCCGATGTCGATGGCCGCTTCGGCAATGCTGACGCAATCACAGCGCGTCTGGCTAAGGATTTTCTGCCGGATCTGGTTGCGGCAACGCCGGGTCTAAGCTTCGAAATTCTCGGTCAGGCCGCCAATTCGGCGGAAACAGTCAGCTCGATCATGGTCGGTTTTCTGATCGGTCTTGTCGGGATCTATCTTGTCTTGTCGTTTCAGTTCCGCAGCTATGTCGAACCGGTGATTGTCATGTTGACCATCCCGCTGGCGTTTCTCGGGGTGATCTGGGGCCATGCGGCCATGGGATACAATATTTCGATGCCTTCATTGGTGGGGGCCGCCTCGCTGGCCGGGATCGTCGTGAACAACGCTATCCTGCTGATTGAAGTGATCAAGGACAAAGCCGGTCCCGAGGTAACCGTAGCTGAGGCTGCGGGGTTAGCCGTGCGGGCGCGGTTCAGGCCGATTTTCGTGTCGGCGACGACAACAATACTTGGGATGGCACCATTGCTGACGGAAACTTCGACCCAGGCACAGACGCTCAAACCGCTGGTGATCTCGGTGGTGTTTGGCCTGCTCACGTCTACCGCCTTGGTGTTGTTGGTGCTGCCGGCGCTTTATGCAATCCTCGCCGAATTGGGGCTGGCCCGTGCCGGCCGGGCGCGACGAGAAACAGAAGCGTCGCTGCGGGCGGGCTCGCAAATCGGTGATGGCTCACACACTGTCTCGAAAGGAACCAGCACCTGAGTATCATCGAACACATCGCAACCATGAGGAGTTCTGTTGGCTCTAGCAATGTCATAACCAGTCTCTGCCCTCCCCTGTCAATCCGCAGCATTTATGGGCGAACTTGTCGTCAGCGAGACATTGGAAAACGGAAGAACTGTCCGCGCGTCGGTTCTTACGCGCCACTCTTTTGACGATCATTCTGATGGTTTTGATGAGTGGATGCACGAGCCTACCCCGTACCGCACTTTCGGAAGTGGATCAGGATGTTGCCGTAATTGAGGGCTTTTCGAGTATCAGATTTTGGCGCGACGGCCCCGCCGGCGAGTTCGGCCTGGGTGGATCAATGTCCCGGTCGCCAATGCGATCGGGTCGCATTACCTATCTGGCGCGGCATTCGATGAACGTTTGTCCTCAGTGTGCTTATCAGCAGACCGTGACAAAATGCCTGTCTCGCTGCTGTTAATCGATATCGATTTTTTCAAATCCTCAACGATACCTATGGTCATCAGGCAGGTGATCATGTTTTGAAAATGGTGGTGATGGCGGAACGTATCCGCACAATTGTTGAGTCTTTGTCGTTCGAAACGGATGCCGGCGAGCGCATTTTTGTTACCGTCTCAATTGGCCTGAAAACCCGAGATCCTGAAACGCTCACACCAGCGAGCTACATTCGGCTTGCGGATGATGCCCTATATAGAGCAAAAGAAGCAGGCCGGAATAGGACTGTTTCTGCGAACCAGTATACCCAGCCCCCGCCTTCGATTAGCCACACTGCGTGTTTGCCGAAATTCAATTAAGTATGCAGTGGCGCTGTTGGCAAGTTTCGCGTCTTATGGACCGACCGAAGGAGAGCTGCAACCACGCTCACGAGCCTGAGACCCCTCTGCGGTCATCGCCAGGCAGTTACGATCGGTTGGGCGTTTGGATTGCCCAAAGCGGGTGAGGCATCAATTGTGGTCTACGCTCCTGCGTCGAGGGCGTATCGTCAATCTTGCTGTTCAATTTCCTTTCGGCACTTAAGCGAGCCATAAGCTGGGCAGGCTAATCCCACCTGGCGAAGAGAAACTCCTCTCGTCTTGAAAGGGAAACACGAAGATGTACATCCGTAGAAGCCTTATTTTGCCTGTTCTCGTCCTCGGTCTTGGTCTCTCGACCGGCGTCTCCTGGGCAGAGACGACAAGCCATGAAGGGCACCAGAGTGCCGCGATCGAACTAACGCTCAATGGCCAGGCGAAATGGCAAGGCGACGAAAACATGCTGAAAGGCATGAACGCCATCCGCAGTGCGCTCGCCCCGCGGCTGTCCTCGATCCACGACAGCACGCTGCCCCCGGCCGATTACAAGGCCCTTGCCGGGGAAATCCAGGCGCAGGTCGATTTCATGGTGGAAAACTGCAAGCTGACGCCGGAGGTGGACGAGCAATTCCACATCGTGCTCGGCCATATGCTCGACGGGGTATCCGGGCTTGAGAACGAGACCGATCCGCGCGCCGGGGCGGTGCTGGTCGTGGAAGCTCTGAATGCCTACGGCACCCATTTTGAACACGCCAACTGGCAGCCGATCAAATAGATAGGCGGTGAGCACGGGATTGTTCCCGCCGACCGGAGATGCCAGACTGCTACAAGGCCTGCCCGCCGATCTTCGTCGGGCGGGCATCCGCTGAGTTCCCAAGAATATCGATGGGCGGGTGCGATGAGACTGTTGCTGGTCGAGGACGACACATTGTTGGGTCGTGGCCTGGTCGCCGGACTTGGCCAGTCGGGTTTTGCGGTGGACTGGGTGTGTGATGGCGAAGATGCCGATGCCGCGCTTGCCACCACGACCTACGATGCCGTCGTGCTGGACCTCGGCCTGCCCGGCATGGATGGACTGAGCCTCTTGCAGCACAGACGCGCAGCAGGGGACAAGACCCCGGTTCTGGTGCTGACTGCACGCGACACGATCGCCGAGCGTGTATCGGGTCTGGATGCGGGCAGCGACGATTACATGATTAAGCCCTTTGATCTGGATGAATTGCAGGCTCGGCTGCGGGCGCTGCTGCGTCGGTCTAAGGGCGAGGCGATGCCAGTGCTCCACAATGGCCGAGTGACACTCGATCCGGCTGCCCATAATGTGACACTGGACGGGGTGCCTGTTGCCCTTTCGAACCGTGAATTTGCTGTTCTACAGGGCCTGATGATGCATGCCGGGCGCGTTCTGACCCGAAGCCAGCTGGAGGAGCAACTCTATGGCTGGGGTGAGGAGATCGACAGCAATGCCGTCGAAGTGCATATTCATAACCTGCGCCGCAAGCTGTTTCCGGACGTCATCCGAACCCTGCGCGGTGTGGGCTATATCGTACCGGCCCAGCCATGACCGGTTCGCTACGCCGCCGACTCGTCCTATCGCTGTGCGGAGGCATGGTTACGGCCTGGCTCGCGACAGCCTATTTCACATATTTCGATACGCGAAGCCTGATTGACGAGGTGACCGACGAACACCTCCAGCAATCTGCCGAAGTGATGCTTGGGTTTTTGGACCGTCTACCTCCAGACGCACTGTCCACGGACCTGATGGGGGAGCTCCAGCCCGGTCAGCGCCTTTCCTATCGCATCCTCACCCCCACCAGCCGGCCGCATACCTCGGCCGATTTCAACCCTTCGGCGGGGGAATGGCGTGCCGGATTTAATGACATCATCGACAAGGGCGAGGGCTGGCGCGTCTATGGCGCATCCAACAATGCCGGCACTCGGGTCGAGGTGGCGGTTCGGCAGGACGTGCGCGCGAGTTTTGCCGCGCGTGTCGCTGCCCATATACTCCATCCGGTCTGGATCGCCGCGCCGCTACTGGCCGTCCTCATTTGGGGCCTTGTGAGATGGGGTCTTGGGCCCCTGGAGAGGCTGACGGCAGGCGTGAAGCAGCGGTCGCCGGCGGATCTTTCGCCACTCAGTCCCCAATCCGTGCCGACCGAGGTTCTGCCTTTGGTCGGGGCGCTCAATAACCTCTTCGCGCGGATCGCGGTTGCCCGCGAACGTGACCGCCGTTTTGCCGCGGACGCTGCGCATGAACTGCGCACACCGCTTGCGGCAATACGTGCGCATGCGCAGGTGGCAAGCCATGCCAAAGATGCTGCCGAGAGCCATCAGGCAATCTCGGATGTCCTCATCGGCGCTGACCGTGGCACCCGGATCGTCGAACAGCTTCTGGCGCTCGCAAGAGTCGAGCATGACGCGCTGGGAGAAGGAGCCCAGCCGATCGACATGGCAGAGCTTGCGCGCGAGACGATTGCCTTGATGGCGCCGCGGGCTGTCGCGCGCAGCATCGATCTGGCGCTCGAGGTGGAGCCCGGCCTTGATGCCACGGTCCGCGGCAATGCGGATCTCCTGGCGGCGATGTTGCGGAACCTCGTCGACAACGCGTTGCGTTACATTCCCGAGGGCGCCTGGGTCACGGTTCGCCTGGCAAGAGGCGAGGGGGCTTTGCTCCTGCGCGTCGAGGATTCGGGGCCTGGCATTCCATCGGAGCTGCGCGCCCGGGTCCTGCACCGCTTCTTCCGAGCCAGCGGTAGCACCACACCCGGAAGCGGGCTGGGATTGTCAATCGTCGCGGCGATTGTCGAAAGCCATCACGGAAGCTTTACGCTCGCAGGGCGAGCCGATGGGTCGGGATTGATCGCCGACGTTTCTCTGCCATTGTGGAAGGGGCGCAGTGTAAACGGTCAGAATAGCCCTGACCAAAATCCCTGATCCGATGGTGACCACAAGGTGATCCCTTAGAGCGGCGTTGTTGCAACGATCCCCGGGTTACTGATATGAGGCGACGGTTTTTGGTCGCAGGATATTTTGGATGCCGCATAAGCACAATGAAGGCCGTCGGCACGAGATACCCAAACAGAAGTTCAAGGTCGCGAATTGGGCGACGTATAATGAAAGCCTTCGCCGGCGCGGCGATTTGACGGTCTGGATAAGCGATGAGGCGATTTCTCAATGGCTGGCTCCGCGAAGGAAATCGCGTGGCGGCCAG
Organism: Hoeflea sp. BRH_c9; assembly: GCA_000961635.1. Taxonomy (GTDB): domain Bacteria; phylum Pseudomonadota; class Alphaproteobacteria; order Rhizobiales; family Rhizobiaceae; genus Hoeflea. The sequence goes on along the minus strand of LADQ01000257.1, from coordinate 11,777 downwards.
CCGAAATATTCGGACCTGGCGATTACGATGTGTCTGGGGCATGGACCTGGTGACGGTCGGGTCTGATGGGCGTTGGTGCGCGGATCAGCCAATGAGCAGAGCTCGTTCTTTGATGGGTCCGCTTATTTGGTTGCTCCCTCCGATGCTTGGCAACGAACGGATTTCGGGCGTCCGCAGGCGAGCATTCGGTTAAGAATGGCGACGCCGATCGCAGCTTCTGTCTGTTGAGCGAGGAATGACCGAGCGCGCAAACGTGGTCCAATGACGCCTTTGTATCGACCCATCGCTGTTTCAACCAAAGCTCGTTTGCCATAGCCCGTAGATGCCTGCCATTTAAGCCGGCCATCTATCTGCATGGATGCTATGTGGTCGTCTCTCTGGCAGGACGTTTGGGCGTTGGGCCGTTCACCGTAGAGAAGCAAGGGCCTGCGAAAGACGCTGATGTCCGGGCACATGGAAAGGCTCGAAGCGCTTGACCTGAATACGCCGAATAGAGAAGGGTTGAATAATCGGGCGGAGAATTCTCACCAGCCAGTCCGGCGACGAGAGCGGATCATGAAACGCTTCAAGTCACAGCAACATCTACAACGTTTTGTCTCCATCCATGACCCAATCGCCAACCTATTCCACATCCCGCGCCACGACATCCCTTCCAAGCATTATCGCGAATTGCGTTCAGCCGCGATGAACCTGTGGGCGAAAATCGCCCGAGCATGATCGGCGAAATAGGCCGGTGGAATTGCCTGCCCTCGTTGCCGTTAAGTTTACGATGCCCAAACCAGCCTTGCCCGAATCTGCCAAAGTAGTGCTAAGCATTTCGCATAGTGCAAACACGACTTCTCAGTTGCTCGCTCACAATGACGCTAGTCATTAGTTGGCGCGGATTTCCGGTCACGTTCCAGATAGTAATAAACACTGCTGCGCGAGCCTCCGATGATTTGGGCGATCTGCTCGGCCGCTCCGCGGCGCTCGAGGTAGCCATCTTGCGACAATTTGCCGATCAGCTCGCATTTCTCATCGCTGTTCAGCGACCGCGGATCTTTGTTGCAGCTGGCCGCGTAGGAACTGATCGCGCTTGCCACGCTCGGTTGAGGCGCCACCCCGATAGTGTCGTGCCTGCCATTTTCGAGAGGATGTGTCTGGGTAATCCGCTCAAGATAGGACGCGATCGATCTGAAGTAGGACACGTCCATATTGAGGCAGATTGCCGCGACGAAATTGCCTTCCGAGTCCTTGAGCCCAATGGACGTACTCTTGGCGGGACGTCCATCCGAAAATCGGTTCTCGTAATTGGCAAGAATGTCCGGAAAGTCTGGATCGGCGATGCGGGCGAGACCCAGTTCAGTAGCCGGCCCGCCCGGGGAGCGGCCCGACAGATTGTTTTCGATTTTCACGATGGCATTATTGGGCCGTGAAAGGTCGTGCAAGACCACCTCGCACAGGGGTGCGAGGGCCTGTCCTAACGCCTCAACGATCTTGGTCGCCTCACGCAAAATCAAGTCGCGCTCCGAGGGAGTTGACACCATGTCTAAACCTGACTAACTAGTTTTGTCCGAATCTGACAGACAGTAACATGGACCGGGTCGGCGCACCACCCTTGACCTTCGTTTGCTTCGGGGTTCTGTTGAGTCCAATTGCGGCCAACAAAGCATCGAGCGCCTGTCGGTTCGACATTGGCCCAAGCCATGCCCGCTAACAACCTGTTACTCAGTGTTGATATCGGACATGCTATGACAGGAAACACTAATGATGTCGGCTGAACTTCCGTCGTATTTTGACCCCGAAGATGGGACGCGATACCCCTTGCTACAAGCGCGATGGCGGTCAGACGAAGGGCGCGCGCTGATGATCACGCCGCTTCCGGGCATCAGTAAGGCTGACATCGACACGACCAACCGCTCCATCTGGCGCTATAGGGCGGCCCTGCCGATCGAGATTGCCCAGCCGGTCAGCCTTGGTGAAGGCCTAACACCGCTGCTGGAAGTCGAGTATGAGGGCACCCCGCTCCACTTCAAACTGGAATGGTTCGCGCCGACCGGCAGTTTCAAGGATCGCGGCGCCTCGGTGATGATTTCATACCTGCGGCAGATCGGGATTTCCGCCATATTGGAAGACAGCTCGGGCAATGGCGGTGCTGCGGTGGCGGCCTTCGGTGCTGCCGGCGGTCTAAAGGTACGCATCCTCTGCCCAGATTCGACGCAGGCGGCCAAGGTGGCGCAGATGCGGGCCCTCGGGGCCGAAGTGCACCTGGTGCCCGGTGCCCGCGAAAAGTCCGAGGAAGAAGCGATCCGCCAGTCCAACGAGATTTTCTATGCCAGCCACAACTGGCAACCGTTCTTCCTGCAAGGGACTAAGCTTCTCGCCTATGAACTCTGGGAGGATCTTGGCTTCCGAGTCCCCGACAACATCATCATTCCGGCGGGCGCTGGTAGTAACATATTGGGTTGCGACATCGGCTTTTCCGAACTGCTTGCCGCCGGCCAGATTGCGAGGCGGCCGCGCTTGTTCTGTGCACAACCGGCCAATTGCGCGCCAATCAACGCCAGCTTCATTGCAGGGGCGAACGGCTTGGTGCCAGTGGAGACCAAACCGACAATCGCCGAGGGGACCGCGATCAAGCACCCCATCCGCATCAGGCAGATTCTTGAGGCACTCCGGCGTTCCGGCGGCATGACCGTGACGGCCAGCGAGGACGAGATCATCGCGGCGGTTCGTAGCTTGGCGGGAAGGGGCATGTATGTAGAACCCACCACCGCGACCGCCGCCGCGGCGGCGAAAAAGCTTGTTGCGTCCGGTGCGATCAACCCTGCGGACTTGACCGTGGTCTTGCTCACGGGCACCGGCCTGAAGGCGACGGCCCGCATGACCGAGATCTTCCAAGGCGCTTCGGGCGAGCCGCAAAGGGTATAGGCATGTATGATCTTGTCTTGACCAACGGGCATGTTCTCGATCCGCCGAACGGCATTGATTTCAATGGCCATGTGGCGTTCAAGGACGGACGCGTAGCCGCACTGGTCCCCGCAGAATGCAGCCTTGAAGGCCGGCAATCGGTGGATGTCAAAGGGGCGATCATCGCGCCCGGCCTTATCGACATCCACACCCATGTCTACTGGGGCGCGACCTATCTCGGCGTCGAAGCCGACACGGTAGCCCGAGCCGGCGCAACGGCGACTTTGGTTGATGCGGGCTCCAGCGGCGCCGGCAATTTTGCCGGTTTTCGCCGGTTCATCATCGAACAGGCGCGACCACGTGTCCTGGCTTTTCTCAACATCTCGCAGCCGGGCCTGTTCAACTACGGGATCAACATGATGGTAGAAGAGGCCGCCGACTACCGTCTGCTGAGCGCCAAGGCGGCCTTCGAAATTGCCGATAAGAACCGGGACGTCATTGTCGGCATCAAGGTTCGGCTTGGTGCCACCGAATCGGGTGCGCTCGCTCTAGGGGCTCTCGACGTCGCCCTGGAAGCTGCCGATTGGGCACAGCTGCCGGTGATGGCGCATGTGGAGCTGCCGCCACCGCGACTGGGGAACATCTTGGACCGCCTGCGTGAAGGCGACATTCTCACTCACTGCTACAGGCCACGTCCCAACGCGGCGGTGGACGGCCTCGGACATGTCAAGCAAGAGGTGCTGCATGCCCGCGAAAGGGGCGTCCTGTTCGATCTTGGCCACGGCCGTAGCTCGTTCAATTTCGACGTTGCCAATCAGATGCTGGCAGCGGGCTTTCCGCCCGATGTCATCTCCACCGATATCCATTTTGGCAACATTAACGGACCGGTCCACAATCTACTGGTCACTATGTCGAAATTCCTCTGCCTGGGTATGCCGCTGCCGGATGTGCTGACACGGGTCACTTCTGCTGCGGCGCGCGCCATCGGCCGCCTGGAGCTTGGAACTCTGCAAATAGGCGCACCGGCCGACGCCTCCATCCTCGAAATCGAGGCGGGATCGTTTCCCTATCAGGACAGCACTGGCGAGAGTATGAATGGCGACAAGCGCCTAGTCTCGCGCGGGCTGGTCATCGGCGGGCAGTGGATCGAGGAAACTGTCTGAGACGATTCTCGAAAGCGTGATCGGGAAATGCGGAAAGCGGTTTTTTGAACAGGTCATGTCTCGTCATGCAGTGCCCGGCAGCGACACCGCCGAGCCCTCAGCGATCGCGCGGGCAAGAATACGCTCGACCACGAAAATGTCTTGCAGGGCGATGCCGGAACTGTCGAAAACGGTGATCTCGTCGTCGGATTGACGGGCGGCGGCCTGGCCGCGCAATGCATCCCCGATAGCGACGATCTTTTTATGGCCTTCTTCCACCAATCTGGCCACATGCTGGAATTCACCAATCCTAACGGATTGGGACGGCAGATCAGCATAAAGGCTGGCCTTGGCGAGCAGCTCCGGTGGCAGTTCCTGCTTGCCCACCGCATCGGCACCCATGCAGGCCAGATGCGTACCGGCCCGGACCCAATGCGCATCGAACAAAGGCGCGCGCGCTGCCGTTGCGGTGATAATCATATTGGCAGACAGGCAGGCGTCTTTGGCGCATGATGGGCGCGCATCCAACCCCTCGGCGGACAATTCCGCGGCGAACCGCACGGCGCTGTCGGCATCGCGATTGACAATGAGAACCGTTCTGATGGGGAGCACGTCGCGAACTGCCGCCACTTCGAACCGCGCCTGATTGCCGGCTCCAAAGACAGCCAGCGTTTCGGAACCCGGCCGCGCCAAGCAGGCGGCCGCAACGGCGTTGGCGGCCGCCGTGCGATAGCCGTTGACGATGCCGGCCTCTACGACCGCGACGATCCGGCCGCACTCTTCATCGAAGAACAGCACGCAGGAATTATGCCGCGGCTCATGCCGACGGGCGTTGTCGGGCCAGTAGGAGCCGATCTTGATCCCAGTGATGCCAAGGCCAAGGGCTGCGGCGGACTTTACGGAGAACCGATTGCGGACCTCGGTGCCATGGCCCTGAACCGGGGGAAAGCTCGTCGCCGATCCGTCGACTGCGGCAATCAGCGCGGCCTTGACACCCTCGAATGCCAGTTGCCTGTCGATAAGTAGACCGGATATCTCTTCGGAAATGAACACCGTCATAGCTGCCTCGCGTGGGTAGATACGTCACTCCCGCGGAGGGACATCTTTTTTTGGATGGTATCGAGCCCGATCAGATCAACTGCTGGGCAAGCCCAAGGATGAACCGGTCGCAGGCGTCAAGCTCGCTGCGTGCAATCCATTCGTCCGGCTGATGGGCTTGGGCGACATTGCCGGGCCCGCAGACGATGCTCGTGATGCCAGCCTGCTGATATAGCCCCGCTTCCGTGCCGAAGCTGACCTTGATCGTGTCGTTGGACCCCACAATATCCTTCACCGTGATCGCAAGATCATGGTCGGGATCAAGCAGGAACCCAGGATATTGGGTGGTAACCTCGAACGAAAAACCGGACTCCGGATCGACCCGCTTCATGGCTGGTTCAATGACCTCGGCGACGTAAGCCTTTAGCCGCTCCAGTTCGACCTTTGGGTCATTGGCGGCGATGACGCGCCATTCCATGACGAACGCCGCCTGGTCGGGGATCATATTCAGGCTGGTACCACCGCTGACAAGGCCAACATGCGTGGTTGTATGAGGCGGATCGTAACCGTCCTCAAACGGCCCTTCGAGGGCGAATCGCCGTCCCTCCGCAGCCACGAAGGCGATGGCCTCCGAGGCTGCGTAAATGGCGTTTACACCTAAAGCCGGCTGGCTCGAATGCCCCGGGCGTCCACGCACCTTCACCCGCACAGCAAGCTTGCCCTTGTGCCCGACCAGTGCTTTCATTTCGCTGGGCTCGCCCACCACACACACGTTCGGGACGAGGCCAGTGTCGCGCAGGTCCGCGATCAGCCGGGGGGCACCAAGCGAGCCGAGCTCTTCGTCATAGGTTAACAACAGGTGCAGTGGTTGCCGCACGTCCAACTGCGCCACCGCCGGTATGGCGGCTAGAGCACTGGCGACAAAACCCTTCATGTCAGTCGCGCCACGCGCATACAGTAGGCCGTTCTCCTCGCGTAGTTTGAATGGGTCGGCGCTCCAGGTCTGTCCATCGACGGGCACGGTGTCCATATGGCCGGACAGCCCGATCCCACCTGCTTGTCGCGGTCCTAGAATGGCATGCAGATTTGCTTTTTTCCCGGATTCATCGGGAATAAGCCGGCAGAAAACCCCGTAGTCGTTCAGGTAATCACCGATGAAATGCACTAAGTCGAGATTGGAATTGCGACTGGTCGTATCGAACGAGACCAGTTCGCTGAGCAGTTCGACCGTCGTGTAGCTGCGTGACATTTGGATTACCTTTACAAAGAGGTTGTCAGATGGCAATGGCGGCACCAGCAACGCATCGTGCCCCGGATGTTCGCGGCACTGTCAGTGATGCAGCACTTTTGCGAGGAACTGCTGAGCGCGGTCGGTTTGCGGCGCGGAGAAGAACTCGCCCGAAGGGCGATCCTCGACAATCTCGCCGGCGTCCATGAAAATCACGCGATTGGCCACACTCTTGGCAAAGCCCATCTCATGGCTGACTACGACCATCGTCATCCCCTCGCCGGCGAGTTGGGTCATCACCTCGAGAACCTCATTGATCATCTCCGGGTCGAGGGCCGACGTTGGTTCGTCGAATAGGATGGCCTTAGGATCCATAGCGAGCGATCGCGCGATGGCCACGCGCTGCTGCTGCCCGCCTGACAATTGCGCAGGATATTTGTCTGCATGTCCCTCAAGCCCGACCCGCTTCAGCAGCGCTTCGGTTCGCTTGTAGGCCTCGGTTTCGCTGCGCCGCAGTACCTTGATAGGGGCGAGGGCGATATTGTTGCGCACGCTCATGTGCGGATACAGCTCAAAGCTTTGAAACACCATACCGATATGCGCGCGCAGCGCACAAATGTCGGTCTTGGGATCGTTCACCTTGACTCCATCCACGACGATCTCGCCATGCTGAATAGGCTCCAGTCCGTTCATTGTCTTGATAAGCGTGCTTTTGCCGGAGCCAGACGGGCCGCATACCACGACCACTTCACCGCGGGCGACCGATAGTGTGCACTCGCGCAGGACCTGGGTCGGACCATACCATTTCGATACATTCTGCAACGCAATCATCGGTTCAGCCTCCGTTCCAAATATCGTGCTACGACAGACGCGCCGTAGCTAAGGACAAAATATGTAGCCGCGCAGAACAAATAGACTTCGACGATACGCCCTGAACCATTGGCAATGCGGACAGTGGTTGTCATAAAGTCGGAGAGCCCGACCACATAAACAAGCGATGTTGCCTGAAACACAATGATCGACTGGGTCAAAAGGCCCGGGATCATGGCTCGGAACGCCTGGGGCAAAACGATACTCTGCATCACCATGCGTGGGCGAAGGCCGGTCGCGAGTCCTGCCGCGAATTGTCCGCGCGGCACCGCCTGGATCCCGCTGCGTATGATCTCGGAGAAGAAAGCGCCCTCAAAGAATATCAACGCAACCAGCGCCGAGGTGAGCGCGCCGACGGGTCTTCCAATCAATAATGGAATAAGGAAGTAAAACCAGAAGATGGCCATGATAAGCGGCACCGTGCGGAACAAATTCACATAGGAACTGGCAAATGTCGATACGAACCAGTTTGGCGACAGGCGCATCGCTGCCAAGCCCGTTCCGAGTGCAATGGCACCGATCAGCGAGAGGACCAGCAACTTCAGCGTCAGCCCCATACCAGACAAAAACGCTGGCCATGCCTCGAGAATGATTGAGAAATCTAACGTCACTCCAAGCCCCTCATCTGCTCTGAATCATGCCAGGAATAGCGTAGCGCGCTTCGATATGCCGGGCGACGAAGACGACGGCAGCGCAGAGCGCTATATAAATCGCCGTACCTGCCGTGAAGGCCTCAAAGCTCTGGAACGTATAGGATTCAATTTGCCGGCTTTGGGCCATCAGTTCGAGAACGCCGATTGTCAAAGCCAACGAAGTGTTTTTCATGACCGAGATAGCCTCGGAAGTTAGCGCCGGGGTAACGATGCGGAATGCGCGTGGCAGCAGCACGTAGCGATAGACTTGCCTCAAATTTAGTCCGGTTGCCAAAGCAGCCTGCATTTGGGCGGCCGGGATAGCCAGGAACCCCGCGCGGATGTGTTCGGCCACACGAGCGGCCGTGTAAAATCCAATAGCTACGACCGATGTCCAGAATGCCGGCATGGGCAGGTCTCGCTTCAGCCATTGCCCGACATCAGACGGCAACAATTCCGGCATGACATAGAACCAGATAAAAATCTGCACCAGCAAAGGCACATTTCGGAACATCTCGACATAGATGCCAGAAATGATCCGCAGCCATCGTATTGGAGCGATGCGCATCAAACCTATGCCCGTTCCGACCCCGAAGCCGACGACCATGCTCGCGGCAAAAAGGCCGATAGTCCAAGCGACTCCCGACAGCAGCCACTCCGCATAGGGGGCTTCAAACAGAATGCCCCAGTTCCAAGAATAGTTCATTTGCCAGAATACCAGAGCATGATCGAGACAAGTTAGATGCACATCCCGATCATGCTTCAACAGAGTGTTAGAACATGAAGACTTGAAGAAAAATCAAGTCCCCTTCTATTCGGCCACCGCGCCGAGTTTGAATGCCGCCTGATTGATCGGGTCCATGCTGATGCCGACCGGCGAGAACCACTTGTCGAACAGCTCATCCATCTCCCCGGAACGGAACAGCCGGGCTAGTGTAGTGTTGACAGCCAGTTCCAAGTCCGCATCGCCACGCGGCAGCATGATCGCGGCCTGCCCAAGCTGAAGTTGCAGGTTGTCGCCCGTGACACGCAGCTGATCCTTGTAGCGGGATTTCTCAAGCTCGGCAGCAATAACCGACGTATTGGAGATAAACGCGTCAATTCGGCCCGTACCCAGGGCCATCAGCCCCTCGCCCTCGTTGGGTAGCAGGGCAAGCTCGACACCGGCAATATTCTCATCCTGGAGGCGCTGGCGCAGCACCTTTTCGACAAGGGCACCCTGACTTACCCCAACCGACTTTCCGGCAAGATCGCCGAGGCTGTTGATATCGGCCGCGTCCAGCGCCACCGCAACGCGCGTGGCGTCCACGAAAATGGGCATCGAGAAGCCGACTTGGCCGAGCCGGGAAATCGTCTTAGCAGTGTTGCCGCATACGATGTCGACCGTACCGCTAGCCATCAGCGGAATCCGTGTTTGCGGCGTGATCGTGACGTAGCGAATCTCCAGCTTCGGGATCGACAGCTGGGCAGCCAGATCCTTCACCACTTCACCGCAGACATCAACGCTATAGCCCTGAACCTCACCAGCGATGGTGATGAATGACATTGGCGCTGCAGTTTCCCGATGACCAATATTTATCACACCAGTTTCTTTAATTTGTTCCAATCGCGATGTCTGGGCAAAGGCCGCCGTCGACGCAATCGAAAATGCTGTAACAACCAAAGGCAGATTCAATTTCATTTTCTTTCCCTTTTCTCAATGAAAACGTCCACGCTCACGCCAGCCGACAGAAATCCTAGAACGGATGACGATAAACGATATGCCTATCAGTTTCTGACGTTATGTCACAATGAGACATTTTGTCAATAACCAAATGTTGACCGAAGCCTTGGGCTGCAGGATGCACTTGCTTTCGACCAGAGAGCTGGTTGCGAGTTTTTCCGAGATGTCCAACGCCTTGCGCAGGGCGATGTTGCATGGATCAAATTGGGTGCGATATAACGTAAGCGCTCGATTGGCACCGCCTGCCAGATATTTTCGTCATGGTCTAAGACACGTGCATAACGACGTCCTTAGCGACGTGTCTTGTGCGGGAGGTGGCGATGCGTGGGGATATTTTGGGGCAGGAGCGGCGACGGCGTTGGACCAATGAAGACAAGCTCGAGATTGTCTTGTCTGTCGGGGTTGATGGGGCGACGGTTACTCAAGTGGCGCAGCGCCACGACATCACGCGGCAGCAGATTTACACTTGGCGGCACGCGTTGAAGAAAACGGGCCTGCTGCAGCCTGCGACGGGTGCGGTGTTTCTTCCGCTGGACATGCCGATCCCGTCCTGTGCCTCTGTTGCGCACGAAGCCGTTCCATCTGCGGTCTTGCCGGTCGACCTGCCCATCGAGTTATGTTTGGATAATGGACGCTGCCTGCGCTTTGACGGAGCCATCAATGGAGCCATACTGACACGGCTGATCCGGGCGGTGGAGGCGGCATGATTGGCCCAGGCACTGGCGTTCGTGTTTATCTGGCCTGCGGTGTCACGGATATGCGCAAGGGAATCGACGGCCTTGCGGCGCTCGCGCAGGACGTGCTGCGGCAGAAGCCGACAGGTGGCGCGGTGTTTGCCTTCCGGGGCCGCCGTGGCGACAGATTGAAACTGCTTTATTGGGATGGCCAGGGGTTCTGCCTCTATTACAAGGTGCTTCAGCGGGGCCGGTTTCCATGGCCGACGGCGACGACGGGTGCGGCGCGTCTGACGTCCGCACAGCTGGCGATGTTATGGGAAGGAATTGACTGGCGGCGTCCGGATTGGGGCGCTCCACCCGCGCGTGTCGGCTGACTTTTTAACCTACCAGTCGATTGTTTTTATGGAGTTATCGGCTGCCTTGTGGTAGTCAATGGCATGTCGAGTGATGTCGAAAATCTTCCCCATGACCCCGCCTTTCTCAAGGCGATGATCGCTGCTTTGCAGGCGGAAAATGAGAAGATGTCGGCCAGTCTGCGGGCTCATGACCTGCTGGTTCAGGCGCTACGGGTGCGCATCGCCCAACCTCGAGCGCCGTTCGGTTGTCGACATACTGGATGACCGTAGCGTCGAGAGTGCGGCCAAGTGGCTGCGTGACCATCCTTCCATCGAAGATGTCAGTCGGGACCGCTGCGGCCTGTATGCGCAGGCGACTCGTGAAGGCGCACCGCAGGCCCAACAGGTCGCCGATCGGTTTCATCTGGTCCAGAACCTTCGCTCGGCCATCGAAGAACAGATGAGCCTTTCCGGACGCGCCACCGGCAGGGCTATTCTGCCGGAGGACGCAATTGTTGACGCTGCCACACATCGCCGTCGCGCCCGTCTTGCGCATAGGCAATCCGCCAGGAGATATTCGCCATGCTCCACGCTTTGCGTCGGGACGGGCTGTCCTACAGCGAGATCGCACGACGGACCGGCTACGAACGTCGCAGTGTAACGAAGTGGCTCAAGTTCGAGGTTCCGCCAGACAGGCGGCGAGCAGCGCCAAATCCCACATCACCATGGTACTTTGAAACCTTCCTCACCCAATGCTGGAAAGACGGAAACCGCTGCTGGCGGCATTTGTTTCATCACGTCAAACAGCGCGGTTACACCGGCAGCTTCGCCAATCTCGAGCGCCTGCTGGGAGCTTGGCGGCGGGCCGAAAGGGAGCAGGTCGAAGAAGTGCCGCCCACGTTAGAGTCGGAGCCGGTTCGAGATCCGGAAACCGGTCATGCGATCTCGCCAGTGGTTGCCGCGGCACTGTGCATCAAGCCGCGAAGCCTGCTGACAGAGCGGCAGGCAAAGAAGGTCGATGCCCTGAAGCAGGGATCTGATGCGTTCGCCGAGATGCGACGCCTGGCGGTGCGCTTCAACGGCATTCTTCGCGGCAAGACATCGGCACTACTGGATGCGTGGATCGACGATGCGATCGACTCCGAACTCATTCCGATCATGCGGTTCGCTCGCGTCCTGCGCAGAGACATCAATGCCGTCAGTAATGCCATCGAGCTGCCGTGGAGCAATGGACAGGCCGAAG
>LADQ01000271.1 GCA_000961635.1 Hoeflea sp. BRH_c9 | reverse complement strand
CAGGCGCCACCGTGTCGGCCTGGCGGCTCTGCCACGCGGGCGGCTGTGAAACGCTCGGGGCCGAAGCCTCCGGGCCGATCCGGATCAAGCGTTGCGCGCCATAAGCGGCGTTGCGGTTGCCGCCGAAAAGACTAGGATCATGGAGGTCAAGACGAAGGCGCTCGCGGATTTTCCCATGGTGCGCCGCATCCGGATAAGGAGGCCAAACGGTATCAGGTCAGGGATGCGCGTGCGTTTCTTGAACAGATTGGAGTGAAGCCATGAGTACAATGACTTACAAGGGCTATCTTGCCCGTATCGAGTATGATGGCGATGACGAAATATTCTTCGGCCGGCTTGCCGGGATACAGGATGTTGTCGGTTTTCACGGGAACAGCGTGACCGAGCTCAAAGCGGCGTTTCATGAGGCCGTGGACGGATATATCGAGACCTGCGCCGAGATCGGCAAGGATCCGCAAAAACCCTATTCCGGAAAGGTGATGTTCCGGATCAATCCGGAAACCCATCGTGCCGCCGCCATCGCCGCTGATCTTGCCGGCAAGAGCCTCAATCAATGGGCGGAAGAGGTGCTGTCGAGGGCTGCCGAGCAAAGCAATACTGACGCCGAAGCACGTTTGAGCGCCTGATTTGAGATGACCCTTGCGCATTTGCTCGAGGACAGAACCGTTGGGGGCGGACATGGTGCCTAATGATCTCGCAATCCATCAGGCGGGTGCGACACCTCATCCCATCGGCCGGTTCTTCCGCATTAAGCCTTTACCTTGAAGTTGCGGAAGCCTTACAAACGGGTTTGCAGCGGTCACGCGCCGGCCGTCAGGTCAGGTGGGCTGACCGCCTGGTGGGTTTGACGGGGAACTGGTTGCATCATGGGCAGGTTTTCATTTCCGATGGCTCAGGGCCGGGCCGAGGCGTTGGGCGAGATCCATGCGCGGCCTTTCGCGCTGGTCGGCCAGTCCCGGGTGATCTTTCAGCTGGCGTTCCTGACCGAGGGCGGCGCGGTGGTCGACCATGCGGTGCTGGCCGGGCTGGCGCGGGCGCGTGGCTTGGCGGTGCCCGGTCGAGATTCGGCGCATTTTTCCATGGCCTGGGGTCAGGGCAGCCTGCGCTGGGAGCGGCACACGGAGTTTTCGACCTATTTCTGGGATGCGCCGGCGCCGGAACGGTTTGGCGACAGCGTCGAGACGCACCCTTTCGGCGACCAGTTTTCGCCGCCGGGCAGCATGATATCGGGGATCAGGCTCGAGGTGCGGCCGGAGTCGCCGGAAATGCAAGCGGCGCTCGACAGTTTTGATCCGACCAGCCTGTGCCTGAGCCAGGTCAAGGGCGGGCAGGCGATGATCGCCACCGATTTCCGGCAGGATGGCGACGGGCTGACGCGGATTCTGGTGATCGACAAGGGCATGACCGACGCCGGTCGCGGCGCGGTGGTGCAGCGGCTGCTCGACATCGAGACCTACCGGACGCTGGCGACGATGGGACTGTCGCTCGCCCGCTCGCTGTCGCCGGAGATGCGGCGGATCGAGGACAGCCTGACCAGGATCACGCAGGCGATGAAGTCCGGCGCGCGCGAGAATGCCGACACTCTGCTGGCCGACATCACCGTTCTCGCGGCCGAACTCGAAGCGGGGGCGGCGCTCAGCCTCTACCGGTTCGGCGCGAGCCGCGCCTATTACACCATCGTGCGCGAGCGCATCGCCGCGCTGGATGAAACCCAGCAACCGGGTTTTGAGACCATCGGAGCGTTTCTCGACAAACGGCTGGCGCCGGCGATGCGCACCTGCCAGTCGATCGAGGAGAGGCAGGAGAACCTGTCGCGCAAGCTGTCGCGCGCCACCGCGCTGTTGCGCAGCTGGATCGACGTCGAGCTCGAGCGGCAAAACAGCGCGCTGCTAAGTTCAATGAACCGCCGGGTCAAGCTGCAACTCAGGATGCAGCAGACCGTGGAAGGGCTCTCGGTCGCCGCCATCTCCTATTATATCGTCGGCCTGTTTGGCTATTTTGTGAAGGCCGTGGACGAGTTGCATCTGCCGGTGAAGACCGGAACGCTGACAGCTCTGTTCGTGCCTTTGGCCATCGGATTCACATGGATGGTGGTGCGATCGATCCGCAAGAAACATGATATCGAGGACCAGACCGGCGAATAGGCAATGCCGGGGGTCCACTCGACATCAGCGGTTGATCGCGGCGCGCATGCCGGCCTCGCAGAAGCGGACCAGATCGTCGCTGAGGCGGTTCATGTCGGCCGGATTGCCTGAGGCCGCCGACAGCGCCTCGATGCGCCATTTCGAAGTCGACAGCGACAGCATGGCCGCGACCGAGAAGACGAAGGCCACGGCGATGGCGGTCTGGTCGGCGTCGGGAAACAATCTGGCGATTTCGGCGATGAAGGCGCCGGCTGTGGGGTCGAAGCAGCGTTCCGAGATTTCATGCCAGCGGGCGTCCGCCGACACCATCGCCACCAGCCGCGCATAGGCGAGCCATTGCGGATCGCTCGCAGCCTTTTCCAGATAGGGGCGCAGGAAGGCCGCCAATACCGCTTCGAGCGCCGGCTCCGCGCCGCCCGTCTTCACCGCCGCCAGCGCATCGAGCCGCATTTGCGACAATTGGCTGGCGCGGCGTTCGACGACGCGTTCAAACAACGCTTCCTTGCCGCCATGGTGAAAACTGATCGAGGCAATCTGCGCCCCGGCGGCGCTGGCGATGTCGCGCACCGAGGCGCCGTCAAAGCCGCGTTCGGCAAACAGTCTTTCGGCGGCGTCGAGGATGTTGAGGCGGGTCTCCAGCGCACGTTTGGAAATGGCGCGGCGGCGCGGCGGGTTGGGGATTGATTGTGGTTCGCTCATGATTCATCTTGCCTTATTATGAACGATCGTTCAATTGTGTGGCGAGGAACACATCGACTGAAGCCAGGGAGGGGGACAGTTGGACAAGCACACCACGCGGGCCGCGGCGGAAACGGCTGACATTGACAAGGGTACTTCGCGATCGCGCTACGCGCTGATCGGCGCGGGGCCTATGGGGCTTGCCATGGCCAAGACGCTGATCGAGCAAGGCATCGCCTTCCAGGGATTCGAGATGCATTCCGATGTCGGTGGCCTGTGGGACATCGACGGGCCGAAATCGACCATGTACGAGACCGCGCATCTGATTTCGTCGAAGAAGATGACCGAGTTTTCGGATTTCCCGATGGATGAACGGGTGGCCGAGTACCCGTCCCACCGCGAGCTCAAAAGCTACTTTCAGAAATTCGCCGATCACTTTGGAATTAAGCAGCATTTCCTGTTCAACACCGAGGTCGTTTCGGCTGTGCCGCTCGGCAAGCCGGGCGAGGGCTGGCGGGTTGCATGGCGTGACGCGGGCGGCAAGACGCACCAGGCCGAGTTCGCCGGTCTGCTGATTGCCAACGGCACCCTGTCGGAGCCGAACATGCCCGAATTCAAGGGAACGTTCACGGGCGAGTTGATCCATTCCAGCGCCTATCGCGAACCCGAAATCTTCAAGGACAAGCGGGTGCTGATCGTCGGCGCTGGCAATTCGGGCTGCGACATCGCGGTGGATGCGATCCATCACGGCAAGAGCTGCGACATCTCAATGCGGCGCGGCTATTATTTCGTGCCGAAATATGTCTTCGGCCGCCCCGCCGACACCTTGGGCGGCGCGATCAAGCTGCCGATGTGGCTCAAGCGTCGCATCGACGGCATGATCCTGAAATGGTTCACCGGCGATCCGGCGAAATACGGGTTTCCGAAGCCCGATTACGCGCTCTACGAATCCCATCCGGTGGTCAATTCGCTGATCCTGTTTCATGCCGGCCATGGTGACGTCACGGTGCGGCCGGACATCGACCGGTTCGACGGCAACACCGTGCATTTCAAGGACGGCAGCCAGGCCGATTATGATCTCATTCTGGCGGCGACCGGCTACCTTTTGCATTATCCCTTTGTCGACAAGTCGCTGCTCAACTGGCAGGGCGACGCGCCGCATCTGTTCCTCAACTGCCTGCACCCGGAGCGGGACGATCTGTTCGTTCTGGGCATGGTCGAGGCCTCGGGGCTCGGCTGGCAGGGCCGGCATGAGCAGGCGGAGATGGTGGCGCGCTACATCTTTGGGATCGGGAAAGGCAGCATGGCGGCCAAGGCGCTGAAGCAGGAGAAGGGCGCGGGCTTCAAGCGCATGACCGGCGGCATGACCTATATCGACCTGCCGCGCATGGCCTATTATGTCGACAAGGCCACCTACCGCAACGCCGTGACCAGCTGGATCGCGGCTCTCAAGGGGGATGGGAAATGATCGATATCGACGCCGTCCGGCTCAATTTCAGCCCGGAAAGCCTGATCCTGCTCAATGCCATCCTGGCGGTGGTGATGTTCTCGATTGCGCTGGATCTCAAGCCAGCGGATTTTCGCGACCTGATGCGCGCGCCGAAGGCGCTGCTGACCGGCATGTTTTCACAATTCCTGGTGCTGCCGGCGCTGACCTATCTGATGTTGCTGGTCACCAGTCCGCGGCCGTCGATCGCGCTGGGACTGATCCTGGTGGCGGCGTGCCCGGGCGGCAATATCTCCAATTTCATCACCCACCGCGCCGGCGGCAATGCGGCACTGTCGGTGTCGATGACCGGGATCGCCACGCTTGCGGCGATCCTGTTCACACCGCTGAATGTCGCCTTCTGGGGCAATCTCTATGCTCCGACGCGGGCGTTGCTCAGGGAAACGACGCTTGATCCGGTGTCGATCGCCATCACCGTGTTCTTCATGCTGGTTCTGCCACTGATCCTCGGGATCGTGCTCAATCTGAAAAGGCCCGCGCTGACTGCCCGGATCCGCAAGCCGATGCAATGGCTGTCGATGGCGATCTTCATTGGTTTCATCGTGCTGGCGCTGGCGGCAAACTGGAGCTTCTTTCTCGGCTATGTGGCGGCCGTTGCCGGGCTGGTGGTACTTCACAATGGGCTGGCGCTGTCGGGCGGCTATCTGACGGCCACCGCGATGGGGCTGTCGGATTATGACCGGCGGGCCATCACTATTGAAACCGGCATCCAGAATTCGGGGCTTGGCCTGGTGCTGATCTTCGCCTTTTTCGGCGGGCTCGGCGGCATGGCGGTGGCGGCGGCGTTCTGGGGCATCTGGCACGCCATATCGGGGCTGGCGCTGGCAAGCGTCTGGTCGCGCGGCGAGG
>LADQ01000098.1 GCA_000961635.1 Hoeflea sp. BRH_c9 | reverse complement strand
GCGCCAGCCTGGTGCTGCTCGGCTCGAAGAAGGGCGGCAAGTCGATGGATCTCAAGCCCCGCGCCAGGATCCGCGCCTTCGCCAATATCGGCTCCGATCCGGCGCTGATGCTGACCGGCCCGGTTGATGTCACCGAGAAGCTCTTGAAGCGCGCCAAGATGAAGATTTCGGATATCGACCTGTTCGAACTCAACGAGGCCTTCGCCGCGGTTGTGCTGCGCTTCCAGCAGGCTTTCAACATTCCATCCGACAAGATCAACGTCAATGGCGGCGCCATCGCCATGGGTCACCCGCTGGGCGCCACGGGTGCCATGATCCTCGGCACCGTGCTCGACGAACTTGAGCGCCGTGATCTCAACACCGCCCTTGTCACGCTGTGCATCGGCGCGGGCATGGGCACCGCGACGATCATCGAACGCGTCTGATTTCCGGAGAACGAACATGAGCAATGAGATTTACACCGTAGACGTCGACAATGACGGCATCGCCCTTGTCACCTGGGACATGGCCGGACGCTCGATGAATGTGTTTACACAGGCAGCGCTTGAACAGCTCGACGCCCTGGTTGACCGCTTTATCGCCGATGACGCGGTCAAGGGCGTCGTCTTCACTTCAGGCAAGTCATCCTTCTCCGGCGGGGCGGACCTCACCATGATGAAGACCATGCTGGCCGGCATGGCGGAGGAAAAGCGCACCAACCCGGACAATGCCCAGCAATTGCTGTTTGACCAGGTGGGCAAGATGAGCCAGCTGTTCCGCAAGATCGAAACCTGCGGCAAGCCGTGGGTGTCGGCCATCAACGGCGTCTGCATGGGCGGCGCGTTCGAGTTGTCGCTCGCCTGCCATGGCCGTGTGGTGGCGGATTCGCCAGCCGTCAAGCTGGCGCTGCCGGAAGTCAAGGTCGGCATCTTCCCGGGCGCCGGCGGCACCCAGCGGGTCCCACGCCTGACCAATGCGCAGGACGCGCTGCAGATGATGACCACCGGGCAGTCGCTGACGCCCTCGCGCGCCAAGGCCATGGGCCTGGTGCATGAGGTGGTGGAGCCCAAGAAGCTGATCTCCGCCGCCAAGGCGATGATCAAGGGCGGGCTTTCACCGGTGGCGCCCTGGGACGTCAAGGGCTTCAAGCTGCCCGGCGGCCAGATCTGGTCGGCGCAGGGCGCGCAGCTGTGGCCCGCGGCCTCCGCCATCCTGCGCCGCGAGACCCAGAACAACTATCCTGCCGCGGCAGCCATCCTGAAATGCGTGTTTGAAGGCCTGCAGGTGCCGTTCGACACGGGGCTCAGGATCGAGCAGCGCTATTTCAGCCATATCCTGCAGACCTCGGAAGCGCAGTCGATGATCCGCTCGCTGTTCGTTTCGCTGCAGGAGATCAACAAGGGCGCCCGCCGCCCCGACGGCATCAAGCCGACCAAGTTCCGCAAGATCGGCGTCGTCGGCGCCGGCTTCATGGGCGCGGGAATTGCCTATGTGACGGCCAAGGCCGGCATTCCGGTGGTGCTGATCGACCGCGATCTGGAAGCCGCCGCCAAGGGCAAGGCTTACTCCGAGGATCTGGTCAAGAAGGGCCTGCAGAAGGGCAAGACCAGCAAGGAAGAGGGCGAAAAGCTCTTGTCGCTGATCACCCTTTCGGCCGATCACGCCGATCTGGCTGACGCGGATCTGGTGATCGAGGCCGTGTTCGAGGACCGCGACGTCAAGAAGGCGGTGACCGAATCGATCGAGGAGCAGATCCGGCCAACCACGGTCTATGCGTCCAACACCTCGACGCTGCCGATCACCGGGCTGGCCAAGAACTCGAAGCGGCCGAAAAACTTCATCGGCATCCACTTCTTCTCGCCGGTCGACAAGATGCTGCTGGTGGAGATCATTCTTGGCCGCAAGACCTCGGACAAGGCGCTGGCCGTGGCGCTCGACTATGTCGCAGCGATCAAGAAGACCCCGATCGTGGTCAACGACACAAGAGGCTTCTTCGTCAACCGCTGCGTGCTTCGTTACATGAACGAGAGCTACAACATGCTGGCCGAGGGCGTGCCGGCGGCGATGATCGAGAACGCCGCCAAGATGGCCGGCATGCCGGTCGGGCCGTTGTCCTTGAACGATGAGGTCGCCATCGACCTGTCGCTGAAGATCCTGCGCGCCACGGTGGTGGATCTGGGCGAAAAGGCGGTGGATCCGCGTCATATGGCGCTGATCGAACGCCTGGTCGAGAAGGAAGACCGGCTTGGCCGCAAGAATGGCAAGGGCTTTTACGACTACCCGGCCAAACCCGCCAAGAAGCATCTCTGGTCCGGACTGAAGGCGCTCTACCCGCAGCTTGATCCGGCCAAGGTCGACGTGCAGGAGCTGAAGAACCGCTTCCTGGCGGTGATTGCGCTTGAGGCCGCCCGCACGGTGGAAGAAGGCATTGTCACCGATCCGCGCGAGGCCGATCTCGGCACCATCCTGGGCTTCGGCTTTGCGCCCTACACCGGTGGAGCGTTGAGCTACATCGACAGCATGGGGGCGAAAGCCTTTGTCGACATGTGCGCCGGGCTCGCGCGCAAATACGGCCGCCAGTTCCGCGCGCCGAAACTGCTGATCGACATGGCCGAAAAGGGCGAGACCTTCTACGGACGGTTCAATCCCTATGGTCAGGACAAGGCCGCCGCATAGGCGCGGCCGGACCGAACGCTATCAAACGGGCCTTCGGGCCCGTTTTTTTGTCCGCTGCGAAGTCTCCATCGCGGCGATTCAGTCCTTCGCGACAGTGAGCGCAGTAGGCGATAGCCGGCGACCGCGTTAATCCGCGGCCCGGGTGGGATCCGCGAAACATTGCAAGGGCCTTGCCGCCGGGCACGCCTTTGGGCACTGTCAGCCAAAGGGAGGGCCATCCAATGCCGGTTATCGACTATTATTTCTATTGCGCGTCGCCATTTACCTATCTCGGCCACAACAAGATCTGCGACGTGGCCGAACGCCACAAGGCCACGCTCAACTACAAACCGGTCAATCTGAGTGCGCTCTGGGAGATTTCCGGCGGAGTGCCTCCGGGCCAGCGTCCGCCGGTCAGGCAGCGGCAGCGGCTGGTCGAACTGCAACGGCTTGCCGCCTGGCGCGGCGTGCCGATCAAGACCGATCCGAAGCACTGGCCGGTCGACGCAGCGCTCGCCGACCGCGTCATCATCGCGCTGGTCGAGTCAGGGCATGACCCGCGCTACTTCATGGCCAAGGTGCTTGCGGGCGTCTGGGCCCATGACGACGACATCGCCGATGAGGCAGTGCTGACATCCTACCTGTCGCAGGTCGGGCTTGACGCCATGCCGGCGCTCAAGGACGCAAAGACCGCCGGGATCGCAGCCATTCGGGACCGGAATTCACAGGAGGCCATCGCCGCCGACGCCATCGGCGTTCCCACCTATGTGCTCAATGGCGAGGCCTTTTGGGGCCAGGACCGCATCGAACTGCTCGAGGAGGCGCTGGTCAGCGGCCGCCAACCCTATCAACCGCACTGAGCCGCGCCGCCGGGAGATGGCGGGCCATGTGTGAGGATATTTTTCCTATGTCCCTTTACTTGATGGCCGCCGGTCATGTAAAAAGGATACGGCTTGGCCGCGTCCGCGCGGTGCTGGCCTTGTCTTGAACCAGCGGGAACCTGGACCATGCTCTCGCATGATCGCATCTGGTCGGCGCTTGACGCGCTCGCCGAACGTCACGGGCTCACCGCCTCGGGGCTGGCGCGCCGCGCCGGGCTGGATCCGACCGCATTCAACAAATCCAAGCGCTGCGGCGCCGACGGCCGTGACCGCTGGCCGTCGACGGAATCGCTTGCCAAGGTTCTGGACGCGACCGGCTCTTCCCTCGACGATTTCATGAAGCTTGTGCGGGGCGACGGGCCGGCAGGCAACACCGGCTTTCCCGACGGCGCATTCCCGCCGCAGACCGGGTCGATTCCCTTGCTGGGATTCGCGCAGGCCGGCTCCGGCGGGTTCTTTGATGATGGCGGCTTTCCCGCCGGCCAGGGCTGGGACGTGGTGGAGTTTCCCGCCGGCCCGGCCAACCGCCCCGGCGTCTATGCGCTGGAAGTTCAGGGCGACAGCATGCTGCCGCTTTATCGCGACGGCGATATTCTGGTTGTCGAACCCGGCGCGCAGATCCGCCGCGGCGACCGGGTGGTGCTGCGCTCGCGCGACGGCGAAGTGATGGCCAAGGTGCTCAACCGGCAGAGCGCGCGGTCGATCGAGCTTGTCTCACTCAATCCCGACCATCCCAATCGCAGTTTCGACCTGAGCGAAGTCGACTGGATGGCCCGCATCATCTGGGCAAGCCAATAGGCGGGGTCCATACCGATTGCCCCAATCCACCGGGTGCGGCTTGTCTGGCGCGCCGGTGCTTCTTATCTATTGCCTGTCGCGCAACCGCGCGCAGCGGTTTTGCGATAACGACATGCAAGAATAAAATCACGTCACCCGAATCCGTTAGATTGCGACGTGCTTTAGGACAGACATTTTGGAGAGCTATTGCCGATGACCGACCGTCTTACCACCCACGACGCCCTGATCTATCTCATGGTCACCATGTCAGCCGTCGACAAGGCGATGAACGACGCGGAACTGGCCCGCATCGGTCGTCTGGTCACCTTCCTGCCGGTGTTTGACGGGTTTGACGAGGAACGGCTGATCGAGGTGACCCGCGCCGCGGCGAAGCTGCTGAAGGGACCGGAAGGGCTCGACATCGTTCTCGAGGTGTTGCGGGACGCGGTACCGCCCAAACTCTATGACACGGCCTACGCACTGGCTGTCGAAGTCGCCTCCGCCGACTACAATATCCAGCAGGAGGAAATCCGGCTGTTGCAGATGGTGCGCGACCGGCTCGGTCTGGACAAGCTCACCTGCGCGGCGATCGAACGCGGCGCCATTGCGCGGTTCCGAAGCGCCTGAACCCTGGCGGGCGGCCGGATCTGGGGTTTTCACCAGATCGTGTTTCGCCACCGGCGCCGGGTTGTGGCACGAAGATGCAATCGCACGGATGCTCTCATTCCCCCGACGGAGACGCGACATGACGCTGTTCGGATTGTCCGAGCCGGTGATCCGGCTACTCTCATTTCTTACAATTTTCTCCACGCTGGCAATAATCGAGCTGGTGGCGCCACGGCTTGAGCGCGCGGAAATGCGCGGGGCGCTCAAATCACGCCGCTGGGTGACAAATCTGGCGATGGTGGTGCTGTCCTCCGTGGCCCTGCGGGTGATATTCCCCCTGGCTGCAGTGGGAACCGCACTTTGGGCGCAATCGCAAGGGCTTGGCCTGTTCGGGCTCATCGGACTGCCGGTCTGGGCCGCCGGCGTGCTGGCCTTCTTCATTCTCGATTTCGCGGTCTGGCTTGAGCATGTAGTCAGTCACAAATGGCCCTGGCTTTGGCGCATCCACCGCATGCATCACGCCGATACCGGTTTCGATCTGACCACGGCGCTGCGGTTTCATCCGCTCGAAATCGTGCTGTCCATGCTGTGGAAAGCCGCCATCATCATCGCGCTCGGCGCGCCGCCGGTGGCGGTGCTGGTCTTCGAAATCGTGCTCAACGGCGCGGCGATGTTCAATCACGCCAACATCCGGCTGCCCAAACCGCTGGATCGGGTCCTGCGGCTCTTGGTGGTGACGCCGGACATGCACCGCATCCACCACTCCACCGACCAGCGCGAAACGGATTCGAACTACGGCTTCAACCTGGCCATCTGGGATCGGATGTTTTCGACCTATACGAAGGTTCCGCGCCGCGGCGACACCGGGATCGAGATCGGACTGACGGAATGGCGCGACGAGCGCACGGCCAATCTCGGCTGGGCGCTCGCCCTGCCTTTCGTCTCCGCGCCGGATGCGCGCGCCCGCGCCAAATCCGGTCAGTAAAGCCCGTTGGGGAACCAGCGCAGATAGAGCTCGGTGAAGCGCCCGTTGCGGTTGAGGGCTGCCAGCGCATGGTCAAAGGCCTGCGCCAGGGCTGCGTTGCGGGGGGTCACCGCGATGGCCAGCCCTTCGCCAAGATAGGCCTGCGAAAAATAGGGGCCGTCAGAAAACCGGCAGCACTCCTCGGCGGCCCGGCTTGAAAGCCAGAATGACAACTGCAGCCCGTCGCCAAAGACAGCATCAATCGTGCCGGCCTTGAGCGCGTCGAACATCCATTCCGGACGGGAAAAAATGACCGGCCTGGTGTCCGCGAACCAGTCACGCAACATCGCCTCATGGGCGGTGCCGCCGATCACCCCGACGCGCCGCGCC
>LADQ01000097.1 GCA_000961635.1 Hoeflea sp. BRH_c9 | reverse complement strand
GAGAACCCGGTCTTGGGGGCCGATCTCGCCGCGGCGAACCGCATGGGCGCCGATGGCCAGGAACTCGACCGTGGCGCAGGCGTCGAGCGACAGGCCGTTTGAGGGCAGCAGGTTGGCTTCAGGCACGCAGATTTCCTCGCACATGCCGCCATCGCGATGCACGCCGAGGACGGCGATGGCCGTGCAGCAATTGGGTTTGCCCGCCCGGCAGGCCCGGCAGGCGCCGCAGGAAAGATAGGGGTTGATGATCACATGCTGGCCCGGGGTGAAGGCGCTGCCCGGCGGCGTCTCGATCACCTCGGCCGCCAGCTCATGACCCATGATCCGGGGGTAGGCGAGATAGGGGTGGCTGCCCTCGAAAATGTGGAAATCGGTGCCGCAGATGCCGACCCGGCGAATTCTGACGCGGACCTCGGCGTCGCCGCGTACCGGCCGTGCAATCTGGCGAAGTTCAAGCTCGCCGGGCCGTGGGCACACGACGCTGTTCATCAAAGCCATCAAGGGTCGCTTCCTGCTGTAGAGGCAATTCAGTCTGAGGGGCATGTCGGGATAGCGTGCTGCGCAAGATCCCGTCAAGGCGGGCCGGCGGTTGATCTGCCGGCCCGCCTTTGCTGTCGTTACATGTAGTCCTTGACGTTGTCCGCCGTCACCAGGCCTGCGCCGGTGTCGACCAGCGCCTCGACGCTTTCGCCGCGGATCGCCTTGACCAGCGCATCCACCCCGAGTTCGCCCATCTTGGCCGGGAACTGCGCCACCGTGGCGTCTTCCTGGCCGGAGACGATCTTGTCGAGTTCGCCGCAGCAGGCGTCGAAGCCGACCATGACGATAGCGTCATTGGCGATTCCGGCATTCTGGATCGCCTGGGTTGCGCCGACCGCGGGAGGGCCGCAGGCGGCATAGATCGCCTTGATGTCCGGATTGGCGGTCAGTATGTCCTCGGCCACCGTGACGCCCAGTTCCTGGGTGCAGTTGGTGCCGCCGCGGCCGACCACCTCGACGGCAACGCCTTCAAGCCCCTTGAGCATGCCGGTGACCCGGTCATCGAGCGCCGGCACGCCGGGAACCCCTTCCAGGATGCCGAGCTTGTCGCCGTCCTTGAGCACGCTCTTGAGATAGGTCCCGGCGATCACGCCGGCATTGTAGTTGTTGGTCGTGGCCAGCGCCGTCTTGCCGGTCCAGCCGGGAATGTCATTGTCCATCAGCACGATCTTGACGCCCGCCGCGATCGCCGTGTCGAGCGCCGGCGCGACGGATGGATCGACCGGGGTCAGGGCGATCCCCTGGACGCCTTGCGTCACCATGGATTCGATCAGCGCGATCTGGCCCTCGATGTCGGTACCCGACTGGCCCTGGCCGTAGACGATCTCCACTTCAGGGTTTGCCGCGGCATAGGCCTTGGCGGCGTTTTCCATGGTGGAAAAGAACTCGACCGGGAATTTTGTGATGAAACCGATCTTCACCGGATCGGCGGCGACGGCCGGGAAACTCAACGCCCCCGCCATCGCCAGTCCTCCCAGCAGCTTGAAGTATCTCAGCATTTTCACTCCTCCAGATTTTGCGGCCGGTTTTCGCACCGGCTCCGATTGTGCGCCCCGGACCAGTCCGGACCGCGACCTCCTCCCGCCTCAGCCGCCGACGATCATCGAAATCAGATCGTGCTGGTTGGCCTTTGTCGGTATCAGTTCGCCGACCTTGCGCCCCTGCCGCAAAACCACGGCCAGACTCGCAAGCTCGGTGACATGTTCCATGTTGTGGGTGATCAGGATGACGGCGTTGCCCTCGTCCCGCAGTTGCGCGATCAGGTCGAGCACCTTGCGGGATTCACGCAGGCCCAGCGCCGCTGTGGGCTCGTCGAGGATCACCAGCTTGCGCGCGAACACAGAGGCGCGGGCCACCGCCACCGCCTGCCTTTGCCCGCCCGACATCAGCGCCACCGTGGCGCCGGCGCCGGGCAGCGTCACCTTCAACCGTTCCAGTACGTCATTGGTGACCGATTCCATCTCGCTCCGCCGCATGAAGCGCAGGCCCGGCGGCAGCCAGGACGGAAAGGAGATCTCGCGCCCGGCGTAGAAATTCTGCGCCGGGGTCAGATTGTCGAACAGCGCCAGGTCCTGGTAGACGGTCTCGATGCCGGCTTCGCGGGCGCTGCCCGGGGATCTCATCAGTGTCGGCTTGCCGTCGAGCTGGATCATTCCGCTGTCAATCTGGTGGACACCGCTGATGCATTTGATCAGCGTCGACTTGCCGGCGCCATTGTCGCCCAAGAGCGCCAGCACCTGGCCGCGATGGGCCTGGATCGAGACATTGTCGAGCGCCAGCACCGGGCCGAAGCGCTTGGTGGCGTTGCGGACGTCGAGCACGGTATCGGTGGATCGGGAAACGGCGAAAGATTTGGTCATGTCTGGCCCGCCGCCTGCAGCACGCGCATGCGACCCTCGAGATGGTTGCGCAGCACATCCGCCTCCACGGCGATGACGATGACCACGCCGATGACGATGAGCTGGAAGAAGATGTCGACATTGAGCAGGTTGAGCGCGTTGCGGATGACGCCGATCATGATGGCGCCGACCAACGCATGGCCGATATGGCCACGGCCGCCGAGAAAGCTGGCGCCGCCGATGATGACGGCCGCGATGGTGTCGAGTTCGAGCAGATTGCCGAACAAGGGCGAGCCCGCATCGGTGCGTCCGGCGAGCAGCAGCGCCCCCAGTCCGGCGCAAAGGCCTGAAATCACATAGGCGGAGATCAGCACACGCTTGACCGGGATGCCCATCTGCAGCGCCGCTTCCGGCTTGCCGCCAACGGCATAGAGCCAGCGTCCCCAGACCATGGTCTTGGCCATGACGGCGAACAGCAGCGCCACGCCGGCAACCACGAACAGCGATCCCGGGACCCCGTGGATGGAGCCGCCGCCGATGGCGCGGACGAAGTCCGGCATGCCCTGAATGGCGCGGCCGTCGGAGAGTTCGAGCGCCGTGCCCTTGGCGATGCTCAGCGTCGCCAGCGTGATGATGAAAGGGTGTGGCAGGCGGCCATAGACATAGACCAGGCCGTTGATGGCGCCGACCAGCCCGCCGCTCGCAATCATCGCCACCACCACCAGCACGGTGGAATCGGTGCTCTTGAACACCAGCGCGCCCACCACCGAGGCGAGCGCCAGATTGGAGCCGACCGACAGGTCGATGCCGCGGGTCAGGATGACGATGTGCTGGCCCATGGCGACCAGCGCGATCACTGCCGTCTGCGACAGGATGTTGCCGAGATTTCGCCCGGTGAAGAAATAGGGTGACAGGAAACCGAGCAGGATGATGAGCGCGACCAGGATCACAACCGGCCCGGCGCCGAGCAGCTTCAAGCTCGTTCGGACCGCGGTGGAGGACGCTCCCCGTTCCTGGCTAACGGCGATCCCCGTCTTCGGCGTGGTAGGCGTCTTGGCGTGCATCACTCCTCCGGACTTTACGGATCGCCGCATCTCGATGTCTCTTATCCATAAAAAACAAGGATTGACGTTCAGCGTCAACTTGTTTTTTATGGATAAATAACAGAAGAAAGAACCAGATCCACAGCAGGGACAGGCAATGAAAAGCGACACTGTCTACAAGCGCACCTTCAACCAGATGCTGGATCTGATCCAGGATCACCCGGTCGGCGCCGCACTCCCCTCGGAGACGGTGCTGGCCTCGGAACTGGGCGCCAGCCGGACCACCATCCGCAAGGTTATCGACGAACTGTGCGCAGCCGGATTGCTGCGTTTCGAGGCGCGCCGCCGCATCGTGCTCAGCCACGATTGCGGCGGCCTCTACCATCCTGTGGTGGAAACGGTGTCAGCTTCCGACCGGTTGGAAAAACTGTTCATGGAGTGGATGCTGCGCGGCGACGCCAAGCCGGGAACGGCGATCAACGAGGCGGAGATGGCCCGCCGTTTCGGCATCTCGACCACCGGCATCCGTGAATTTCTCAACCGCTTCAGCCGCTTTGGCCTGGTCGAAAGGCGGCCCGGATCCGGCTGGGTGTTCAAGGGATTTTCGGAGAGTTTCGCCTCGGAACTGTTCGAGATCCGCGAGATGTTCGAACTGCGCTCGGCGCTGGCATTCTGCCGCCTGCCGCGCGAGGAGGCGTGCTGGAAAAAGCTCGGCCAGATCGAGCAGGAGCACCATGCGCTGCTCGCTGATATCGAGACCCGGTTTCATGATTTCTCCGACCTCGACGACCGCTTCCACCGGCTGGTTATCCACGGCGCGCCCAACCGCTTCATCGAGGATTTCTACGACATCATCACCTTCGTCTTTCACTACCATTACCAGTGGAACAAGAAGAGCGAGAAGCAACGCAACCGCACGGCCATTGTCGAGCATTTGCGCTATATCGAGGCGTTGCGGTCAGGGGACGAGGCGACAGTGGATGCGGCCTGCCGGGCGCATCTCAAATCAGCGCGGCTGACGCTGTTCCAGTCGATGATAAACGAGACGGCGCCCGCCGGAACAAAGGACAATGGCGCGTAGACCACAACTTCAAATGGACCAATAAACAAGGGATACAAAGCGTTGTGTGGGATCAGTGCGGGTCCTTATTCGGCGGCGACTTCTATTCCTGTGTAAAATCCATTCAGCGATGTTCGCTGTCTTGAAGCGCCGACATTGCTATTTGCTGGCGGCGGACCTCGCGGTAGCGGGAAAACTGCGTGTCCGCGATGACGCCGGCCAGGATAACGCTGCCCATCACGGCGAAATTGAGCGAAGACGGGATGCCCAGGAGGTTGACCAGGTTTTGCAGTATCTGCAGCAGGATCACCCCCAGCACAACGCCGACAATCGAGCCTTCGCCGCCGCGCAGGGAAAAGCCGCCCAGCACCGCGGCGGCGATGCCGTAGAGCTCGTAGAAATTGCCGTGCGAGGATGGCTGGACCGAGCGGGTGTACATGGCGAAGAACACCGCCGAAATGCCGGTGAGAAAGGCGCAGAGCACATAGGCCTGGATGATGACGCGATCTGTGTTGATCCCGGAATAGCGCGCGGCTTCGACATTCTTGCCGACCGCGAACAGATGCCGGCCGAAAACGGTGCGATGCAGCAAAAACCAGGCGACTATCGCCACCAGGCCAAAGGCGACCACGGAATGCGGCACGCCGGCGGTGCGCCCCGATACAAGGAAGTCCAGCATCGGGAAATCGGATCCAAAGGTGAAGCCGGCGGTGCCGTCCTTGGTGTAAAACCGCGCAACGCCGCGATAGATCAGCAGGCCGCACAGCGTGACGACGAAGGGCTGCAGCTTCAGGCGGGTGATCAGCCAGCCGTGCAAGAGACCAATGAAGATTGAAAGCGCCAGCACGACCGCCAGCGCCATCGGCCAGGGCACGCCGAAACTGGCGATCAGATCGACGAAGATGACGCCGAGCAGCGCGATCACCGACCCAATCGACAGTTCAATGCCGGCGGTGACGATGACGAAGGCCTCGGCGATAGAAAACAGCCCGAACAGGCCGATCAGATTTGCCGTGTTGGCAAGATTGATCGGCGACAGAAAGCGCGGATTGACCATGGCGACGATTGCGCCGACTGTGACCACGAGCGTGGCAAGGCCAATGTCTTTTTTCAGCATCGTGCAATCCTTCTATCCCACGGCAAGCCGGAGAATGCTTTCCTCGGTCAATTCGGCCCGGCTCAGGATTCCGCTGATCCGGCCACGGCACATCACGGCAACCCGGTCGGAGACGCCGATCACCTCTTCCATGTCCGACGAGATCACCAACAGCGCCACCCCCTGCCCCGCCAGTTCCTGCATCAGGTGATAGACCTCCGCCTTGGCGCCGACATCGATGCCGCGCGTCGGCTCGTCCATGATGATCAGCTTCGGATTCATCGCCAGCCATTTGGCCAGAACCACCTTCTGCTGGTTCCCGCCCGAGAGTTCCGCCACCGCTCGGTTGAGACCCGACGCCTTGATCTGCAGCTTCTTTCTCGAAGCCTCGGCCAGTCTGGTCACCGCGTCGAGATCGACAAATCCCCGCCTGGCCAGCGCCGCGTGGCTCGGCATTGCAATGTTCTCCATGATCTCGAAATCGAGAAACAGGCCCTCAGCCTTGCGGTCCTCAGGAACCAGGCAAATGCCGGCGGCAATCGCGTCCGGGACAGAGTCGCCGGCAAGCGCCTTGCCGTCCATCTCCATGCTGCCGCCCTCCACCCGGTCAATGCCGAATATGGCGCGCGCCAGTTCGGTCCGTCCGGCGCCGACAAGCCCGGCCAGGCAGGTAATCTCTCCGGCGCGCAGGCAGAGATCCACGGTCTGATGCGGATAGGCCCTGGTGCGCAGCGCCTTGATTTCCAGCACCGGCCTGCCCGGCGCATGATTGGCTTTCTCGTAGAACTTGCTGACATCGCGCCCGATCATCATCCGGACCATTGTGTCCTTGTCGATCTGGTTCCGGGACAATTCGCCCGCATTGCGGCCGTCACGCAGCGCCACCACGCGGTCCGCCACCTCGACGATTTCCGCCAGCCGGTGGGTTATGAATAGCACCGCCACCCCATCGTCGCGCAATTTGCGAATGACCTCCAACAGTCTCCTGGTTTCCGAGATGGTCAGGCTGGATGTGGGCTCATCGAGGATCAGCAGACGAACATTGATCGACAGCGCGCGCGCGATCTCGAGCAATTGCTGATCAGCGAGGGATAGTTCGGAGACAGGATCTTTCGGCCCGAAGCGCGTCCCCAGAAGGTCGAGGATTGGCCGAACCTTGTTCTCCATGGATGCACGATCAAGAAACCCCAGAATGCCCTTGCGAATCTCCCGCCCAAGAAGAACATTTGCCGTCACATCCAAGTTGGAGAAGGGGTTAAGTTCCTGGTGGACAAAAGATATTCCAAGCTTGCCCGCGCGGGCGGGAGTCAGCGCAGTCACCACGTCGCCATCGATGACAATACGCCCTTCGTCGGGCGCGATGGCGCCGCCCAGAATTTTCATCAGGGTCGATTTGCCCGCGCCGTTTTCCCCAATCAGGCCAACCACTTCACCACTGCGTATATCAAGAGAGACCTTGTTGAGGGCAATTGCACCGGGGTAGACTTTCGTGATTCCGGAAAGTCCAAGCGATATCTGTTTGTCTCTGACTTCAGGCATGGGGTTCCCTGTGTGAGACGATCCATGAGAAAACTGCACGAGCCCGAGGGCTCGTGCAGCCTTGGCAAAGCGGGAGGATGACCCGCTTTATCCCCCGACGCGGGCTTTCAGTTCCGCCTCGAAGGTATCGACATTGCCCTTGTTGATGATCTTGGTCGGGACAATGATCAGGCCGTCCGCCGGAATCTGCGACTTGTCGCCTTCCAGATAGGCAGCCATCAGTTTCATGCCCTGATAACCCCACTGATAGGGATCCTGCACCACGGTGCCGGCGAAGCTGCCTTCGCGAACGGCGCCGAGCGTGATCGGATCCTCGTCAAAGGCAATCACGGTGATCTCGCCCAGCTTGCCGGCGGCCTGCAGGGCTTCATAAATCTTGGGCGGGTTGTAGGAATAGAACCCGACCATGCAATTGATATCGGGGCTGGCGGCCAGCACATCATCGACATTGGAGCGCGCCCGGGCGAAATCGACATCGTCGCCGCGCACGTCAACCAGTTCTATGCCCTTGCCTTCGACGGCCTGGCGGAAACCGGCAATGCGTTCCACCGCGTTGTCGGCGCCGAGAAAGCCGACAAAGCCCATGCACTTGCCGCCATCCGGCAGCGCTTCGACCGCGATCTCGCCTGCCTGGACACCGGCCAGGGTGTTTGAAGAGCCGAGATAGGCGATGCGGTTGCTGTCAGGCGCATCGCTGTCGGTCGTAAACAGCGGCACCTGGGCTGCAATGCGGTTGAAGGCATCGATCGAGTTCTTCGGATCGGCGGACGAGATCATGATCGCATCGGTGCCCGCGGCCACAAGGTCGTCCATCAGCGCGTTCTGCAGCGCCGCCGTGCCCTGGGCCGGGTAGCGGAACTGCAATTCATAGCCCGGAAGCTCGGCCTGGGCCGCTTTCACCCCGGCCTCAGACAGTTTCCAGAAATCGGACGCCGCGTTGACGACGAAGGCAAGCGCAGGCTTCTCCTGCGCAGCTGCCGCGGTTGCCGTGAACACGACGCTCGCAGCAACAATTATCGACTTGAGATTGTTCATTTTCTTCCTCCCTGCAGCCCCTCTTTCCTCCAAGGCCGCGATTGACACATAGTTCAACAGGCTGTGTTTAGTAATATTATTACCAATTTTGCATGATGCGGGACGAAACGACGGGGCGGCTCTTGCAAGCCAACCCCATCGCCCTCGGGAACGTTAATTCGCGGCGCAGAAGCCGGGATCTTCCAGGTTGCAGACATCCAGGCCGGTGAACAACGGATCCTCGACGGTCTCGCCGTTGATCAACTGGATCATGACATCCGGCGCGCGGTAGCCCATTTCGAACGGACGCTGGCCGACCTGGGAATGGCTGCGGCCATCGCGGAAGGCTTGCGTCTGCGGCGGCAGGGTGTCGCCGGCGATGATGACCAGATCCTTGCTCTTGAGCTTGTCCATCACCTGGTCGGTCACCTGGGCATAGGCCTGCGGGGCAAACTGCGCCCAACCGCCGACCAGGATGAAGGCGTCAAGGTCCGGATTTGCCGTGAACACATCCGACATCTGCTGGTTGGCAAGATCGGCCTGGTCGTTGGTGAAAACCGGGCACCCGTCAATCTCCGACCAGCCTTTCTGGCCGGTCAGGCGGTCGACTTTCATTTCACCCGCAATCGTGTCGCGGAAACCCTGCGCCCGGGCATTGATGTTGTCGGCGGCGACATTGCCGAGCTGCAGGCAGACCGTGCCGCCATCGGGCTTGAGCGCGCTGGCCTGTTCAGCCATCTTCACGCCCATCAGATAGTTGTCGGTCCCGAGATAGGTCTTGCGCAGATCGCGGTCCTGTTCGAGGAAATCCGCGTCCAGCGTCATCACCGGCACGGTCGGCGCGATGTCCCGGATGCGGTTTGCCATGGCAGGCGCGTTTGACGGCGAGATGGCGATGGCCGCAACGCCGCGGGTCAGCAGATCATCAACGATCTGCACTTCGCCGGCCTCGTCCGCGGACGATGCGGGACCGGTGTAGAGACATTCATACTCGCTGTCGGCATTCTCCGACATCCACTTCTGGCAGCCGAGATTGATCTGCTCGAAGAAGGGATTGTCCAATCCCTTGACGACAATCGCCAGGGTCTTCTTTTCCTGCGCAGCGGCGGAACCCGCAGCCAGTACCGTGAGTGACAGGGCCGTCATGGCCAATAGTTTCATTTTCATAATGCTCTCTCCTCCACTTGAACCGGCCAGACCTCCTGCCTTAGCCGGGATACCAAACGACGCGCGGGTCATTCTCCTCGCGTTCGTATCGCCATGCGCGATCCACCAGTTGCTCAAGCCCGACCTCGGGAGCCCATCCAAGCACCATTCGCGCCTTCGAATTGTCGAGCCAGTTGCTGTGAAACGGGGTGTCGATCTCGATCGGCTCCAGGTCGTTGCTGGCTCTGAGCATCTCGCCGACAGCGCCGTAATCGACCGGCTGATCCATCGCTATGTTGAAAAGCTGTCCGTGCGCGCGCGGATTGCCGACGGTCGCCAGGATGGCCGCAACCAGATCGTCGACATGGACGAAATTCCGCTTCAGAAAATTGCCCCTGGCATCTCGCAGCACCGGCACATGGCGCCCGTTGCGGTAGTGGCGAAGCGAGATCTCATCGACAATTTCCGCCCAGGGAGGGCCGCCGAACTGCGCGTCGCCGAGATCCAGCGCGAAGCGAAAATCATCCTTTTCCATGATCCACGGCGCGCGCAGCGTCGACCAGCTGACGCCATACTGGATGCCATATTGCTCCAGCATCGTCTCTTCCAGAACCTTGGTCAGCGCATAGCAGCCGGGATAGGCCTTGCGCGCGGAAGCCTCGGTGATCGGCTCGTCATAGGCATGAAAGACATGGCCAACCACGCAATCGCCGCTGAGCAGGATGAACTGCCGTGCATCGAGTGACCGGCGGAATTCCTCCAGAAGAAGAAAGAGCCCCTTCAGCGCGACGTCGAAGACCAGTTCCGGCGATTCCTTGACCGCCGCCAGATGCAACACATGCGTCACGCCAGCCATGGCTTCAGCAACAACAGCCTCGTCGGAGAGGGACCCCCTGACGATTGTCAACCGATCAGCCGGTTCCACCACCCTGTTGTGGCAAAGCGCAACAACATCCCAATCGGCAAAACGGGAATCGGCGAGAAACGCGGGAATGAAAACCCGTCCGACCTTTCCTGCAGCGCCGGTCACCAGCAGCCTCATTCAATCCTCCAGGCCTCATCTATTAATTTTCCAAGCATTGTTTACTAATAATATTAAGTCAAGCTATTAGTGATATAGTATGATAGATTGTGCTCAGGAGGCTCTGGGAGCGGCTTATTGAAGGCGCACCCATGGGGTGAACACTGCGAGGAGGGATAATGTCGCGGCTGGTGATTTCAGGACTGTCAAAGAATTTCGGGGCGATTCAGGCGCTCTCCGACGTGTCGTTGTCGATTGAACCGGGAGAAGTGCTTGGCCTGATGGGAGACAACGGCGCAGGCAAATCCACCCTGGTCAAAATCATCGCCGGCAATTTCAGGCCATCGGCCGGCGAGATCAGGATCGATGGGAAAGAGGTCCACTTCCACAAGCCGATCGACGCTCAGCGCGAAGGCATCGAGATGGTCTATCAGGACCTGGCGCTCGCCGATAATTTGTCGGCGGCTTCCAACGTGTTTCTCGGAAGGGAGCCGATGCGCAGCCTCGGCCCGCTCAAATATATCGACTACAAGCGCATGAACACGGTCTCCGCCGAACTGTTCAAGCTGCTCAAGTCGGAAACCAGGCCACGCGACCAGGTGCGCAAAATGTCCGGAGGCCAGCGTCAGGCGGTCGCCATCGCGCGCACGCTGCTGTCCGAACCCAAGATCGTCATCATGGATGAGCCCACGGCCGCCATTTCGGTGCGCCAGGTCGCCGAAGTGCTCGATCTGATCCGGAGGCTCAGGGACCGCGGCATCAGCGTCATCCTCATCAGCCACCGGATGCCCGATATTTTCAGCGTGTCGGACAGGATCGCCGTTTTGCGCCGCGGCGAACTGGTCAGCCGCAAGGCGGCCGCCAATTCGTCACCCGAGGAAGTGACCGGGCTCATCACCGGCGCCATCGACGCCGCCTAACAAGGACACCACAATGACCACACTCGATGACATCATCGGCAGGAGCCAACACCAAAGCTGGTTTTCCCGCATCAGGAATCTTCAGGTCTTCTGGGTTTTGGCCGCGGCGATCCTCGCATGCCTGGCGCTGACGCTATTGACCGACACGTTTGCGAGCGAGAGAAACCTGTTCAATGTCGCCCGCAATTTCGCCTTCGTCGCCATCATCGCCATCGGCATGACAGCGGTTATTGCCTCAGGCGGCATTGATCTCTCGGTCGGCTCGTCGGTGGTGCTGAGCGCCATGGTGATCAGCGTCGCCATGGCCAGTGGGCTGCCGTTCTGGTTCTCCGCCCTTTTGGCCTTGGGCGCGGTCCTCCTGGTCGGGCTACTCAACGGGGTTCTCATCGCCTATGCGGGCATGCCGGCCTTTGTCGTCACACTGGGCACGTTGTCCGCGACCCGGTCACTCGCCATGGTGCTGTCGGACAACAAGATGATCTGGCAGTTCGGGCCGGACCACGACATCCTGCTCTGGGTCGGCGGCGGCTCCACCTTCGGCCTTCCGCATCCGCTTTATGTTCTGACCATGCTGACCATTGTGATGTCGCTGGCGTTCAAGTGGACACGCTGGGGTCAGCATCTTTTCGCCATCGGCAGCAACGAGAACGCGGCGGTGCTGACCGGCATTCCGGTCAAGCGGCTCAAGGTCAGCATCTACATGTTCTCGGCCTTCACGGCAGGGCTGGCGGGCATATTGATGGCCGGCTGGCTCGGCAGCGTCACCACCAGTCTCGGTCAGGCAATGGAGCTCACGGTCATTGCCGCAGCCGTCATCGGCGGCGCCAATCTTGCCGGTGGCGAGGGGACGGCGCTGGGCGCGGTCGTCGGCGCGCTGTTGATAGAGGTCATTCGCAACTCCCTCATCCTGCTCGGCATCTCGACTTTCTGGCAGGGAATGTTCATAGGTACCTTCATCATCGTTGCTGTGGCATTCGACCGATTCCGGAATTTCCGAACATAGGTTGACGTGAATTTGGGGGCGCCATGGCACGCATCATGGAGAATGCCTTGAAACCGACAATGATGGATGTCGCCGCGCGGGCGGGCGTGTCGCAAGCAACCGTGTCCCTGATCCTCAATGGAAGTTCGGGGGCCCGGTTCAGCGAGGCAACACGCAAGAAGGTGATGGATGCAGTCAATGAGCTTGGCTACCGGCTTCCCAACAGGTCGACCGCCGTCGATCCCTCCGACAGCAGGGTCATCGCATTCCTCACCGACGAGTTGACGACGGATCCCTGGATGGCCCTGGCCTTCGAAGGCGCACGCGAGAAGGCGCTGGAACTGGGCGTTATCGTCACGCTCGGGATTTTCCGCTCCGGCGAGGATCCGAACGAGGATGTGTTTTCGCTGTGCCAGCGGCAACCGCTGCTCGGCTACATTTTCGGCACCATCCTGACCCGCAAGATCGATCCCCCGTCCGCCCTCTTCAAGCTGCCGTCGGTGCTGGTCAATTGCTACGACCAGAACCGGCGTCTGCCATCCATTCTGCCGGGTGATGTAGCAGGCGGCCGCGCGGCGACGGAACGGTTGATCCAGGCTGGCCGCCGCCGCATCGGCCTGATCAATGGCCAGGATGGGCTGGACAATCCGCGCGACCGGTTGCGCGGCTACAAGCAGGCGCTGGCGAGCAACGACTTCACCTTCGATCCCGAACTGGTGCGCTACGGCAACTGGGAACCGTCGTCGGGCTATTCCGAAACCCATGTGCTGATGGACCTTCCGAACCCGCCGGACGCCATATTCTGCGCCAACGACCTGATGGCGCTGGGATGCATCGAGGCGCTGAAGGAAAGGGGCAAATCCATTCCCAAGGATGTGTCAGTCATCGGATTTGACAATCGCGACATCGCCCAGTTCATTCGTCCTCCCCTGACAAC
The DNA here is from genome assembly GCA_000961635.1 of Hoeflea sp. BRH_c9. Taxonomy (GTDB): domain Bacteria; phylum Pseudomonadota; class Alphaproteobacteria; order Rhizobiales; family Rhizobiaceae; genus Hoeflea. The sequence continues at coordinate 1,746 of LADQ01000097.1, read as the reverse complement.
CCTGCATCTTCCGCTGTTCCAGATGGGTGCGATGGCCGTGGAAATGATCCACGACATCGCCGGCGGGCTGAAGAGCAGCCACGATCAGTTGAAGGTCGAGTGCTCGATCGTCGAGCGGGAATCTGTCTGACGAATTGCGCGCTCACGCGAATTCCTTGGACCGCTCAAAACAGGTTTCGACATGGGGACTGCATGCAGGGTGGCACAGGGAACTGGTGACCGCGCCGCCCACCGCAAGAAACGGCAAGGTCACGCTTTCGGACGCCCCGGGGCTCGGCCAAAAGCTCTTGCCGTGGCTGTGGAAACGGGCGGACGCCATCGTCAGGGTGAGCGATGGCTTCCAGATTGTGGATGTGGACTCCAGGCAAGACGATGCCGCGGATATCGCGATCAGATGTCAACCCGCAACATGAACGGGTCTCCCGCGCAGCCGGCATAATCCCCTCATAGCGGCGGCTGTGCGGGCAAAGGCAATATGCCCGATACGACGAGAACCGGAAAACATCAATTATATCAATGAGAAAGACTGGTCGGAGTGAGAGGATTCGAACCTCCGACCCCGTCGTCCCGAACGACGTGCGCTACCAGGCTGCGCTACACTCCGTGACCAGCGGCTGCTGTATAAGCCGGTGCAATCGCCGCCGCAAGCCCCCCACCACGAATTCGCCGCCATGAATTCCCGGGGCAAGAGCCACAGGCAGCGCGCGGAATGACTTCACTGCCGCGCGGATGGAGGTCATCCGGCCTTTACGTTTGCTATTCGCCGTCCTTTGGCGATGGCGCCTGGGCGGTTTCGCTGCCGCCATCAAGCGGTTCATCGGCCTGGCCGGAGAGAAAAAATCCCCAGCCGACATAGGCGGTGAGCGCCGCGAAGAAGATGACCCAACCGGTCGAACCGCCAAAAAACTCGACAATCGTCCAGATCGCCACCAGACAGAAAATCACAATCCGCCTTGTGAGGGGACGAAAGAACGGGTGGCGGAAATCGATCAAGGCCCATCTCATCGGGTCATTCTCCTGGCGGTTGATGGCCATGACGCCGGCAGGCGTCCGCACGGACGCGGTGTCGGGTCTGGATTTTCACCGCACCTGACCCGATCATGGCGCCTGGGTCAATGCCGCGGCCGTGAAGCCCGCCGGATGCAGACGAAAGCCGTGCGTCACAATCACCGGAAACATTGTTGACCTGCCGCACATACTCTGCCCATTTGCTCGCGACGACCGGACCGGCCGAGGAGACACGCATGAACGCATCAACTCAATTCGAAGGACTTGAAGTCGGCTATGACGTGCCTGCCCTGCCCGGCATGAGCGAGGCCGATATCCAGACGCCCTGCCTTGTGCTCGATCTCGATGCGCTGGAGCGCAACATCGTCAGGATGGGCGAGCAGGCGAGAGCGATGGGCGTGCGCCTGCGGGCGCATGGCAAGATGCACAAATCCGTGGATGTGGCGAAATTGCAGGAGCGACTCGGCGGCTCGATCGGCGTCTGCTGCCAGAAAGTCTCCGAAGCGGAAGCGTTTGTGCGCGGCGGCATCACCGATGTGCTGGTGTCCAACCAGGTCCGCGACAAGGCCAAGATCGACCGGCTGGCGCGGCTGCCCAGGCTTGGCGCGCGCATTGCCTGCTGCGTCGACGATGTGGCCAATGTGGCTGAGCTGTCGGAGGCGGCCACACGGCATGGAACCACGATCGAGTGCCTGGTCGAGATCGATTGCGGCGCCGGACGCTGCGGCGTGACCACGG
>LADQ01000125.1 GCA_000961635.1 Hoeflea sp. BRH_c9 | reverse complement strand
CCGCCGCGCGGTGGCCGAGCCGATGCCGCCGGCGCCGCCGGTGACAATGGCGATGCGTCCGGCGAGGCTCTTGGGCTTGGGCATCCGGCTCAGCTTGGCTTCCTCGAGCAGCCAGTATTCGATGTCGAAAGCCTCCTGTTCCGGCAGGCCGCAATAGGTGGAAACTCCGGACGCGCCGCGCATGACATTGATGGCGTTGGTGTAGAACTCGGCCGAAATGCGCGCCGTCGCCTTGTCCTTGGCGAAGGTGATCATGCCGACGCCGGGCACCAGATAGACGATGGCGTTGGGATCCCGGATGGCGGGACTGTCGTCGCGGCGGCAGCGCTCGTAATAGGCCGCGTACTCGTCGCGATAGGCCTCGACGCTGCTCATCAGGCTTTCGATGGTTGCGTCCAGGTCCGGCTTTCCGGGGTCGAACGCCACCACCAGCGGGCGGATTTTCGTGCGCAGGAAATGGTCCGGGCAACTGGTGCCAAGCGCTGCCAGCGCTTCCATGTCGCGGCTGCAGACAAATTCGAGAACCGCTTCGCCATCCTCGAAATGGCCGACCATGCGGGCGTTGCCGGAGACCATGCCGCGAATGCGCGGCATCAGTGCTGCGGCGATGCGGCGGCGCTCGGTGGCGGGCAGGGCAGTGTGCTCCGGTCCGCCAAAGGCCTGTTTGCCGGCGGTGGTTTTCTCGAACCAGGCGATCGCCTGGTTGATGATGTCGATGGTCAGGCTGTAGCAGGCTTCCGCCGTGTCCGCCCAGGTGAACAGCCCGTGGCTTTCGAGCACGACGCCCTTGGCGCCGGGATTCTCAAGGCAGAATTTTTCCAGCCACAGGCCGAGTTCATAGCCGGGCCGTTTCCACGGCAGCCAGCCGATGTCATCGCCGAAAATCTGCCGGGTCAGCTCGCGGCTGTTTTCCGATGCGGCGATGGCGATGATGGCGTCGGGATGCATGTGATCGACATGCTTTTGCGGCACATAGGCATGCAACGGCGTATCGATCGAGGCCGCCCGTGTGTTCAGGTTGAAGGTGCAGTGCGGCAGGTAGCCGACCATCTCATCTTCGAAGTCGACGCCGCGATAGAGATGCTTGAGCGCGTTGAGCTTGTCCATGTAGAGCGTGGCGAAGCCATCCATCTTGATGGTTCCGACATCGCCGCCCGAGCCCTTGACCCAGAGCACCTCGACCATTTCGCCGGTCAGCGGGTCCTTCTGCATGACCTTGGCCGAGGTGTTGCCGCCGCCATAATTGGTGACGCGCTTGTCGGCACCCAGCAGGTTGGAGCGGTAGAGCAAGAGCTCGGCTTCGCTCATAGGTTCAGCGGTTTTGGAATCCCAACGGTTGGCCAGGCGTCCGGCCTCGGTTCTTTCCAACATGCAATCCTCCCATCGCCGGGTCATCACCGGCGCGCCGTATTTCCCATCAATCAACACCCGTTGCCGCGCCGTTGTCAATCATAAACCGTCAAAAACGATCATTGTGCAATGCAATATGATTGAGTGTGATTGTTTTTGATTGACAGAGATCGAATTCGGTGGAAATCTTCGGTCAGGAGGACAGCATGCACGAGAGCGAGCGCCACAGGATCATTCTATCCGTCATTCAGGAAAAGCCGGTCGTCACGGTTGCTGAAATGGTGGCGCTGACCGATTCCTCCGAAGCAACCATTCGCCGCGACATCGCCACCTTGCATGTCCAGCACAAGCTTCGCCGGGTGCGCGGTGGCGCTGAATCGATCAACCCGCCGCAGTTCGTCGGCCTCGCGGGCCGCACATTCTCGGTCAACGAGACCATCAATGTCGCCAAGAAGCGCGCCATCGCGCTGGCCGCGGTCGAGCTGTGCAATGACGGTGACTCGATCATCATCAATGGCGGCACGACGACCTTCCAGATGGTGCATCCGCTGGCGGCCAAGCGCATGCAGGTCTTCACCAATTCGTTTCCGATCGCCGAGCATTTGCTCAAGCAGTCGAAGAACACGGTGACCGTTTCCGGCGGCACGATCTATCGCGAGCAGAACATCATTTTGAGCCCGTTCGACAATGACGTCACCCGGAATTTCTACGCCCAGAAAATGTTCATGGGCGCCCATGGCATCGGCCCGTTGGGATTGCTGGAGGCAGACCCGCTGCTGATCCAGGCGGAGCAGAAACTGATCAATCAGGCCGATGAACTGATTGTGCTCGCCGACAGCTCCAAGTTCAAAAAACGCTCAAGCCTGATCTTGTGCGGCCTCGATCGGGTTTCAACCGTGATCACCGATGACGGCATTGAGGAGCACTCGGTGAAAATGCTCGAGCTGGCCGGAGTGAAACTCATCATCGCCAAAAACAGTTCAGTGCAGGAGGAAGTTTCGTCGGACGCGTCATAAGCGCCCCGTGAAATTATGGACGTCACACCAAGGGAGGAAAACGAAATGGGAATTTTGAAGAAATTTGTGACTGCGGCAACGATCGGCGTGGCCATTCTTGCCTCAACGGCGGCAGCTCAGGCGGAGACCAAACGCATCGCACTGGTGGTCAAGGCGCTTGGCATCGGCTTCTTCGAGGCTGCCGCCAAGGGCGCCGAGGAAGCGGCCAAGGAACTGGGCGATGTCGAGATCATCTACACCGGTCCGACCGACACCACCGCCGAGGGCCAGATCGAAGTGATCAATTCGCTGATCGCCCAGAAGGTCGATGCCATCGCGGTCTCCGCCAATGACACCGACGCCCTGGTGCCGACGCTGAAAAAGGCGATGGACCGCGGCATCAAGGTCATCAGCTGGGACAGCGGCGTGGCCAAGGAAGGCCGGCAACTGCACCTCAACCCGTCGTCCAATCCGCTGATCGGCAACATGATCATCAAGCTGGCCGCCGACAACCTGCCCGATGGCGGCGACGTGGCGGTTCTGTCGGCGACCACCACCTCCACAAACCAGAACACCTGGATTGAGGAAATGAACAAGGTGATGGGCAACTATCCCGGCATCAATGTGGTGGCGACGGTTTACGGCGACGACAAGGCCGACAAGTCCTACACCGAAGCCCAGGGCCTGATGAAGGCGCATCCGAACCTCAAGGCGATCATCGCGCCGACATCGGTCGGCATTGTCGCCGCGGCCCAGGCCGTGTCCGACGCCGGCAAGGCCGGAGAAATCAATGTCACCGGGCTTGGACTTCCCTCCGAAATGGCCGGCCACATCGCCTCGGGCGCTTCGAAATCCTTCGCGATCTGGAATCCGATCGATCTGGGCTATTCCGCAACCATGCTGGCCTATTCGCTGATCAATGGCGCCGAGGCCACGCCGGGCGCTGAAATCCCGATGGGCCGCATGGGCTCGCTGACGCTCAATGAGGACACGGAAGGCGCAATGGCCGATCCGTTTGTCTATGATGCCTCCAACATCGAAGCCTTCAAGGACATCTTCTAGGAAGACTTGAAGCGCAACCGGCAACGCCTTCGGGCGTTGCCACTCATTTTTCCGGGGGCAGCGAACATGTTGGCGGATACGAGTAGCGCCCAGGTTCAGGATCGAGGTGCGTCTGCCCGATCCACCCTGCGGCCATTGCTGTCCTTGCGCGGCGTTTCCAAGACCTTTCCCGGCGTCAAGGCGCTGTCGGAGGTGGCGCTCGATCTGTATCCCGGTCAGGTGACCGCGCTGGTGGGCGAAAACGGCGCAGGCAAATCGACCATCGTCAAGATCCTCACCGGCATTTACCAGCCCGATGGCGGCGCCATTTCGATCGATGGCGAACCGGTGCATTTCCACGACGCCCATGCGGCCTCAGCCGCGGGCGTCACCGCCATCCACCAGGAAACGGTGCTGTTTGATGATCTTCCGGTCGGCGAGAACATCTTCATCGGCCACGAACCGCGCACCCGGTTCGGCCTGATCGACAGGAAAAAGCTGCGCAGCCAGGCGCGGGCGCTGTTGCAGCGGGTTGGCGCTGACATCGACCCCGACGTCCGCTTGCGCGATCTCGGCATCGCCAACAAACACATGGTCGCAATCGCCCGGGCGCTGTCGATTGAAGCCCGCGTCGTCATCATGGATGAACCGACCGCCGCGCTGTCGCACAAGGAAATCACCGAGCTCTATGAGCTGGTTGAACGGCTAAAGGCGGACGGCAAGGCGATCCTGTTCATCAGTCACAAATTCGATGAGATCTTCCGCATCGCCGACCGCTACACGGTTTTCCGCGACGGCGAACTGGTCAGCGACGGCCTGATCACCGATGTCTCAGAAGACGAACTGGTGCGGATGATGGTCGGCCGCCCGGTGGGCCAGATATTCCCCAAACGCGAGGTGCCTCTCGGCGAGGAGATCCTGTCGGTGGCGGGCTATTGTCATCCGACCGAGTTCGAGGATATCGGCTTCAGGCTCAGGCAGGGCGAGATTCTCGGATTCTACGGCCTGGTCGGGGCAGGGCGCAGCGAGTTCATGCAGTCGCTGTTCGGCATAACCCGGCCATCCAAGGGGGCGATCCGGATTGCCGGCGAAGTGCGGGTCATCCGCAGTCCCGCCGAAGCGATTGAAAGCGGCATTGTCTATGTGCCGGAAGATCGCGGCAAGCAGGGCGCGGTGATCGGGCTTCCCATCTTCCAGAACGTCACGCTGCCGTCCCTGCGCCGGACCTCGCGGCGAGGGTTCCTGCAGCTTGCCGAGGAGTTCAAACTGACCCGCGACTACACCTCGCGGCTCGATCTGCGCGCCGCCTCGCTGGATCAGGACATCGGCAATTTGTCGGGCGGCAACCAGCAGAAGGTGGTGATCGCCAAATGGCTGGCGACACAACCGCGCGTGATCATTCTCGATGAACCGACCAAGGGCATCGACATCGGCTCCAAGGCCGCGGTGCACGAATTCATGACCGAGCTCGCGGCCAGGGGCCTGGCGGTGATCATGGTGTCTTCCGAGCTTCCCGAAATCATGGGCATGTCCGACCGGGTCATCGTCATGCGCGACGGCCGCATCGCCGGCGAATTCGAGCGGTCCGGTATCAGCGCCGAAGTGCTGGTGCGCGCCGCCGCCGGACTGGGAGCGGGCGCATGATACAGCTGCTGAAATCCCGTGAAGCCATTCTTGCCGCCGCCATCCTGGTGCTGATCGGCCTGATCTCCACCCGCTACAGCGATTTCGCCGCGCCATCCAACCTGATCAACGTCTTCAACGACACCTCGATCCTGATCATGCTGGCGCTTGGCCAGATGGTTGTCATCGTCTCGCGCTGCATCGACCTGTCGGTCGCCTCCAATCTGGCCCTGACCGGAATGGTGGTCGCCACCCTCAACATGATGGCGCCGGGTGTGCCGGTGCCAGTGCTGCTGCTGATCGCCGTCGCCTTTGGCGCGATGCTTGGTGCGATCAATGGTGTGCTGGTCTGGAAGCTCGACCTTCCGCCGATCGTGGTCACGCTTGGAACGCTCACCATCTTCCGCGGCCTGATTTTCCTGATCTCCAATGGCGAATGGATCAACGCCCATGAAATGACGGCCGGCTTCAAGGCGTTTCCGCGTTATGATGTGTTCGGCCTGTCGCTGCTCTCATGGCTGGCGATCGCCACTATTGCCGCTTTCTTCGTGCTGGTCACCCGCACGCCGCTGGGCCGCGCCTTCTTTGCCGTGGGCGGCAATCCCCATGCCGCTGTCTACACCGGCATCGATGTCGGCTACACCAGATGTCTCGCCTTCATCATCTCCGGGGCCGTCGCCGGATTGTGCGGCTATTTGTGGGTGGCGCGCTACGCGGTGGCCTATGTCGACATCGCCGGCGGCTTTGAGCTGGAAGTCGTCGCGGCCTGTGTCATCGGCGGCATCTCCATTGCGGGCGGCATTGGCTCGGTTGGCGGAGCGGTGCTGGGCGCACTGTTTCTGGGCATCGTCAAGAATGCGCTGCCGGTGGTCGACATCTCGCCGTTCTGGCAATTGGCCATATCCGGAGCGGCGATCATCATCGCCGTCGCCTTCAACGCCCGCTCGGAGCGGAAAAAAGGCCGCATCATTCTCAAACAAGCGGAGCGCCTCGCATGAGCGATCAGGTATTGGCAGGCGACCCGCGCGCGCCCGACAGGAACATTCCGGACCGGCTGACCTCGCCGTTTCAGCGCCATCTCAGGAGCTGGGAGACATTGTTGCTGGCGGTGGCGGTGGGCATTTTCATCATCAACGCGCTCTCTTCGCCCTATTTCCTCGACCCCTGGAACCTGTCCGATGCCACGTTCAATTTCACCGAGAAAGCGATGATTGCCTTTGCCATGGCCTTGCTGATCATCTCGGGCGAGATCGATCTGTCGGTGGCCTCGATCATCGCGCTCACCTCGACGGCGATGGGCTATCTGGCGCAATCCGGCTTTGGCGTTCCCGAACTTGTCGCGGCCGGCCTCATGGTGGGCATGCTGTGCGGCGCTTTCAACGGTTTCCTGGTCACGGGCCTGGGGCTGCCCTCGATCGTGGCGACGATCGGCACGATGAGCCTGTTTCGCGGCATATCCTACATCGTGCTCGGCGATCAGGCGTTTCGCGGCTATCCCGCCGGGTTCTCGTTCTTCGGACAGGGCTATGTCTGGTGGGTGTTCACCTTCGAGTTCGTGCTGTTCGCCGTCCTCGCCATTGCCTACGGCATTTTGCTGCACAAGACCGATTTCGGCCGCGCCGTCTACGCCATCGGCAACAATCCTCTGGCCGCGCGGTTTTCCGGCGTGCGGGTCGGCCGGGTCAAGTTCATCCTGTTCCTGCTGACCGGCCTGATGGCGGGAATCGCGGCGATCTGCCTGACCTCCCGGCTTGGCTCGACACGGCCGTCCATCGCTTTTGGCTGGGAGCTCGAAATTGTCACCATGGTCGTGCTTGGCGGGGTCAGCATCCTGGGCGGGTCGGGCACCATCCCCGGCGTCGTCATCGCCGCCTTCGTGATGGGCATGGTCACTTTCGGCTTTGGCCTGATCAACGTGCCTGGCATCGTCATGTCGATCTTCATCGGCATTCTGCTGATCTCGGTGATCGCCCTGCCGCGCCTGTGGTCCAATTTTCGAACCCGCGGCAAGGTCGTCTGACCATGGAAAAATACGCCTTCAAGATGATGCTCAATCCGGGCTGTGAAACGGAATACAAGAAGCGCCATGACGAGATCTGGCCCGAGCTTGTAGCCCTGCTCAGGCGCGCCGGCATATCGGACTATTCCATCCATCTCGATGCCGAGACGGGCATCCTGTTCGCAGTGCTGTGGCGCAAGACCGGCCACGGCATGGATGCGCTGCCGCTCGATCCGGTCATGCAGGAATGGTGGGCTTATATGGCCGACCTGATGCAGACCGGGGAGGGCGACCAGCCGGTGGCCGTGCCGCTTCAAACCGTCTTCCAGATGGACTGAGAGATGGCAGCCAGCGGCAACATCGCGGTCATCGACATTGGCAAGACCAATGCCAAAATGGTGCTGGTGGGTGGCGACGATCTTGACGAAATCGCCGTGCAGTCCCGCCCCAACACCGTGGTCGCCGGCCCGCCCTATCCGCATTTTAACGTTGATGGATTGTGGGACTTCATCGAGCTCAACCTTGCTGAGTTCCATGCCGCGCACGGCGTCGCCGCGATCAGCATCACCGCGCACGGCGCTAGCGGCGCCCTGCTCGACGGTAATGGCGGGCTGGCCGCCCCCATTCTCGATTACGAGCATGCCGGACCCGACGATCTGGCCCACGAGTATGATGCAATCCGTCCCGGTTTTGCCGAGACCGGCTCGCCCCGGCTGCCCGCCGGGCTCAATCTGGGCGCTCAACTGCATTGGCAGTTCACCACCATGCCGGGGCTTTTCGACCGCACCCGCTGGATCGTCACCTATCCGCAATACTGGGCGTTCCGGCTGACCGGCATTGCCGCCAATGAAGTCACCTCGCTCGGCTGTCACACCGATTTGTGGGATCCGCATCTGGCGAGATTCTCCTCCATGGTCGAGAGGCTGGGCTGGCGCAAAAAGTTCGCGCCGATCCGCCGGGCCGGGGAAATCCTTGGGCCCATCCTGCCCGGGATCGCCCGGCGCACCGGCCTGTCCGCAGCCACGCCGGTCTGTTGCGGCATTCACGATTCCAATGCCTCGCTGCTGCCCTATGTTCTGGCCAATGACGAGCCCTTCTCGGTGATTTCCACCGGCACCTGGGTGATAATCATGACGGTGGACGGCGCCGAGGTTTCGCTTGATCCGCTGCGTGACACGCTGATCAATGTCAGCGCCAGCGGAAACAAGGTGCCGTCGGCCCGGTTCATGGGCGGCCGCGAGTTCGAACGCCTGATGCAGGGACGCTCGCAGGTCCAGAGCGCGGCCGATATCACTGCGGTGCTCGGCAAGGGCGCGATGCTGTGGCCATCGGTCGAGCCGTCATCGGGCCCGTTTCCCGGCCGCCCGGCGCGGTGGAGCTGCGATCCCGCCACGCTGTCCGATGGCGAGCGCGCCGTCGTCGCGTCCTTCTATCTGGCGATGATGACGCGCGTCTGTCTGCAGCTGACCGGCAGCCGTGGCAGGCTGTTTGTCGAAGGCGCCATGGCGTCCAATCGGGCGTACATGCAATTGCTGTCGGCCGCGACCGGCCAGAGTGTTACCGGCTCCGCCGGAACCGGCACCAGCCGCGGCGCGGCGCTGCTTGCCTCCGCAAAGTCCCGGCCAGGGCCAAGTCAACCTGAACAGCAGCCTGGGCAAGGATCAGCAGCCTTGACCGCCTATGCCCAAGAATGGGAGTCCGGTCTCTCCTGATCCACCGGTCTCGTGTGTCCGTCCTGGTTCACACCTGATCGCCGGCGGCTTCCTGGTGGTACCGGTCAAGCCGGGCAACCTCGGACCTGGAGCCCAGAATGACGGCGACGCGCATGTGATGTGTTGTCGGTATAACATCCATGATCCGCTCGGTTCCGGTGGAGGCGGCGCCGCCTGCCTGCTCGATGATCATGGCCATCGGATTGGCTTCATACATCAGCCGCAACTTGCCGCCATCGGCCCTGTTGCCGTCATCGCACGGGTAGAGGAACACGCCGCCGCGGGTCAGGATGCGGTGAACTTCGGCCACCATGGAGGCGACCCAGCGCATGTTGAAGGTCTTGCCGCGCGGGCCATCCTTGCCGGCGATGCACTCGTCGAAATAGCGCTGGATCGGCGCATCCCAGAGCTTGTAGCGCGACGCGTTGATGGCAAATTCGCTGGTTTCCTCCGGAATTTTCATGTCGGGATGGGTCAGGCGGAACTCGCCGGTGCCCTGCTGGTGGGTAAACCCGTTGACGCCGTTTCCTGTGGTCACCACCAGCGAGGTTGAGGGGCCATAGACCGAATAGCCGGCGCAGATCTGTTCGCGCCCGGCCAGCAGCACCGACCTGTCGTCGCCGGCGTCAATAGCCTCGGCAATCCGCACCACCGAAAAGATCGAGCCGACCGACAGGTTCAGGTCGAGATTGGACGACCCGTCGAGCGGGTCGAAATAGACCAGGTAATCGCCGGCCTCCGGTTTGGCCTTCAACCAGTAAACCTCGTCCACCTCTTCCGACACCAGTGCCGCCACGCGGCCGCAGTTGGAGCAGTGCCGGATGAATTCCTCGTCCGCCAGCACGTCCATCTGCTTTTGTGTTTCGCCTTGAACATTGATTGATCCGGCGCTGCCCAGATTGCCGACGAATGCCCCGCTGCGGACGTGGTTGGAGATGATGCGGCAGGAGGTCGCGATGTCTTCCAGCAGAAAGATCAGATCCTTCTCCAGCGCATGCTGGCTGTGTTCGAGCAGCAGAAACTGACGCAGGGTGAGTTGCTTTTCATGCATGGAGGATTCCAATTTCCAACTTCAAGGACGGGATAGGCCCGCAATCCGGACCGGGTCGATTCTGGCCGGGCTAGCTCCGGCCAACACCTCTTATCATCCCAATGCGCATGGGTGCGACAAAGAACTGCGGCAAGTCGCATCAGCAATCTTCGCCGTGATGCTGCAACTGCGAAAAAATAGGATGGTGCTGGTATGCACATGGCATGTTACGTTGCATTTGGACGCCAGCCTCAGGGCTGCGTCAGACGGCGTTCCCACCGAGTAATGACTCGCGCCGCGAGTCTCCGGCCCTTGAGGGCCATGTCATGTCAACGAAACCTACTGTGCATATCGAAGCGGCGAGCACTCTCGCCGTGGTCATATCATCGAACGAGCCGCTGCTTCTGCTGTCCGATGACCTGAAGGTCATTGCCGCGAGCGCATCGTTCTGCCGGGTATTTTCAATCGACCCGGCGGCAATTCCAGGTAAACGTCTCGGCGAGCTCGGAAATGGCGAATGGGCGATGCCCACGCTTGCCTCGCTGCTGAAGGCGACCGCATCTGGAAAAGCCCAAATCGAAGCCTACGAAATCGACCTCAAGCGGTCCAATCAGAAGACAAGGCAATTGGTCGTCAACGCGTGCACGCTCGATGATGGCGACATGGATAATATCCGGCTTCTGCTGGCGGTATCCGACGTCACCGACGCGCGCGCCGAGACCCGGCTGAAGGATGATCTCGTTCGCGACAAGGCTCTGCTGATGCAGGAAGTCCAGCATCGGGTGGCCAACAGCCTGCAGATCATTGCCAGCGTTCTCATGCAGAGCGCCCGCCGGGTTCAGTCGGAGGAAGCGCGCGGGCACCTTCAAAACGCCCATCACCGGGTCATGTCGATCGCGGCCTTGCAGCGGCAACTGTCCATCTCGGAGGGTGGCAACGTCAAGCTCCGTCCCTATTTGACGCAGCTTTCGCAAAGCCTTGGCGCCTCGATGATCCCCGACCCGGACCGGCTCTCGATAACGGTGACGGTCGATGACAGCGCCGTGGGCGCTGACGTTTCCGTAAGCCTGGGGCTGATCGTCACGGAACTGGTGATCAACGCCCTCAAACACGCTTTTCCTGATCAGGCAACGGGCATGATCCTGATCGACTATCGGTCGTCCGGCACCGACTGGACGCTTTCGGTCACCGACAATGGCATCGGCATGCCAGCCGGGATCGATGCACCCAAGGCGGGACTCGGCAGCGGCATTGTCGAAGCACTCGCCAGAAATCTGCTCAGTGACATTCAATCGACAAATACAGATCCCGGCACCGCGGTAACAATCAGTCATCGCGGCAACGCCGGTGTCCAAGCCGATCTTCCGACCGCAGCATAGGAACCTGATGCCCTCCGAAGCTCCATGCCCCCGGAACCGACACGGCGCCCCGACCCCTCAAAATCCGAGCTGCAGATGAACAATGGCAGGGCGGTGGTCCTCGTGGTTGAAGACAACGCAATTATTCGGATGGGCGCCGTTGATCTGGTGATTTCCGCTGGCTACGAAGCGCTGGAGGCATGCGATGCGGATGAAGCAATTCGTATCATGGAGTCGCGCGACGACATCGATCTGGTGTTTACCGACGTGCAGATGCCTGGGACGATGGACGGCATCAAGCTCTGCCATTACATCAGCCAGGGCTGGCCACCCGTGAAGCTGATCGTGGCCTCCGGCAACGCTATTCTTGAAGAGAGCAGTCTGCCGGGCGGCAGCATGTTCTTCTCAAAACCCTATCATGACCACACAATCAAGGACGCAATGGCCCGCCTGCTTTCGAGCAAGGCTTGAGTGGCCCCACCGGTTGAATCCTCCCCTGCAACAGACGGCTCGCGGCTTCGCGGCCTGACGCATGGCCCAGAGGAATGACGGGTTGCGCGGGCACGGCGGGGCAAGGGCTTCAGCCAGATATCCGCACATCACGAAAAGCCCGCCCGGGCAGCCTTTTCCACGGCGTTTCTTCGCTTCAGACTTCGAGCAGCGCTTTGTAGGCGTCGCGCAGCACGTTCTTCTGCACCTTGCCCATGGTGTTGCGCGGCAGCTCATCGAGCACAATGACCCGCTTGGGCTGCTTGAAGCGGGCGATCTTGGGTTTGATGCTGTCGAGGATTGCCGCCTCATTGAGTTTTGCGCCGGGTTTCGGCACCAGCACGGCCACCACGCCTTCGCCGAAATCGGCATGCGGCACGCCGATGACGGCCGATTCCAGCACGCCGTCCTCCTCGTCGAGCAGCAGCTCGAGTTCCTTGGGATAGATGTTGTAGCCGCCGGAAATGATCAGGTCCTTGGAGCGCCCGACGATCTGCACATATCCATCGGCGTCGATGACGCCGACATCGCCGGTGATGAAGAAGCCGTCGTCGCGGAATTCCTCCTTGGTCTTTTCCGGCATCTGCCAGTAGCCGGCGAAGACGTTGGGGCCCTTGACCTCGATGATGCCGATCTCGCCCTGCGGCAAAGCCTTACCGGTCTCGGCGTCGACGATGCGAAGCTCGACGCCGGGCAGCGGAAAGCCGACGGTGCCGGCGCGGCGCTCGCCGTCATAGGGGTTGGAGGTGTTCATGTTGGTCTCGGTCATGCCGTAGCGTTCGAGAATGCGGTGGCTGGTGCGTTGTTCGAACAGCACATGGGTTTCAGCCAGCAACGGCGCGCTGCCGGAGACAAACAGCCGCATGTGGCGGACCAGATCACGGGTAAAGGCCGGCTCGTCGAGCAGCCTTGTGTAGAAGGTCGGCACGCCCATCAGACAGGTGGCATGGGGGATGTTGGCGATGATTGCCTCGGCGCTGAAGCCGGGCAGGAAGATCAGCGACGCGCCGGCGCTCAGCGTCACATTGGTGGCGACGAACAGTCCGTGGGTGTGAAAGATCGGCAGCGCATGCAGCAGCACATCGTCTTTGGTGAAGCGCCAGACATCGACCAGCGTTTCGGCATTGGACAGAAGATTGGCATGGGTCAGCATGGCGCCCTTGGAGCGGCCGGTGGTGCCCGAGGTGTAGAGAATGGCGGCGAGGTCGTCCGCGGACCGGGCGACGGTGTTGAAAGCTGTCGGCGCCGCAAGCCCGGCGTCATTGAGCGATCCGGCGCTGGTCTCGTGGGACTGCCAGACGCCCATGGTCTCGAGCCCGATGCCGAGTTTTTCAGTCAGCGCCTCGTAGTCGGCGCGCCTTTTCGGATCGCAGACAAAGATGCGCGGCGTGGCGTTGCCGAGAAAATACTCGATCTCGGCCGGTGTGTAGCCGGTGTTGAGCGGCAGGAACACGGCGCCGGCGCGGACCACGGCGAGATAGAGCATGATCGCTTCGATGGATTTGGGCGCCTGCACCGCCACCCGGTCGCCGGGCTTGACACCCAGGTCCACGAGCACATTGGCAAAGCGGCCTGAGACATCCTCGACATCGCCATAGGAGTAGCGGCGGCCGTCCTCGGGCAGGGTGGCAAACAGGGCGCTGCGGGTTTTCGTCGTCGCCAACTTGTCGGCGAGCAGTCCGTCAAAGAGATAGTTTTCAGCCATTTTTGCGTTTCCTGCCATTGCTGTGTGCGGCCGCTGTATCGGCCAGGGACTTGACGTCCCTGGATGTAAATACGGTGTGGTTTTCGGCGAAACCCTCGTGGAACTGACTGATCTTTTTCAGATCATAGAGGTAATTGACCATCAGGCCGGAAGACTGCCGCACGCCGTTTGACGACAGGTCGGCGCCGGCGTGAATGTCGTGCAACATGGCGCCATTGCCGAGATGGAAGCGGGCCACCGGGTCGAGCGGCATGCCGTTTCGGCCCTTCCGGTTGACCAGATAATCCGCCGCCTGCCGGCGCAGCCATTGCGCCTGGTCCTTGAGGCGGCCCAGCTCGCCCGAGGTCATGGCAAGCTCGATGTCCTCGGCTGCAACGTCCGTGTTGGCCTGCTCACTCATGGACTGGCTGAGCCAGCGATTGAAGCCGGGCATCGGCGAGAGGGTGACGAAAGTGGTGATCGATTTCACTTCGGCCTGCAGATCCTCGACCACCTGCTTGATCAGCGAATTGCCGAACGACACGCCGCGCAAGCCGGCCTGGCAGTTGGAAATCGAGTAGAACACGGCGGTGTCCGCACTTTCGGGACTGAGGATCTCGCGGTTTTCAGCAAGGATCGCCTGCACCGAATTGGGGATCCCCCTGACCAGCGCCACCTCGACGAAGATCAGCGGATCATCCGGCATGGCGGGGTGGAAGAAGGCGTAGCAGCGGCGGTCGGCGGGCTCAACCCGGCGGCGCAGATCATCCCAGTCGTCGATGGCGTGGACGGCTTCGTATTTGATGATCTTCTCGAGAATGTTGGCCGGGCTCTGCCAGTGGATCCGCCGCGGCACCAGGAAGCCGCGGTTGAACCAGGAGCCGAACAGATGTTGAAAATCCAGGTCGGTCCGCCCGAAGGAGGGATGCTCCTTGATGAGCTTGAGCAGGCTTGAGCGCATCTTGACCAGATCGCCGGTGGCGCCGGGCACCCGGTTGATGCGGCGCAGGAGTTCCTGCCGCCTGGGTTCGGCGGCATCGAGAAGGCTTGCGAAATTCTCGGGCGACCGGTCGCTCTGATAGGCCGTGGTCATCGCCTGCAGGCGGTCGGTATCGATGTCCATCTCTTCGGTGAGATACTCAAAGAACGCGATCTCCGCCTCGGGCGAGAGCTCGCTGAAGCGCGACAGGATCTGCTGGCCGATATTGTGGCCGGAGACCTCGCCCTGGCTGGCGATCAGCGCCTCGCACAGCGCCGTGATCGAACGGCCGTCGCCCTTGACGCGGGCGATGCCCGGCCGCTCGAACAGCGTCGACAGCAGATCGTAGAAAAATCCCGAACGGTTCATATCCCGGCTCCCATGACCAGATCCGGCAGGAAGGTGACAATCTGCGGGAAGATGCACAGGATCACGATGGCCAGGATCATGCACATCACATAGGGCAGCGAGCCGCGCAGGATGGTGCCGAGCGAGATGTCGGGCGCGATCGAGTTGATGACGTAGAGATTGAGCCCGACCGGCGGCGTGATCAGGCCGATTTCCATGTTGATGGTGAGGATGACGGCGAACCAGTAGGGGTCGAAGCCGGCGCTTGTGATGATCGGCAGCAGGATCGGCGCCGTCATCAGGATCACCGCCACCGGCGGCAGGAAGAAGCCGGCGATCAGCAGGAAAACGTTGATGATGGCCATCAGCACCCAGCGGTTGACCTCGAGATCGGAAATCCAGCCGGCGATGCTCTGGGTGACGAAGGTCGACGACAGCGTGAAGGCGAAGAGTTCGGAGGCGGCGATGATCATCATGATCATCACCGATTCCTTCGTGGAATCCCGGAACATGGCGAGGAACGGCCGGGCCGAGAACATCTTGTAGACCACGACCACCAGCACCAGGCAGAACAGGGCGCCGACGCCTGCGGCTTCCGAAGGGGTGGCGACCCCGCCATAAAGCACGAACAGGATGCCCGCGACGATGGCCATGAACGGCAGCACCCGCGGCAGGATCTCGAATTTCTGCCTGAGCGAATAATGCTGCGTCACATCCGACATCGTCAGGCCGCTGCGCCAGCACGAGTACAGCGTCCAGGCCATGAAGATGGAGGTCAGCATCATCCCAGGGATGACGCCGGCGAGAAACAGCCGGCCGATCGAGGTTTCGGTGGCGATGCCGTAGACGATCATGGTGATCGACGGCGGAATGAGGATGCCGAGCGTGCCGCCGGCGGCGATCGAGCCGGCGGAGATTTCATCCGGGTAGCCGCGCTTGCGCATTTCCGGAATGCCCATCTTGCCGATGGCCGCGCAAGTTGCGGGCGAGGATCCCGAAAGTGCGGCAAACAGCGAGCAGGCGCCGAGATTGGACAGCACCAGCCCGCCCGGCACCCGGTTGAGCCAGCGGTCGAGCGCCTCGTAGAGGTCCTTGCCGGCGGGCGAGTTGGAGACCGCCGCCCCCATCAGGATGAACATCGGGATCGACACCAGGGTGAACGAGTTGAGCCCGGAAAAGAAGGTTTCGCCGAGAATGTCGAGCGAGCGGAAGCCGTCAATCAGCAGCAGGGTTCCGATCGACACCGCGCCGAGCGCGAAGGCAATGGGCATGCCGATGGCAAACAGCGCGATCAGCACGAGAAGAATGAGGAGGCCGATTTCCAGCGGGCTCATGCGGGCGTCTCCTCGGCCAAGGTCCAGGATTTGTAGATTTCGGCGATGTATTGCAGGCAGAGGATGGCGACGCCAAGCGGCAGCGGCAGAAGCGGGATCCACAGCGGCAGCGCCCAGACCGTGTCGGTGGTCCAGCCCTTCGACAGCGCCTCGTAGAAATAATGCCAGCCGGACCAGCCGAGCAGGGCGCAGAACATCAGGCTCAAAATCGCGGCAAGCGCATCAAGCAGGCGCTTGCCGGCGCCGCCAATGAGGCCGGGCAACAGGTCGACCGAGACATGGCCCTTGAGCAGAAGCACATAGGGCGCGCCGATGAAGGTCGACGCGATCATCGCATAGACGACGAATTCGGTCTGCCACACGGTGGAGGCGCCGAGAAAATAGCGGATGAACACCATCTGGGAGACAACAAGCGTGGAGGCTGCGATCAGCAGCATGGACGTCAGCCCGCATAGCCGCGACAGCGTCTCGACGATCGACACAAAGCGTTTCATCTGGTGGGAATCCTCGGGTCGGAAAAAGGCCAGGCCGGGCGGGAACAAGGGGAGGCGAACCTCCCCTTTTCCCCACTCACTCGACGGCGAGCGCGGCGTCGATCAGCTCTTGGCCGCCAGGAACCTTTTCAGCGAATTCCTTGTAGGCGGTCTCCTTGGCGATCGCCAGCCAGGCGTCATAATCGTCCTTGGACATGGAGACGATCTCGACGCCGGCGCCCTTGAAGGCGTCGACCATCTTGGCGTCGAGGCCGGCGGCTTCCTTGTCGAAATATTCCTCGGCCTTCTTGCCGGCGGCCATGACGGCGGCCTGCTGCTCGGGGGTCAGCCGGTCATAGGTTTCCTTGGAGATCAGCATCGGCTCATACATGAACCAGAGCGCGTTCTCGCCCGGCTCGGTTAGGCACTTGACCTGTTCATAAAGCCGGTAGGAGACGAAGGAGCCCGACGAGGTGTTGGTGGCGTCAAGAACGCCGGTCTGCATGCCGGTGTAGATTTCCGACGAGGCCATCGAGGAAATCGAGGCGCCGGCGCCGACCAGCATCTGCTCGAAGGCCGGACCCGCGGCGCGGGTGACCTGGCCCTTGATCGACTCGGGCGAGGTGATGCAGCCCTTTTTCGAGGCGAAGGCGCCGCCGAGCCAGGCGTCGGCGATGACGATGGCGCCGCTGTCCTCGACCAGCTTCTTGATCTGGTCCATGAAGGGCGAGTCGTTGAGCCGCTTGGCGCGATCATGATTGCGCACCAGGCCCGGCATCAGCGTGGCCGAAAACTGCGGCACCCGGCCCGAGGCGTAATCGAGCGGGAACGAGGTGATGTCGAGCTGGCCCTTGGTCAGCGCGCCCCATTGCTCCTTGGCCTTGTACAGCGACTGGCCCGGATAGACCTGGACATCAAGGCCGACATTGGCCGCAGCCAGTTCCTTGGCGAACAGTTGAACCATTTCGTCGCGGGCGTCGCCCTTGCCGCCCGGAAACTGGTGCGACGCCTTGAGTGTTTCGGCCTGCGCGAGGCCGGTCAGTGCGATGGATGCGGCCAGCATGCCCGCAAGCGCAGATAATCCTAGTTTCATGTCTACCTCCCAGAAGATGATATTCGCAGAACCTCCTCCGGTCCTGGCACTCTTTGAGGGGATCATTTTTGGAATGCAATGTCAAACCCCTTGTATACAAAAAGAATGAATTTGCATTTTTCCACGGATCGGCGATGATGCGGCCATGGGCACACGCATTGCAGATTCGGTTCGCGAACGCATCGAGCAGATGATCGTCACCGGCGAGTTCGCCGATGGCGAGCGGCTCGACGAGGTCAAGCTCGCCGAGCAGTTCGGCGTGTCGCGGACGCCGCTGCGCGAGGCGTTCCAGTCGCTCGCCGCCTCCG
>LADQ01000124.1 GCA_000961635.1 Hoeflea sp. BRH_c9 | reverse complement strand
CGCGCGCCCGGCGGGCAATCTCCAGCGCGCCGTCATCGGTGATGCCGAGGCCCATGATGCGCGCGCCGCGGCGCACGATCAATTCAAGCTCGGGGACTGTGTAGAACTGCAGCCGCACCGGGATGCCGAAGCGATCCCTCAACGGCGTGGTCAGAAGCCCGAGCCGGGTCGTGGCGGCAACCAGGGTGAACCGCGACAGGTCGATCTTCACCGACCGCGCCGCCGGGCCTTCGCCGATGATCAGGTCAAGCTGGAAATCCTCCATCGCCGGATAGAGAATTTCCTCGATTGCCGGACTGAGACGGTGGATTTCGTCAATGAACAGCACATCGCGGTCTTCAAGATTGGTCAGAAGTGCGGCGAGATCTCCGGCCTTGGCGATCACCGGGCCGGAGGTGGAGCGGAAGTTCACCCCAAGTTCCTTGGCCATGATCTGCGCCAGCGTGGTCTTGCCGAGACCCGGCGGGCCGACAAACAGCACATGGTCAAGCGCCTCGGCCCTGGCCTTCGCCGCCTCGATGAACACTTTCAGATTGGCCCGCGCCTCGGCCTGGCCGGTAAATTCATCGAGCGATTGCGGCCGCAAATTCATATCGACATCTTCGCCGCGCTTGTCGGGAGCGATCAGTCTGCCGGAATCGCTCATGATAGCAGTTCCATGCCGGGTATCCTCGCCGCGGCCTTCTGGTCGAGCGTCACCACATGTGTGCAGTCTGCCTCCAGGCAGAGGTGAGCGATCAGCATGTCGGCGAAATCCCCCTGGCCATTCTCGACGCCGCTGACGGCTTTGACAACGGCATCCGCCGACTGGACTTCGACACCGCGCAACTGCGTGATTTTCTTCAAAGCGGAGGCGCTTTCCTGTTTGCCGTATCCGTACTGCTTGCGAAGCGCCCAGTCTATCTCGACCAGGCTGATCAATGTAACAAAGCCGGCGTAGCTGTGTCCCAAACCTTGGCCGAAGGCCAGCACCGCTGTGCGCTGCTCGGGGTCATCGTCCACCAGCAATCTGAGCAAGACGTTTGTGTCGATGCCGACCTTGTTCACGCAGCCTGCCCCTTGGATGTCTTCAAAGATTTGGAAGCCGTTTCGCTGGCAGCGGAAGCGATCGTGTCCTCGATTTCATCCAGAGTGGCGGGCCCGTTTGGCGGCGACCCGAGAAAGCCCGCGAGGTCGGAAAAACTCACAGTTTTGGGTGTGAGAATGAGCCGGCCATCATCAACCGTGAACATGACCTTATCGTTGGGCTTCAGTCCCACCGCATCCCTGATGTCCTTTGGCAAGGTAATCTGCCCTTTTCCCGATAGAACTATTTCTTTCCGCATTTTTCCCATCCTTTCCAACTTTTCGAGAATAAGTGGAAAACGAGCCAAAAACAAGAAACCGACGGAAGAACCTGACCGGTGGTCAAAAACATCGCGACATCCTTGCTGGAGGCTTCACGACAGAAGTTCCATGCCTGGCACCGACGCCGCGGCCTTGCGATCGAAGGTTACTGTCTTCTCGCATCCATTCGCACGGTTAAGATCGGCAATGACAACATCCGAAAAACCTGGATGCGCCGAGTTCAGCCACGAGGTCCAATTCTCCATGCGCAGCATCTCCGGCACCTTGATTTCGACCGTATCGAGCAGGCCAGCAAGCTGTTTGCGAGCTGTCATCCGGTCTACCTTGTAAACCCGCTCCAGTACCCAGATGGTTTCCGAGATCACCACCGGATTGACGAACAAAGGAGCATCGGTGCTGCTGGCCTTGACGAGGGAAACGGCCGCATCAAACTGTGCCGGATCGTCACGGGTCAGCAGCCGAACCACGATGTTGGTATCAATTCCGATCACGGGACCGCTCGTACCGGTCGGAAATGGCTTCTCCGATCGCCTCGTTCATGGCCTCGACGGAAACCGGTGCGCGGTCCGGGTCGAAAAGCACGCCGGCGAACTCAAGTGCGCTGCGGTTCTTCGGCACCAGCACCACTTTGCCGTCGACGAATTCATAGCCGATGCGATCGCCTGCGCCGAGCTTGAGATACTCGCGAACCTCGATCGGAATTGTTGTCTGGCCTTTCGTCGTGATTTTAGATTCGATTCCCATTTCCTTACCTATCTTCAAATTCCTTACATTATAACATAGTAAGGTACTCTAAGTACCGCAAGGAACCCTCACCGCGCCAGTTCCTTCAAGCCCAGCCGGATCAGCCTCGCCGAATCGGCATCCTCGCCGGCAATTTTCAGCGCCGCCGCCACCGCATTGGCCGCCTGATCGCGAGAATAGCCCAGATTGCTGAGCGCCGAGACCGCGTCGCTC
This sequence comes from Hoeflea sp. BRH_c9, assembly GCA_000961635.1. Taxonomy (GTDB): domain Bacteria; phylum Pseudomonadota; class Alphaproteobacteria; order Rhizobiales; family Rhizobiaceae; genus Hoeflea. The sequence continues at coordinate 27,205 of LADQ01000124.1, read as the reverse complement.
ACCGGCGCCGGCGCGACGCCTTCGCCGAGTTCCTGCTTGAGCCCCAATGCGCCGGAGCCGCCGGTAAACGCCGGGACCTTGTTCTTCAGTTCAGTGACAATGCGCTGCGCCACTTTCGGCCCAATGCCGGGCGCGCGCGCCACGGTTTCCTTGTCCTGCAACGCGATCGCATTGGCGAGTTCGTTCGAGGTCAGCGTCGACAGCACGGCGAGCGCCACCTTGGCGCCAACCCCCTGGACACTTTGCAGCAGCCGGAACCACTCCCGCTCCAACGCGGTCTCGAAACCGAACAGCCTGAGCTGGTCTTCGCGCACATAGGTTTCGATGAACAGCACCGCGGCTTCGCCGGCCGATCCGAGCCGGGACAGCGTGCGGGTCGAACAGAACGCCACATAGCAGACCCCATGCACATCAATCAGCACATGATCTTCCGCGATTTCCTCGATGCTGCCCTTGAGTTTGCCGATCATGGGTGCGTATCCGGAGCTATGATGTCGAGCGTCGGGAAATAGCTGCGGTAGCCGGCGGGATCCCGCGTCAGCAGCCGGTAACCGCGGACCACCGCATGCGCGCCGATCAGGAAATCGGGCAAAGTCCGCTCGCGTCTGCCGCCATTGTAGCGGTAGATCCGGAATGCCCTCCCCGCCGCGAAGGCCGAATCCCATGGAAGGTGCTCACGCTGGAACTCGGAAGGGTCGAGCAGCGCATCAACCTCTTCCAAGGACTCGTAGCGGTAGGAAAATTCGCTAAAGATCACCGGATTGATGACCAGAGCGCCCCTCTTGAGCGCCTCCGTCATCCGGTAGCGCGACCACTCCCGCCAATCCGGATCGCGAAAGGCGATGTCGATGAGGACATTTGTATCGACCAGCGTCGCCATGTCCTAGCGATCTCGCGTTTCGCGCATCACGTCGTCCGCGCTGAGCGTCGGATCGCCGGTGCCCTCCATCCGGTCGAGCGCGGCGAGAAATCGCGCCAGGCGCTGCCTGTCGGCCTTGCGCTCGCCGCCATCCTTGGCTTCGAGGAAAATCCGCCCGCCTTCCACAGAGAAGACAACCTCGCTGTTGGCCGCGATCCCTGCCAGATCGCGGAGGTTCTTCGGGATCGTGACCTGGCCTTTTTCCGAAACGCGCACCTTATGACTCCAAGTTTGAATAATTCCAACCTATTCCGACCTCAGGAACATGTCAAGAACAAACCGGCGACTCACTCCGCCGCTATGCGCCAGGCTGGCGAGGTGCGGTGATGCGCATGACAAATGGCGATGGCCAGCGCATCGGCGGCGTGATCGCTGTCGAATGTCGCTTTCGGCATCAGCATTCTCACCATCATGTGAATCTGTTTCTTGTCGCCGTGGCCGACCCCGATGACGGTTTTCTTGACCGCATTCGGCGCATATTCGGCGACGCGCAAACCGGCCCGTGCCGGCACCACCATGGCGATGCCGCGCGCCTGCCCAAGCTTCAAGGTCGCCGTGGCGTCCTTGTTGACGAAGGTGTTTTCGACCGCCGCCTCGAAAGGCTGATATTCATGCAGCACCGTCTCCAGGCCATCGTAAAGCTGCTTCAGTCGTGAGGCGAGATCGAGCTTGGCGTCGGATTTGACCGTTCCCGAGGCGATGAACCGCAACGAGCTGCCGAGCGTCTCCACCACGCCCCACCCGCTGTTCCTGAGTCCGGGATCTATGCCGATAATTCGAATCGCTTCCGCCATGCTGAAATCCTATCTGTGACGGGCAGAGCTTTCCATCAGAAAGTGAACAAACCAAAAACAAACGCATTCGCCTGCAAACCAGTTTTGGTTTTCCGCGGCAGGCTCCCTACATGGACAGATCAACGGACTCACGATGAAAGATCCCCGATGACCGCGTTTTCAATTCTCGATCTCTGCCCCATTGTCGAAGGCGGAACCGTCAGCGATGCGCTGGCCGCCACGCCGCTGATGGCCAAACGGGCGGAAGATTCCGGCTTCACGCGTTTCTGGCTGGCCGAACATCACGGCATGAAAGGCATCGCCAGCGCCGCCACCGCGCTGGTCATTGCCGAGGCCGGGCATGCGACCAGCACCATCCGCATCGGCTCCGGCGGCGTCATGCTGCCGAACCATTCGCCGCTGGTCATTGCCGAGCAGTTCGGCACGCTGGAAGCCCTGTTTCCGGGGCGCGTCGATCTCGGTCTCGGCCGCGCTCCCGGAACCGACATGAACACCGCCCGCGCGCTCAGGCGAAACCTCGAGGCAGGGGCGCAGAGCTTCCCCGATGACATTCTCGAACTGCAGCACTGGCTGGGAGAGCCCGACGACGCCAAGCTGATCGCCATCCCCGGCGCCGGCTCGCATGTGCCGCTGTGGATCCTCGGCTCAAGCCTCTACAGCGCGCATCTGGCCGCGGCGCTGGGCCTGCCCTACGCGTTTGCCTCGCATTTCGCGCCCGACATGCTGTTTGAGGCGCTCGACATCTATCGGGCCCAGTTCACGCCGTCGGCACAGCTCAAGGCGCCCTATGTCATGGCGGCGGTGATGGGCGTGATGGCCGACACCGACGACGAAGCCGCATGGCTGTTCACCACCCTGCAGCAGACCTTCGTCAACATGCGCCGCAACGCGCGCGGCAAGATGCCGCCGCCGGTCGAGTCCATGGACGGTTTCTGGACCGAGATGGAACGCGTCACCGTCGAGCACACCTTGCGCTATGCCGTTGTCGGCGGACCGGAGAGTGCGAAGGAGCAGATGCAGGCGTTCATCAAGGCCACCAAGACCGATGAAATCATGATCTCGATGCCGATCCATTCGCTGGATGCGCGGCTGAAATCCGTCGATCTCTTCGGTCAGTTGCGCACCTCGCTCTGACGCAAAGCAAAACCGCCGGCCCTCGGGACCGGCGGTTCAGACATTCCGGGATCAGTCCGGTCAGGCGGAGAGCTTCGCCATGACTTCGTCGGAGACTTCGAAATTGGCGTAAACGTTCTGCACGTCGTCATCGTCATCAAGCGTGGCAATCAGCTTGAGCACCGATTCCGCCTTGTCTTCATCGACCGGCGCTGAGGTCTGCGGTTTCCAGACTGCCCTGACCGATTGCGCCTCGCCGAGCGCTTCTTCGAGTGCGCCGGAGACTTCGCCGATGTCCTCGAAGGCGCAGATGATGGCGTGTTCCTCGTCGCTGCTGGTGACGTCCTCGGCGCCGGCCATGATGGCGGCTTCCATGATCGCGTCGGCGTCGCCGGCTTCCACCGGATAGATGATCTCGCCGACACGCGAGAACATGAACCCGACCGAACCGGTTTCACCCAGCGCTCCGCCGGACTTGGTAAACGCCGCGCGCACATTCGACGCGGTGCGGTTGCGGTTGTCGGTCAGCGCCTCGACGATGACGGCAACGCCGCCCGGGCCATAGCCTTCATACCGCACTTCATCATAGTTCTCGCTGTCTCCGCCCGTCGCCTTGTTGATGGCGCGCTGGATGTTGTCCTTGGGCATCGACACCGCCTTGGCGTTCTGGATCGCCAGCCGCAGGCGCGGGTTCATTGCCGGATCGGGCGCGCCCATCTTGGCGGCGACGGTGATTTCGCGCCCCAGCTTGGAGAACATCTTGGAGCGGACGGCGTCCTGCCGGCCTTTGCGGTGCATGATGTTTTTAAATTGTGAATGGCCGGCCATGACGCCTCTGTGGTTTGCTCTGGACTTGGAATGCCCGCCTTATAATAACGTTACTGCGTTTCGTCCAGAAGGTTCAGGCCATGCACCACACCATCGTCCCGCCGCTGCCTCTGGAAGGTGGCTGCCAATGTGGCCGCGTCCGCTACACATTGCTGGCGCCTCCGTTGGTGTTCTACCTGTGCCATTGCACGGAGTGCCAGAGACAGACCTCGTCTGCCTTTGGCGAAAGCCTGCGCTTCAAGCGCGAAGATCTGGATGCCGGTCCGGGTCTGCGTTGCATCCGCAGGCTCAGTGAGTCAGGCAAGGAGCGCGAGGGCTGGTTCTGCCCTGATTGCGGTGTCCGCATCTGGCATGGCACCAGCGGCTCGACTGAGATCAACATCAAAGCCGGAACACTGGACGATACTTCCTGGCTGATCCCCGCCGGACACATTTGGACCCGCTCGAAACAGCCCTTTGTGGTGATCTCAACCGACGAAGTCCGTTACGAGACCCAACCGGAAGACGGCTATGCCGCGCTGAAGCAAAGATGGGAACAGATGACATCCGGACCCGGCCCTGCTTCCGCTGCACCGGATTGATGGCGGGGCTTTACCTGACGCCAGACTGCCCTACACTTGAGAAGGTGACCCTTCCACGGAGCCTCCATCATGCCCCGTATCCGCGCCTTTAGCCTTGTGATTGCCGCCCTGTTCCTGACATCGCCCGCCGCCGCACAGGATCAGCAGCACCCTTTCAGTCAATGCATGGCCGTTGCCCGCTCCCTGCCCGGCGCCACCTACGCCAATTTCACGCCCAGCAATCCCGACGTCGGGGTTCAACAGGCCCAGGCGGGATCGGGCCAGGTCGAGATCATGTATGCCGGCCATTCGACCTATGTCATCACCACGCCGGCGGGCGTGACGATTGCCACCGACTTCAACGGTTGGGCCGGACGGGTGGCCGTTCCCGATGTCGTCACCATGAACAAGGCGCATTCCTCGCACTACACGCTGTCGCCCGACGAGCGGATCCAGCATGTGCTGCGCGGCTGGACTTTCGAGCAGACCCCGGCCGAGCATCATGTGGTGGCCGACGATGTCTATATCCGCAACGTCACCACCGATATCCGCAATTTCGACGGCATGGAGCCTGACGGCAATTCGATCTTCATCTTCGAGGTCGCAGATCTGTGCATCGGCCACCTGGGGCACCTGCATCACCCGCTGGAGGACAGGCATTTCGCCCGGATCGGACGGCTCGACATCGTCATGGTCCCGGTCGACGGCGGGTTGACATTGAGCCACGGCGCCATGACCGGCATCGCCAGACGGCTGCAATCCTCGATCCTGCTGCCGATGCACCGCCGCGGCGCGCCGCTGTCATCTTTCATCGAGATGATGGGCGATACGTTCCTGACCGATTATGTCAGTGACGACAGCTTCACCATATCGGCCCGCACATTGCCGCGCCGGCCGACGATTGTTGTCTTGAAGGGGGTCTGAGAGGGCACCCGCCACAGCGGCGCGCCCGGCATTGGATCAGGTCCAGAACTCCGGCATGGTTTCGCTCAACCGCGGACCGATCCTGAGCGGCGCGATTTTTTCGGCCAGGCCGGTCCGGTCGGAGATCTCGACGGCGACGCCGCAGATCGTCGCCGGTCCCGAGGCGGCTTCAAACCGGCCCTTGGGGATGCGCGACAGGAAGCGGTTGATCGGCTCTTCCTTTTCCATCCCGATGGAGGAATCATAATCGCCGCACATGCCGGCGTCCGAGAGATAGGCCGTGCCGCCATTGAGGATCTGCGCATCGGCGGTCGGCACATGGGTATGGGTGCCCACCACGAAGCTCGCCCGGCCATCGACGAAATGGGCAAAGCAGAGCTTTTCGCTGGTCGCCTCGGCATGAAAGTCAAACACCACCGCATCGGCCTGCTCGCCAAGCGGACACGCGTTCAGGATCGCCTCGCCGGCCGAGAACGGATCATCCAGATCAGGATGCATGAACACCCGGCCCATCACATTGGCGACAAGGACACGGGCGCCGTTGCGCGCGATATAGAGATTGGAGCCGCGTCCCGGCGTGCCGGGAGGATAGTTGGCCGGACGCAGGAAACGGTCCTGCCGGTCGGCGTAAATCAGCGCCTCGCGCTGATCCCAGACATGATTGCCGGTCGTCACCACATCGGCGCCGGCCTCAAGCGTTTCAAGAAATATCTCTTCGGTGATACCGAACCCGCCCGCGGCGTTTTCACCATTGACGATGACGAAATCCAGCTTGAAATCGCGGATCAGGCCGGGAAGGCGGTTCCAGACCGCGGTGCGGCCGGATCGTCCGACCATGTCTCCAAGAAATAACAGGCGCATCGGCTCTCTATAGAGATTGGGGAAACGAGCGCAAGCCCGCCTCGGTGAGGATCATCGTGAGCGGCACATCATGCGCCTCCGCCGGCACGGCGTCGGTTTCCTGAAATGAAAACGCGGCGCCGATGAGCCGCGGTGAAAGCCCCTTGCCGCGCAACCGGGCGATCGCCCGGTCATAATGGCCCGCGCCATAGCCGAGCCGATTGCCTTTGGCGTCGAACGCCGCCAGCGGCATCAGCAGGATATCCGGGTCAAGCACCTCAGCGTCCGGCCCCGGTCCCGTTGTGCCGAAACCGGTTTTGGCCAATTCCGCGCCGCGGACAAAATCGCGAAAGACGATGGTCTCGCGGTCGAGCACGACAGGCAGGCAGAGCCGCGCGCCGCGTTCACGCAACCGGGCCATCAACGGCCGCAAATCCGGCTCCGAGCGGATCGGCAGGTATCCGGCGATCGCGGCGCCCGGGTCGAAAGAAATCGCTTCGGCGATCTCGGCCATCGCGAGGCTCATTTCAATGCGGCGATCGGCAGCCAGCGCATCTCGTTGCGCCAGCATCCGAGCGCGCAGGCTTGCCTTGCTGTCCATCTGCTTCTCCGCGATTTTCCGCATCAGCCCTAAAGCCCATCCTTCCCCCGCGTCAATGTCGCCGATGGTTTTGTCACAGGCGGTGGGAGGTGTCTCATTTTGGGATGGCTGCATACCCTTTGTACACCTTGCAACGGGGATCGGGTTGTCGGGGACAGCCGGCTGGGTTTAGAAAAAACCATATCCAAAATGAATTTTTCAATCGTCACAATTGCGGGTTTTGATGAAATCGTCCCTGGAACCATTGACCTGTGCCGAACGAACCTGCCTTCAATTGGTGGCGCGCGGCCGGGCACACGACGTCAAGACCGAGCAATGCAACGGTTGTCAGACCATCGCCAACAATCTGCTTGCGTCGGCATGCCGGAAAATGATGGCCAACACCACAATCGAGGCCGTGGCCCGAGCGTTGAAACTCGGTTTGATCAACTAGGAAAAGCGCGATCCAAGGCAGAAGACGGGTGTTTTTGATTCCGGATGCCTCCAAAGACGGCTTATGTAAGCCATTGATATAGATATGAAAATTTGCTGGAAGGTGCGCCTCGCGCCGGGACCGGTTTTCCAGTGGTCCCAAGCATTCCCGTAATGGGGAATACCTCGTCCGCCCAACTTCGCTATCCTGAAATCGTTATCGAGAGACGGTTTGAAGGCTTCTCATGCTCAAATTGCCACGCGCCCTGCTTTTCCTTGTCCTCTCAATCACATTCTGGAGCGTCACCGGCGCGGAGAGCTGGGCTCTGGAAATCTGGCGCAACCAGACGCGCTACGAGATCGATATCCCGCTGCCCAGGGGCGCGAGGTTCAAGAAGGCCGGCGTTGACCGCAAGGTCAGCATCAGCGGGATTGATATCAGCATGCGGCTGATCCAGGACACCTATTCCAACTGCGCCAAGCTTGCGCTCGAGCGCGAGATGAGCTGGTCGAAGCGCCACTACACATCGCTTCCGGGGAACCGGATCGTTACAAAGCGCGAGTGCGGCACGAGTTTGTATCATGGACGGACAAAAACCTCGATCCTGACGCGTTACATCTGGTTGGACATGTGCCAGTGCTATAGCGCGATCCACTTCGCCTACCCCGAAGCTTTGCGGTCACGTCTTGATGAAATCACAGCGCCGATCCTGGCCGCGCTACGCAATCCGTCCAAAGCCCCGCGGCAAGGCAAACCGCTGACGGGATACGAGCTCGACGAGGACTGGCTCGAGGCCTTCGCCATCTTCAAGAAGCGGGGCTTTCCCGTCGCGCTGGTCTACAACATCCTTGGCGACACCGCGCACATCGCGCTTGGACCCGAAGACTTGAAGCAGCGCTACGCCGAGCAACTCGCCAGCCTCTACGGCACCAGCGTAAAGCAGGTCAAGGATGGAGACGCCGCCAGCGCGAGCTGGTTCTACGATCTTGAAACCGGCTTCGCCATCGGCAACGCCCGGCCGCAGGAGATCGCGTCCAAGATGTCGAGCTGCTACCGCAACCTGGAATACTGGAAGTTCTGCAAGCTCAATTTCCATCAGGAAAAGGGCTGCCGGATGACAGCAAGCTGGAAGAAGGTCTGCGGCGCTTACGGGAAGGAGGGAATGAGCCCGATGATCGGCGACCTGTGCTTCTGGGAGCCGCGCGGCGACCTGCCGATGCTGGGAGGCGGCGACACCCGCGAGAAAACCGTGGCGCTTCCCTCGGGCAAGACGGGCAAGGCCAAGGCGCCCGCCAAGAAGACGGCGGCGGTTACGCCCTCGCAGATCCCCTATTGCGAGGACGACGGGTACGGGGGCTGGCGCAATTACCTGAAATATCTGCGCGACCAGGGCGACGGCATACCATCGGGGCTCAAGCTGTAACTGAAGCCGTCTCGATCAGCTTTCGCCTACCGGATTCTTCTTGGCGCCACGGCAAGCACGCTCTGCCCGGCGCGGGCGACACAACGAGTCGAAGTTAGCATTATCAATGAAATAGGTGCGATCCACGGCAACCGATGGATTTATTGATCCTGGGAACCTACAACGTAGGTGGGCGCCATATGTCCGGACCCACGAGTCCGGTCAGGGACAGCTCCCTTGGATCAATTAAGGCCCCAGGGATTGTGTATCCTGTCGAGAGGCGCAGATCGCACTCTCTATATAGGTCATCCTGAGCCCCGCGCCAATCAGCAAATCATCAAACCCTGTTTTCACCGGTTCAGGTGACTGAGGCACCGGCAGTTCGCCCAAAATCCCAGCCCATCGGGACAGCTGCGCACCGCAATGGCCGGATGATTATCCCCTGCCCGCCAGCTTGCCGGCGATCTGCTCGATTTTTCCGGTTACTTCGACCAGCGCCTCGGTGATATCGTGGTCAATCTTGTCGACCTTGGTCAGGGCATTGTCGCGGGTTTTCTTCAGGGTTTCGACTTCCGCTTCAAGTCCGCGCATCCGTCTTTGCAGTTCATGCAACTCGTCCATCACCATGATACCGGCCATCACGGTAATCCTGAGATCGCCGATCTCGCCAAATTGACCCTTGAGATGGCCGACATAGCGATCAAAGCGGCCCGCAAGCTCGCTCAGATGGTTCTCCTGACCCTCTTCGCAGGCCATGCGGTAGGTCTTGGCGTCAATGGTGACCGTGACTTGTGCCATTCAACATGTCCTGTGCAATCTCGCCTCGGGTGATCGGGCCCGCGAGAGCCGCCACCCCTTGCATCAGCGGTCCAACACCGCCCTGATCGTTTCCATCGCCGTCACCAGCCGGCGAGAAACCTCGCGGTTGGCCTCTTCCAGCCGGTTTGCCCGGTCCTGCGCCTGATCAAGCTCCTGGGCGATGCGCGAACGATCCTCGATCATCCGGTCCAGTTCCGCCGCGGCTTCCACCGAACTGCGACTGGCCTCGACTTGCCGGTCAACCTCATTGTCAAGCTGATTCAAGGCCTTGTTCAATGCCTCAAGTGCTGCTTTCAATGTTTTTTCGGCAGGCATTGGCGGTTTCCCTGGATCTGGACTGCAAGCCGAATCGCTTGAATTCCGGATACTTGTAGCGGCCAGTTTACGCATTAGCGGAACAACGCGTCAACAAAACCGCGTTCTGCATCCCCAACCGTCCGCATTCGGGGCAATTGCATCCTCAGCCGATTGTGTGGCATGGCTTTGTTGACTCCGGTGAAGCAACTGCTATTTGTGCGCGGCCTTCGATCCGGTCCGCTTTCGGCCCGGACCTGACCTGAACGCGACTAGGCGGAACCATCATGATTTCACGCGAAAAACACGACCGGATGGCGAATGCAATCCGGTTTCTCTCCATGGACGCTGTGGAGAAAGCCAAATCCGGGCATCCCGGCCTGCCCATGGGCGCGGCCGACGTCGCCACAGTCCTGTTCTCACGCTATCTCACCTTTGATCCGAAACAACCCGACTGGCCTGACCGTGACCGTTTTGTCCTGTCCGCCGGCCATGGCTCGATGCTGATCTATTCGCTGCTTTATCTGCTCGGCTATGATGACATCTCGCTCGATGACATCAAGAATTTCCGCCAGTTGGGATCACCGACCGCCGGCCATCCCGAATATGGCCACGCCGCCGGCATTGAAACCACCACCGGCCCGCTCGGCCAGGGCCTGGGCAATGCCGTCGGCATGGCGCTGGCTGAGCGCAAGCTTGCCAGCGAATTCGGATCCGGCCTGGTTGAACATTACACCTATGCGCTCGCCGGCGACGGCTGCCTGATGGAGGGCATCAGCCAGGAAGTGATTTCGCTGGCCGGCCACCTCAAGCTCAACAAGCTCATCGTGTTCTGGGACAACAATTCGATTTCCATCGACGGAGCGATTTCGCTGACCGATTCGACCGACCAGCTGGCCCGGTTCGCGGCTTCGGGCTGGAATACGCTCGCCATCGACGGCCACGATCCCGACGCCATCGCGCAAGCCATCGAGGCCGCGCAGAAATCCGACCGGCCGACACTGATCGCCGCCAAGACCGTGATCGGTTTTGGCGCGCCCAACAAGGCCGGGACCAACAGCGCCCATGGATCGCCGCTTGGCGACAAGGAAATCGCCGGCGCGCGCAAGGCGCTTGGCTGGAGTGAAGCGCCGTTTGTGGTGCCGTCCGATGTTCTTGACGCCTGGCGGCTGGCCGGCCTCAGGTCGGTCAAGGACAGAAAGGCCTGGGAGGTCCGCCTCGCCAACTCTGAAAACGATGTCCGGATGAGCTTTGAACGCCGGATGAGCGGTGAATTGCCTGGCGAGCTGGAACCGGCGATTCTCGCCTACAAGCAGAAGCTCAGCGAAGACCTGCCAAATGTCGCAACCCGCAAATCCTCGGAGATGGCGCTCGAGATCATCAACGGCGTGGTTCCCGAAACCATCGGCGGATCGGCTGACCTGACCGGCTCCAACAACACCCGCACCAGCCAGACCAAGCCGATCACGCCGGATGATTTTTCCGGACGCTATATCCATTACGGCATTCGCGAACATGGCATGGCGGCGATCATGAACGGCATCGCGCTGCATGGCGGCCTGATCCCCTATTCCGGCGGCTTCCTGATCTTCTCGGATTATTGCCGGCCTTCAATCCGCCTGGCGGCACTTATGGGCATCCGCGTCATCCACGTCCTGACCCATGATTCCATCGGTCTGGGCGAAGACGGCCCGACGCATCAGCCGGTCGAGCAGATGGCCTCCTTGCGTGCCATCCCCAATCTGCAGATGTTCCGCCCCGCCGACGCGGTGGAAACCGCGGAATGCTGGCACCTCGCCCTAATGCAGCAAAAGCGCCCCAGCGGCATCGCGCTGACCCGGCAGAACCTGCCCACCGTCCGCACCGATTTCACCGAGGAAAACCTCTGTGCCTATGGCGCCTATGATCTGGTTTCCGTCAGTGAAGCCGAAGTGACGATCTTTGCATCCGGCTCGGAAATCGAGATAGCGCTGGAAGCGCGCCGGATGCTTGAGGCGAATGGTCACACCACTCGCGTGGTTTCCGTGCCATGCTTCGAGTTGTTCGAAGAGCAGAGCGTGGAGTATAAGAGAGCCGTTATCGGAGAATCCAGGATCAAGATCGCGATCGAGGCCGGGATCCGCCAGGGGTGGGACCGCTTTGTTGGTTCGGACGGTCTGTTTATCGGCATGACCGGGTTCGGCGCATCAGGGCCTTACAAGGAACTCTACGAACATTTCGGCATCACCGCCGAGGCCACCGTGGCCGCGGTTGAAAACCGCCTGCATGAAAAGGCCTGATCTATAAAGGACAGGCGCCCGCTGACCCAAGACGGAGAAACAGCATGAAAACCAGGATTGCCATTAACGGATTTGGCCGTATCGGCCGTAATGTGGTGCGTGCCATTTTCGAATCCGGCCGCCAGGACATTGACGTCGTTGCGATCAACGACCTCGGCCCGGTTGAAACCAACGCCCATCTGCTGCGCTGGGATTCCGTCCACGGCAAGTTCCCCAAGACGGTCGAAGTCGATGGCGACACCATCCGGATTGAAGGCGGCGACTCGTTCAAGGTCTTCGCTGAACGCGATCCCAAGAACCTGCCCTGGGGCGATCTCGGCATCGATATCGTGATGGAATGCACCGGCATCTTCACCGCCCGCGACAAGGCCGCCTTTCACCTCGAAGCCGGCGCCAAGCGCGTCCTGGTATCCGCACCGTCCGCCGGCGCTGACAAGACCATCGTCTACGGCGTCAACCATGATGTGCTGACCAAGGACGACCTGGTTGTCTCCAACGCCTCCTGCACCACCAACTGCCTGGCGCCGGTCGCCTATGTGCTCAACAATGCCATCGGCATTGAAAAGGGCATGATGACCACGATCCACTCCTATACCGGCGACCAGCCGACGCTCGACACCATGCACAAGGATCTCTACCGGGCGCGCGCCGCCGCGATGTCGATGATCCCGACCTCGACAGGCGCCGCCAAGGCCGTCGGCCTGGTGTTGCCTGATCTCAACGGCAAGCTCGACGGCATGTCCATTCGCGTGCCGACCCCGAATGTCTCGGTGGTTGATCTGAAATTCATCGCCAAGCGCGCCACCTCGGTCGAGGAAATCAACAAGGCCATCCGCGCCGCGGCGGAAGGCGAGTTGAAGGGCGTTCTGAGCTTCACCGATGAACCCAACGTCTCCATAGACTTCAACCACAACCCGCATTCCTCGGTGTTCCACATGGACCAGACCAGGGTGATGGACGGAACATTCTGCTCGATCCTGACCTGGTACGACAATGAATGGGGCTTTTCCAACCGGATGAACGACACCGCTGTCGCCATGGCAAAGCTCATTTAGAGTTACGCTCGACCCTGTATTTGCAGGCTGACCGGACCTATGACGATTGCGCCGCCACCGTACCAAAACGGTGGCGGTGCTGATTCCGGCGCAGACCCGGACAAACTCTCACCTTGTTTGAAGGCAAATGTCGCTGCTTCCGCATCCGGGACATTGCCCCGAATGCCGGCTTCTTTCATACTTGAGATGACAGACACCGATTGCGAGTCAATCACGGCGTCAAAGCAAGGGACGACGGTTGGACACATTCTACATTGTGACACTGGCCTCGATGTCACTCATTCTCGTTGCCGCCTTTTCCAGCCTTCTCGCGGAACGCTTCGGCGCACCGCTGCTGCTGCTTTTTCTGCTGATCGGGCTGTTTGCCGGCGTCGACGGACTGGGCATTGATTTCTCCAACAATTCCGCCGCCTTCATGCTGGGATCGATCGCGCTTGCGATCATCCTGTTTGATTCCGGATACGGAACCTCGCTGCATTCCTTCCGGCAGGCTGCGGTGCCGGCGCTGACATTGGCAACCGTTGGCGTGCTGCTGACGGCCATCCTGTTTGGCATCGCCGCGCGCTTCCTGCTTGGCTTTTCCTGGCTGGAAGGGATGCTGCTGGGCTCGATCGTCGCTTCAACCGACGCGGCGGCCGTGTTCTTTCTGCTGCGCACCGGCGGGATCAACATCCGCGACAAGGTCCGCTCGACGCTGGAAGTCGAGTCGGGCACCAACGACCCGATGGCGATCTTCCTCACCGCCGCACTGGTCGGCGTCATCGCCAGCGGAGAAGGCCTGGAAAGCGCGGGCCTCGACCTGATCCTGTCATTCATCAGGCAAATCGGCCTGGGCATTGTACTTGGTCTCGGGGGCGGCTTCCTGATCGTCCAGATCATCCGCCTTGTTCCGGTTGAACGCGGCCTCGCGCCCATATTCGTGCTGGCGCTGGCGCTCCTGGTCTTTGCCTACACCTCGGCGATTGGCGGCAGCGGCTTCCTCGCGGTCTATGTGGCAGGCATCTATACCGGCAACAAGAAAATCCGGCCCAAGACGTCAATCCTGCGCTTCCAGGAAGGCATGACATGGCTGGCGCAGATCATCATGTTCCTCGTGCTCGGCCTGCTGGCAACGCCGTCGCAGTTTCCGCAGATCGCCCTTCCGGCGATTGCCCTGGCGATCTTCCTGGTCTTCATCGCCCGCCCGCTGGCGGTCTGGCTGTGCCTGCTGCCGTTTGACTTCACCCAGCGCGAAACCGGCTTCGTGGCCTGGGTCGGCCTGCGCGGCGCGGTCTCCATCCTTTTGGCCATCCTGCCTATTCTCGGCAATCTCGAAAACGGCCAGCTCTATTTCAACACGACATTCATTGTGGTGATGGTCTCGCTCGCCATCCAGGGATGGACCGTCAAACCGATGGCACGCCGCCTCGGGCTGATCGTCCCGCCGCAGATCGGCGCCATCGACAAGCTCGAGCTCGACCTTCCCGGCGCCGCCAATCACGAACTCCTCGCCTACCGGGTTGTCGCCGACAGTCCGGTGCTCCGCGGCGAACGGATTCCCCGCTGGGCGCGCCCCTCGCTGGTCATTCGCGACGGCAAATCGATGCGCTACCAATATGCCGGCCGGTTGCAGGAGAACGACCATGTCTATCTGTTCATCGCGCCCGGGTTTTCCCGTCTGCTCGACCGACTGTTTGCCTCCAAGGTCGCGGTGCGCGAGGACGATTCCGAATTCTTCGGCACCTTCACCATCGATCCATCCAGAACCGGTGAGGAACTCGATCTCGCCTATGGTCCGAACCTGATCAGCGCCGCGGAAAGATCCCTGACGATCGCCGATCTGATGAAACATCGCCTCGGCGACAATCCGGACTACGCCGACCGTGTGAAGATCGGCCGGATTGTGCTGATTGTGCGCCAGACCGATGAACATGGCCTGATCAAATCGGTCGGCATCTCGCTCGAACCGGTGGCGCCGGTTACCCGCCTGCCCTTGTTCCTGAACCTGCGCGAATTGATCCAGATGGCGCGGGACTACGCGCGCAAACGTCGCGGGTAAGGGCGGCAATCTGAAGCAGGAATTTGGGCTGCTTGCCTTGCGTCGTCCCCCGAGCGGTGTAATCTCGCGCCAAAATCCCACAGGACACCAACTCGACGATCGGACCGTGCCATGCCCGCTTTCAAGACCCTCGATGATCTGACCGACCTTTCCGGCAAGCGCGTGCTTCTGCGTGTCGACCTCAATGTTCCGGTCAAGGATGGCAAGGTCACCGACACCACCCGCATTGAGCGCGTCGCGCCGACGATCATGGAACTCTCCGGCAAGTGCGCACGCGTGATCCTGCTTGCGCATTTTGGCCGCCCCAAGGGCCAGGCCGTTGCCTCCATGTCGCTCGAGCCGATCGCCGCCATTGTCGAGAATGTTCTCGACCACCGGGTCCATTTCGCCGCCGACTGCATTGGCGAAACCGCGCAAAAAGCGGTCGACTCGATGGTCGACGGCGACATTCTGCTGCTGGAGAACACCCGCTTTCACGCTGGCGAAGAAAAGAATGACCCCGACTTCACCAAGGCGCTGGCGAAGAACGGCGACATCTATGTCAATGATGCCTTTTCCGCGGCGCACCGCGCCCACGCTTCGACCGAGGGCCTGGCGCATCTCCTGCCGGCCTATGCCGGGCGCACCATGCAATCGGAATTGACCGCGCTCGAAAAGGGCCTCGACACCCCGGCCCGCCCAGTCGTCGCCATTGTCGGCGGCGCCAAGGTTTCAACCAAGATTGATCTGCTCAAGAACCTGGTAAAGAAGGTTGATGCGCTGGTGATCGGCGGCGGCATGGCCAATACCTTTCTGGCCGCGCGCGGCATCGATGTCGGCAAGTCCCTGTGCGAGCATGATCTCGCCGCAACCGTCAAGGAAATCGAAGCCGCGGCTCTCGCGTCGGGCTGTGCAATCGTGCTGCCGATCGACGGCGTCGTCGCCCGCGAATTCAAGGCGGATGCCGACAACGAAACCGTTGACGTCACAGCCATCCCCGCGGACACCATGATGCTCGACGTCGGTCCGAAATCCGTCGAAGCCATCAATGCCTGGATCACCAAGGCCGATACGCTGGTCTGGAATGGCCCGCTCGGCGCCTTCGAAATTCCGCCATTCGATGCGGCCACCGTGTCTGCCGCCCAACACGCGGCGCGGCGCACCCAGGAAGGGCTTCTGGTCTCGGTGGCAGGCGGCGGCGATACCGTCTCGGCGCTCCACCATGCCGGCGTGGCGGAGGATTTCACCTATGTTTCGACCGCCGGCGGCGCTTTCCTTGAGTGGATGGAGGGCAAACCCCTGCCCGGCGTTGATGTGCTCAAGAACTGAGCCCGGTCCGCCAGAGTCTGGCGAGGAAAATAGTCCGCGCGCCCAGCGTCACGAACAGCGCGCCGAGCGCTACCAGAAAGGCGGCCTGCGCCACCATCAGGTCGCGCAGCGCCAGCACGGCAAAGGCCGAGCCCATCAATATGCCGCCGATATTACGGCCGACGGGATCGTACATTGTCGGGGTGAGCCGCACAGTGGCTATGAAGAAGGCGAAGGTCAGCGCCGTCAGGACCGGGATCGCCCACGGTCCTGTCCCTGTCGTGGCGAAACCCGTGAACACTGCCTCGATCAGCACGAAATCCACCCAGAAGTCGAAATGCGCGCCCGTCCGCGAGGCGACGCCGAACCGCCGCGCCAGCAGACCGTCGACAGCGTCCGTCGCCATGGCAATCGCCAGAACAACGACCGCAGCATCGCCCCGTCCGCTCAGGATCAACTGGTAAAGAATTGGCGCAAACGCCAGCCGCAGCGCGGTCAGACCGTGCGGCAACAAGTGCAGCGCCGACATTGTCATTGCAGGCTGTCAGCAAGCGCCCGCCCGGCGTCACGCGCCATCTGCACCGCGCGCTCAGTATTGCTGCCTTGATATTTGTTTTCCGGATCGTTCGGTTGATAGACCGCGTAACCATGGATCGCCGTGAGCTGCGCGCCATGCTCGGCGAGCAGCGCCTCCGTGCTGGATATCGGATCGTCCGGCGCACCGCCGGCCGTCAGGAGCACCGCGACTTTCTTTCCGCCAAAATCGCCGGACCGCGCGATATAGGCGAGCAATGGTGGCGCGACCCGACCGCTGTAGATCGGTGATGTCAACACGATCAGATCATAATCAGGGAAATGTGCCGTTGCCTGGCTGCTTGCCGTGGTGTGATCAATACGCCAGCCCTTTTCGATCAGTCCCTCTTCGAAAGCCGTCATGATATCCGTCGGAAATGCGCTTAGGCCGGGGCTGAGAACGGCCAACGCCCGTCCCGCTGTGCCTCCGCTATTGAGCTTTTGCAGCGGCGTCACCGTCTCGCGATTGACCCGCCAATTGAGCCAGGCGAGCGATCCGGCGGCTAGCACGACCACAACCACCACCGCGACTATCAGACCGCGCAACAATCCCGACATGCCACATCCCCTTTCCTTCCACGGAAGCAAGCCTAGCCGATAAAGCCGGCTCGGCATTGACGCCAGTCAATCGGCACCCTCCCGGCCTTTCAAGGTTCTTGAATGATCGAAAGCCTTTCGATCGCCTCCACGCATCGCATTCAAGCACATTCATATTTCCTGCCCGCAAGCCTCCCCGAGATGCGCCGAAATTGCGGCCCGAAGCCGACCTGCAAACGCCATTAAGGTTGACGCAGATCAGTGCCGTCATTCAACCGATTGAATTTTTTTAATCGATTCAAGCTGCCTCAAGCCTGGTTTCTCCGCGTTGCAGCATCTGGTAGACCAGCCGGCAGGACACAAATGAACGAGGGACACCGCATGATGAATGCAGCCATGGCGCAACAAATGACGGAGAAGGACGGCTTCATCGCCGCGCTCGACCAGTCGGGCGGCTCCACGCCCAAGGCGCTGAAACTCTACGGCGTTGACGAAGACGCCTATTCCAATGACGCCGAAATGTTCGCGCTCATTCACGCCATGCGCGCCCGCATCATCAAGTCCCCCGCCTTCACCGGCGACAAGGTGATCGGCGCGATCCTGTTCGCGCGCACCATGGATGGCGAGATCGACGGCTTACCCACCGCTGACTATCTCTGGGACAAGCGCGGAATCGTTCCGTTTCTGAAGGTCGATCAGGGACTCGCTGCGGACGAGAGCGGCGTGCAGCTGATGAAGCCGATGGACGGTCTCGATGCGCTGCTGGAGCGTGCCGTCGCCAAGAATATCTTCGGCACCAAGATGCGCTCGGTCATCAATGCCGCCGACAAGGACGGCATCGAGGCGGTCGTCGCCCAGCAATTCAAGATCGGCAAGCAAATTCTCGATCACGGCCTGATGCCGATCCTTGAGCCGGAAGTGAACATCAAGATCGCCGACAAGGCGCAAGCCGAAGAACTGCTGCTGGCCACGATAAAGCGGCACCTCGACTCCGCACCGGCCGGCCAGCGGGTGATGCTGAAACTGTCGCTGCCCACGGTTACCAATCTCTACAAGCCGCTGGTCGACGATCCGCGCGTCATGCGCGTCGTGGCGCTGTCGGGCGGCTATTCCCGCGATGAGGCCAATCGGCTGCTGAGCGCCAATGACGGGGTGATCGCCTCCTTCTCGCGGGCGCTGACCGAAGGCCTTTCGGCAGGCCAGACCGATGCCGAGTTCGATGCGGCGCTCGCCGCCACCATCGACAGCATCTACGAGGCTTCCCGCAAGGCTTGACCGACCATAACCGGTTCTGATTAGGTCCAGCCCGCCGTGGCGACGCGGCGGGTTTCCTTTTACTGTGATCCCGGTCGTGCACATGCAGGATGATCGAGACAGGCGGATGCGGTACCAGACATGAACAACTTCCTTGCCGGCCTCGTCAGCTGGTCGCTCCTCCCGGTCGCCCTGATCAAGGGACTTGGCGTGCGCAGGATCTCGCCTCGGCTTCCGCCGCCGGGCGGCCGGCCCAGAGGCCAGATTGGCGAGGGCCCGGCTGAAATCCGCCTGCTGGTTCTGGGCGACTCGTCAGCCGCCGGCGTCGGCGCCGCGAACATCGAGGACACACTCGGGCCTCAGCTTGCGGCACGCTTGCACGAAGCGACGGGGAAGCCAGTGTCCTGGCGCAACGCCGGCGCCAATTCCGCCATCGCCGCCCAGGTCCGCGACCATGTGATCCCCAACATCGAGGAGCGCGACTTCACCCATGTGGTGCTGACTGTCGGCACCAATGACGCCAAGAATTATCTCTCCCGGTCACGCTTCAAGCAGGATTTCGGCGGGCTGCTTTATGCCGCGCACGCCCGCTGGCCCGAAGCGAAAGTTTACTGGTCGCCGGTGATCGACATGACAAATGTCCCCGCCCTGCCCCGTTCGTTGGCGTTCATCCTGGCTTTGCGCGTACAGATCATCAACGCCATGGGCGTTCAGCTCTGCCGCGAGCGCTATGGCACGGCCGTAGACCCGCTGCCGGTTGAAGGTCCAGAGGGGTTTGCGTCCGACGGCTTTCACGCCAATGCAGCGGGCTACAGGCATTGGGGCGCGCATCTGGCGCGGTTCATTCTGGACGCAGCACCAGCGCCATCATCATCGCAAAGATCAGGATAAGCGCGATCTTCCAGACATCCGACCGGCGTTTCAGGCCGGGAAGGCCGAAGGGTTTGATCAGGTGCAGGGCCATGGCGGCCAGAACCAGAACAAGCAGTATTTTCGTTGCCATAAGCCGCGCCTTATTCTCCGTCCAGCCACAGATCTGTCATGATAGGGGTCAATCAGTTAGGCTGGTGATCGACGGAACTGATTCCCTGTTCGCTTCATTTACGAAACGCTTTAACATATTGGTTCATCATGCGTCGCAACCTCCTTCCGGTCCTTTCCCTGCTGTTGGGCTCGGCATTCCTGCTGGCAGGCAACGGACTGCATGGCCTGTTGCTGCCCATGCGCGGAACCGCCGAAGGCTTTTCTCCGACATCGCTGGGACTGCTTGGCACGGCCTGGGCGACAGGCTTTGTGCTCGGATGCATCTATTCCCAGCGGCTGGTGCGGCGCATTGGCCATGTCCGGGCCTTTTCGGCCTTTGCCGCGATGATCGCCATCATCGCGCTGTTGACCGGATTGCTGGTCGATCCGGTGAGCTGGATCCTGCTCCGCGTGGTCACCGGCTTCTCGCTGGCGGCCTCCTTCATGATCATCGAGAGCTGGCTGAATGAACGCGCAACCAATGAAACCCGCGGACTGATCTTCTCGCTCTACATGACGGTCAACTACGTCGCCATTGTCGCGGGGCAGATGAGCATCGCGCTCGGCGACGTGTCGCAATCGACCTTTTTCATGATTGCCGGCATTCTCTATTGCCTGGCGCTGCTGCCCACGGCGGTATCGACTGCGTCAAGTCCGGCGCCGCTCAAGGAGGTCAAGCTTGATCTCAGGATGATTTTCCGCAATTCGCCGGTCTCCTTCGTGGCAATGCTGCTGATCGGCGTCGCCAACGGCGCATTCGGCACGCTGGCGCCGGTTTTTGGCGCCAATGTCGGCCTGACCACCACCATTGTCGCCACCATGATGTCGATCACCATCTTTTCCGGCGCCGTCATGCAAATTCCGGCCGGCCGCATGTCCGATCGCATGGACCGGCGCTATGTGCTCGCAGGCCTTGCCGCCATTGCCGGGATCTCCGGACTTGCCATCACCATGGTCAAGCCGTCCAGCATCGGCGTCCTGTTTGGCCTGATCTCGCTTTACGGCGCGATGTCCTACACGCTCTATTCGATCATTGTGGCGCATGCCAATGACTATGCCGCAAGCGATCAATTCGTCACCGTTTCCGGCGGATTGCTGCTGCTCTATGGCATCGGCACCATTGTTGGCCCGCTTCTGGGCGGCGTCGCCATGGCCTATGATCCCTATCTGCTGTTTGCGGTGACGGCGGCTGCCCACATCGGCGTGGGCGGCTATGCCGTGTACCGCTCCCGCATGCGCGCCCCGGTGCCGGTCGAAGAGCGCGAGAGTTTCCTGTCGACGCCGTCTGCCCGTTCGGCGACCCCCGAATCGATCAATCTTGATCCGCGCGCGGCAACATCCGAGGCTTAGCCGTGAAAGAGCCTAGCCGACATCAAGCACGATCTTGCCGATGTGATCACCATCCTCCATCCGTTGATGCGCCGCAGAGGCCTGATCAAGCGGAAAGATCGAATCCATCACCGGCAGCACCTTGCGCTCGTTGAGCAAGGGCCAGACATGCTGGTGCAGCTCGGCGGCAATCGCCGCCTTGAATCCGATGTCGCGGGCCCTGAGCGTTGATCCGGTATGGGTCAGGCGTTTCATCATCAGAAGCGAGAAATCAGCCTCCGCCCTGCGCCCGTTCAGGAACGCGATCTGGACAATCCGGCCGTCGACCGCCGCCGCCTGGTAATTGCGATTAATGTAGTCGCCGCCCACCATGTCGAGAATGAGATCGGCGCCCTTGCCGTCTGTCGACTGCCTGACCGCCTCGACAAAATCCGTGTCCCGGTAGTTGATGGCCAGATCCGCTCCAAGGTCCAGCATCGCCGCGCATTTGGCCTCGGATCCGGCTGTCGCCAGCACGCGGGCGCCGAACGCCTTGGCAAGCTGAATGGCGGTTGTTCCGATGCCGGAGGTTCCGCCGTGCACCAGAAACGTCTCGCCCTGCTTGAGGCCACCGCGCTGAAACACATTGTGCCACACGGTGAAAAACGTCTCCGGAATCGCCGCCGCCTCGGTCATTGTCAGACTGTTGGGCGCCGGCAGCGCATTGGTCTCGTTAACGGTGCAATATTCAGCGTAGCCGCCGCCCGCGACCAGAGCGCAGACCCGATCGCCCGGCTTGAACAGCGTCACGGCCGCTCCGACCGCCGCGACTTCGCCGGCGATTTCCAGACCGGGTATGTCGGACGCGCCCGGCGGCGGCGGATAGACGCCCTGCCGCTGCAGGCAATCAGGCCTGTTGACGCCCGCGGCCATGACCTTGACCAGCAGCTCGCTGTTGCCCGGAACAGGCATGTCGCGCTCGGTCAGGGTCAGGACGTCAGGACCGCCGGGCTGACGGATTTCAATTGCGTGCATCTGATCATTCTCCAAGTTCGGCTTTTCCGCAACTTAGGCCCAGGCTATGCTGGCGGCAATGCCGGTCGGCCGATTGGCCGGGATCCAGGCGGTAATGAACCTGACGCGAGGTAGCGCGATGTTTGGCGATGATGACCTTCCGAAACCGAAGAAACTGCACGAAATAGGATGTGACCTGACATTCCTCTCGGCAGGAGAACTGGAGGAGCGAATCGCGCTGTTGCGGGACGAAATCGCCCGTCTTGAAACAGACAAGATCTCGAAAACGTCCAGCCGCAGTGTTGCGGAAAGCCTGTTCAAGTCAAAATAGAACATAAAATGCAATCACTTATCAAAAATATACGGCTTGTTAAGCTTCGGTTAAGCTTTACAAGTCTTTACTAATGATATCCAGACTTCCTGGATTTGACAGCTTGGCCTGAGGTCATTCTGTTTGACGCCTCCCTGTTAAACTCTTGAGAGCCGCTGATGCGGCTCTTTTTTTGTTCAGATTTCTGGGTACATCCTTTTCGCGCCTGTTGATTGCGCTTTCTCCAGGCAAGCCGATCCGGTATCTTGACCTTGCCGTCCCGAAGGCAGCAGCGAGACCAAAACCACCTTCAGAACCGGCATCGGGAGCGAGCACTCGAGAGCGATTTATCGTTAACCCTTTCTTAAGAAGGCGCTTGCCGGAAAGGGTCCGGCGGTACAGACTGCACAGGCTCGGCGCCGATATGGGACGCCGGGCTACAGCCGCCCAAATCAGTATTTTGTAATCAGGAATGTCCGGCCAATGTCTGAAACCAGCCTCAACACAGTCAATCTCGCGGACCGCATGGCCAATTCGGCCCAGTTCAAGGCGCTTTATGCTGAAGGTATGGGACTGGTTGAGGAGACCGCAAATTATCTTGATGGCCCTGGCCGCGCGGCGTCAAAAGGCTTGCCGCGGATGGCCGGCGTTCTCTATGCGGCGGAGTCGATGCGCCTGACCACGCGCTTGATGCAGATGGCTTCCTGGCTGCTCCTGCAACGCGCGGTCAACAATGGCGAAATGAACCGTGATCAGGTCATGGCCGAGAAGAGCAAGGTCCGTCTCGACAGCTTCAACTGCGACCGTTCGGCGCAAGGCTGGATCGAACTGCCGGAAAGCTTCCGCGATCTGGTCGAGCGCTCCTTGCGCATCCAGAACCGTGTCGCCATGCTCGACCGCGAGATCTATCGCCCGGCCGAAGCCGCCATGCTGAGGCCGGACAACGAAAATTCCGTCCAGGCTCAGCAGCACCTGTTGCAGACGGTGTTCAGCAAACGCTGACACCCGTCCCAATGCATGTCGCGTTCAAACGGATTCGTTTGAACGATAACGTCCATCCATTGATTCAAAGTGCTACGGCGACCTTTGCGCATTCAATTGGATGCGCGGCGCTGCAAGACGAATATTCCGGCAAGGCCCGCGTCAATCGTGGGTCTTTTTGCGTTCCGGCCCCTGCGTCGTTGAGCTTCATGCGATCGGCGGGACGCAAAAAGCCCGCCAAACCATGGCGGGCTTCAGGTCTACGGCGTCTGCCGGATTGATTAAAGGTTGAGGCCTTCGAAACGCTTCTTGAACTTCGAAAGGCGGCCGCCGCGGTCCAGCATCTGCTGATTGCCGCCGGTCCAGGCCGGGTGCGACGTCGGATCAATTTCAAGGTTCATGGTGTCGCCTTCAGCGCCCCAGGTCGACTTGGTCATGTATTCGGTGCCGTCGGTCATGACCACCTTGATCATGTGATACTCGGGATGGATGTTCGCCTTCATCTTACTTGTCCTGCCGTTGGGAGGCCCTGCGCAGCGATGCTTGCGGCAATTTGGCCAAATATGTAAATGAAGCCGATGTCCGTCAGGACTACGACTTCCCAATTCGATGGCGAGCCTATACATGAAGGCCCTGTCGATAACAAGGGCCGCCTCCGTTTTTGCAGCCCCTCGAAAGTGCATACGCATAGCAGGAGAAGTCGTGGCTGAACAAATCGAACGATCCCAGACGGCGCGCCGGTCGGTTCGCCCGCTCACCCGGCTTTTTCCCTATGTCAGGCGCTATCCCGGCCTGGTGCTTGGAGCCCTGGTGTTTTTGCTGTTGGCCGCGGTCACCACGCTGAGCCTGCCGATGGCGGTCCGCCGGATGATCGATCATGGCTTTTCCGCCCAGGACGCCGGCTTCATCAACAGCTACTTCTCCATGCTGGCGGGGATTGCCATCATGTTGGCGCTGGCCTCGGCCTGCCGCTATTATTTTGTGATCACGCTGGGCGAGCGCGTGGTCTCCGATATTCGCCGCGATGTCTTCGATCATGTCACCCACTTGTCCGCCGCATTCTATGACGCCAACCGCTCGGGCGAGATTGTCTCCCGGCTGACCGCCGACACCACACAGATCAAGTCGGCCGTGGGCGCCACAGCGTCGCAGGCCTTGCGCAACACCATCCTGTGTGTCGGCGCCGGCGTCATGATGTTCATCACCTCGCCCGAGCTTTCGGCCCTGGTGCTTGGCGCCATTCCCCTCATTGTCTTTCCGATAGTCGGCTTCGGCCGCAAAGTGCGCAAGCGGTCGCGCGACGCGCAGGACCGGCTGGCCGATGCCATGACCTTTGCCGGCGAGGCCATCGGCGCGACCCGCACGGTGCAGGCCTTCAACAGCGAAAAGGTGGCTCAGGCGAGGTTCAGCCAGGCGGTGGAGGCGGCCTTCACCGCCACGAGGAAATCGATCCTGGCGCGGTCCGTCCTGACCGGCTTTGCCATCGCCATGGCCTTCGGGTCCGTGGTTGCGGTGCTCTGGTACGGCGCGCAATCGGTGTTGTCGGGAGACATCACGGCCGGGACGCTGGGCCAGTTCCTGCTTTACTCGGTGTTTGCCGCGGGCAGTCTTGGCTCCTTGTCCGAGGTCTGGGGCGAACTCTCGCAAGCCGCGGGCTCAGCCGAGCGGCTGAGCGAACTGCTTGACGAGGTCCCCGCCATCCGTGCCCCCGCCTCGCCAAAGCCGATGCCGGTGCCGGCCGAAGGCGATATCCGCTTCGACGAGGTCCATTTCGCCTATCCGGCCCGGCCCGAAACTTCCGCGCTCACCGGAACCAGTTTTCATGTCCGGCCCGGTGAAACCATTGCTGTCGTCGGCGCCTCCGGGGCCGGCAAATCAACCCTGTTTTCGCTGATCCTGCGGTTTTACGACGCCACCGCCGGAGCCGTGCTGGTCGACCATGTCGATGTCCGCGATGCCGATCCTTCCGATGTCCGCGCCCGCATCGCCGTGGTGCCCCAGGACGTGACGATTTTTGCCGGAAGCGTCGGCAGCAACATCGCCTTCGGCAAACCCGGCGCCAGCCAGACCGAAATCGAGGCAGCCGCCCGCGCGGCGCAGGCGCATGATTTCATTCTGGCGCTCGACCAGGGCTACGATACGCCGGTCGGCGAACGCGGCATCACCCTGTCCGGCGGACAGCGCCAGCGGGTGGCCATTGCCCGCGCGATCCTGCGCGACGCGCCCATCCTCTTGCTCGATGAAGCCACCTCGGCGCTGGACGCGGAAAACGAAACCCTGGTGCAAAAAGCCCTGGAAGGGCTGATGCAGAACCGCACAACCATTGTCATCGCCCACCGGCTCGCCACCGTGCTGCGCGCCGATCGCATTCTGGTCATGGACAAGGGGCGGATCGTTGAAGAAGGCAGTCACGCCGAGCTGGTGGCAAAGGGCGACCTCTACGCCCGGCTGGCGCGATTGCAATTCGAGCACGGCGCCGAGGCCCTGACCCTTGAGGCCAAACCCAGCAGTGAACTCAAAGCCGGCGAATAAATCTTTGTGTCGCCTGGTAACATTCTTGTAAAACCTGTCAAATCAAGGTACTAGTCTGGCGTTCGTCTGGAAGCCACGCGGGGGACGGGACGCCTGACCGCGGGCTATAACAGGAACATTCAGAAGGTGTATCCACAATGCGGAATGACGCGGAGTGGCGGACCCTGCTTTTGGCAGGCGTTTGCTATGCTGTGTGGTTGTTGCTGGTGTTTGGATGGGCTGACATGCCGGACATCTTGCGTGTCCTCGTGCTGATCCCGACGATCACGCTGCATTCCTCGCTCCAACATGAATTTTTGCACGGTCATCCATTCAGGAACCAAAAAATCAACGATCTCCTGATCGCCCCGCCAATCGGAGTGCTGGTGCCCTATCTGCGCTTCAAATCCTGCCATCTGACCCATCATATCAACGAAAACATCACCGACCCCTATGACGACCCGGAGAGTTATTATCTCGATCGCGACGTCTGGGCCAAGCTGCCAGCCTGGTTTCAAAGCCTGCTTGTCGCCAACAACACGCTTACAGGCCGGGTGACGCTTGGGCCGGCGCTCGCCACTTTTGGGTTCCTGCGCAGCGAGTTCGCGCGCGCCAGGGCCGGCGACGGGATCATACTTAGAATATGGCTGCGTCATATTCTGGCAGTAGTCTTGCTGTTCTGGCTGGTTGCCGCCTTTGGCAGCCTTCATCCGGCAGCCTATTTCATCGCCGCCTATTTCGGCATGGGGCTGTTGATGGTGCGGTCCTTCATCGAGCACCAGGCGGTGGAGAAGGCCAATCAACGATCGGTGATCATCGAAACCAGGGGACCGTTGAGCCTGTTGTTTCTCAACAACAACTACCATTCGGTCCACCATGCCTATCCGTCGCTTGCCTGGTACCGCATTCCCGAATTTTTCCGGGAAAACCGGGCCCGCTTCCTGCGCATGAACGGTGGCTACCGCTTTGAAAGCTATTGGGAGGTGTTGCGCCGCTTTGGCTTCCGCCCCAAGGAGCCGGTCGCCTGGCCCATCGAAGCCAGACGCAAGCGGCGTGGCGACCGCAAGTGAGAACGGCTCGAATTCGCCAGGCAGCGCCGTGACCGTCGCTGCCTCTCTGCCGATGTATGCCTGGCCTGAGATCAGAGCGGCCACCGACGCCGTCTGGGCCGCAATTCGCAGCGAACTGTCACAGCGGGGGATCGACGCGCCTGCGCGTCTTGACCGCAGCGCTGATCCGGAGCCGCTCTGGAGCGATCCTGATCTGGTGCTGTCGCAGACCTGTGGCTATCCCTACGCCAACCGACTGGTGGGCAAGGTGGCGCTGGTCGGCACGCCCGCCCATGCGGTAACCGGCGCCAGTCCAGGCCACTATTTCAGCGTTCTGGTGGCGCGCAAGAACCATCCGCCAGGCAATCTGGGCGACCTGGCGGACCGGCGTTTTGCCTTCAACGTGGCGCACTCCCAATCCGGCTTCGCCGCCCCGGTCCGCCTGCTCGCGGCCAGCGGCTGCGCATCGCTGCCGGAGCC
>LADQ01000275.1 GCA_000961635.1 Hoeflea sp. BRH_c9 | reverse complement strand
CTTCGCAGCGGCCCTGACCGCGATGGTTGCCCGCGCCCGCGCCGGCGAGCCGCTCGATTGCGACGGACGCGCCTTTCATGCCGCTCAGCTCAACGGCCTGACCCAGGGTCTCGCCCACGGCCTGTCGGGCTGCGAACGGCATGGTTAACGAACTGTAAACCCGGTCTTAACCGCGTTCATGCAATGGCGGTGCGGACATATTAAGGAAGTGCTAACAGCAGACCAAGGGATGGCCCGTGACGGGAAGCCCGACTTGGAAAGGTGTTCGGAGTTTTCATGCCGGAACAGGCTCAGCATCGAGATATTATCGGCATCCGGGTGGCGGCACTCGGTTGGCGTCAGGCATTGGCCGAGTTGCAGCGCGCGATCGACGGCGATGGTCCGCAACGCATCTTCAATTTCCTCAACGCCAACAACGCCAATCTGGCCATGCGTGACGCCGAATACCGCCAGGGTCTCTCCCGCTGCGTGGTGCTGCCCGATGGCATCGGCGTCGATATCGCCGCGCGCACGCTGCACGGCACGGCATTCCCGGCCAATCTGAACGGAACCGATTTAATCCCGGCGCTGCTGGTGCATTCGGAGCGGAAGCTGAAAATTGCGCTGATCGGCGCGCGTCCGGAAGTTCTCGTCCGTGCGCTGGAAAACTTCAGGGTCCTGACGCCCTGGCATGAGTATCACACCGTGTCCGACGGATTTTTCGACAGGACCGACAGCGCGCACATCCTTGACCGGCTGAAGCAGATCGATCCCGACATCACTCTGGTGGCGATGGGAAGCCCGTCGCAGGAGATCTGGATTGACGCCAACATAGGCCACGGCCACGGCCGCCTGGTGTTTGGCGTCGGCGCCTTGTTCGATTTCGTCTCCGGCACGGTGCCGCGCGCGCCCGAGGCGGTTCGGAAGCTGCGGCTCGAATGGGTCTGGCGGCTGGTTCAGGAGCCATCGCGGCTGTGGTATCGCTATATTGTCGGCAATCCACTTTTCCTCTACCACGTGTTTCGCTACAAGCTGCAGGGCGCTGGCCGCGATCCCGAGGTTCCCGCCTGACTTCCTTCCGCTGACGCAGGACCTTGCCGTGCCGCCATGAAGACCGCCGTAATGACCGCTTCCTATTCGGCCGATTTCGATCGCTGCGCGCTGCTGTGCGAAAGCATGGACCGGTTCATGCGGGGCAAGTGGCATCACTACCTGCTGGTTGAGCGCGCCGACGTCGCACTTTTCAGCAAGCTCGAGGGTCCGAAGCGGACCGTCGTCAGCGAAGCCGAATTGTTCCCGTTCTGGCTGCGGTCGTTTCCCGATCCGCTCAGCCTGGGGCGGCGCCGGCTCTGGCTCAGCCCGTTCTCGCTGCCCCCGTTTTCGCTGCCATTGCGCGGCTGGCATGCGCAGCAGCTCCGCCGCCTGGCCATGGCCCGCCATGTCGACGCCGACGCCTTGCTGTCGATCGATTCCGATGTCGTGCTTGTGCGGCCCTTCGATCCCGCCAGCCTCTGGAGCGGCAATTGCATCCGCATGTTCCGGGCTGATGACGGCGCACGCCACGCGACACCCGGCCATCTGGCCTGGCTTGCCCATGCAGGCGCCATTCTCGGCCTGCCTGAACGGCCCGACCCGGCGCATGATTACATCTCCAACATGGTGCCGTGGCGGACGGACACCGCGCGCGCGCTGCTTGACCACATCGAGAAGCACAACAATGTGAGCTGGATCCGCGCGGTCATTTCATCGCGCGATATATCCGAATGCATGATCTATGGCCGTTTCGTCGACGAGGTGCTGGGCGGCGCCGGTCATTTTGCCGACGAGCGCTCGCTGTCCCATGTGCTCTGGTTCAGGGAGACCTTCCCGGAAACCGCCGAGGGCCTGGCCGAATTCATGCGCGGGCTGGGGCCGGATCAGGTTGCCATCGGGGTACAGTCCTTTGTCGGCCATCCCCTGTCCGCGATCCGCCGCGCGGCATTCTCCATCACGCCGGAATGAGCCGCGGCTGCCCGCGCAAGGCCTCTCCGGAACGTCCGGAAAGACAAACGGCAGGTCACCGTGAGGTAACCTGCCGTGTAACACTTTGACTCAATGCATGTACGTTATCGTTCAAACGAATCCGTCTGAACGCGGCATGCATGAGTCACGCGTTGGCGTGAAGCTGTTTAGAAATCGATCTCAAGCCCGTCTTCGCAGAAATCGAACTTGGCGGGTTCGGATTCGCTGCCATCCGCATAGGTCGCCTTCACCCACTGGGCGCAGCTTTCGCTGTTTGTGCTTTGGTCCCAGACCAGATCTACAGTCGATCCCGGCTTGATGCCGCTGCCGATCTCGAAATAACCCCAGTCACTCTTGTTTTCTGAAACCAATACCTCGGTAATGGTCGAATTGGTCGTGTTGGTAGCGGTGAAGGAAAACTCATCAGCATGGGCGCCGGTGGCGACCATCCCGTTTCCAGCGATACCGAAAGCGATTGCAACAATACCCATGCGAACGCTATTGAGATTCATGTTCTGTCCTTTGGTGAATGTGAGTGCGACGCCGACAGTACTGGCATTGTCCGGATCGAAAGTCGAAGGAAATTATTGCGCGGTTGTTCACGTTATGTCCGCCCCGCTCCACAGGCCCGGATGTACCCCCTGGAATCATGCAGAAAGTTAATCTTCATGATAGGCGTCACAATTAAGTGTGCCCGCCTTGGGGTTCAATTCGGAGAGGAGGTTCCGTGAAATGACCGAGCGGCTTCACAAGTCTATTTCGGGAGAGAGCGATAGCCTGCCGCCGCATGGCGACACTCTGCATAAAGATCCAGTATTGCCTTCTTCCGAGCCTGCGGCTCGTTCGGGATCTGATCCCATTCCAGAAGCATAATGAAAAGATCATATCCGACCTTCGCCGCGCTGGTATCGGGAACACTTGTAATTCTTACATCCTCGGTCATCGCGACCTCCTTTTGTTTAGCTGCAATAACCTAACGCGATTCTTTCTGGAGTCGAACCTATTCCCCGAATCTGGAAAGTGTGGATAATGTGCACAATCTGTAGGGTGGGGATTTTGGATGGGGCAGAGGCTCTCAAATCTGCTGCATATCGTTTGGTTCGCTGCCGTAGTGTATTTGTGGAATACAAAAGGTAGGTATCATTTCAATTATGACACCATATCGGTAGCTCTTACGAGCCTGGAGATTATTCTAGTTGTCGGGGGGATATTCGGCTTCACGTATTTCCGGTTCGTCGCTGAGAAAAAGGCTAGCGAAGTGGCTAAGGAAGCTGCCGAATTAGAGGCGAAGGCCACATTAAAGGAGCAATTGCCCTCTATGGTAGCTCAAGAGGTAAGGGCAAACATGAAGGCCCTCAAATCAATGGGCCCAGAGGATGTCACTGAGGAACAATTAACTGCGATGATGCAGGCGCTTTCTGTCAAGGATGACGATAATGGTAAATGAGAGCGAAATGGCCATTGTTCAGGAGCGGATAAAGGATGCTCCTGTTAATATTGTAGAATTAATAGGGGATCTCGGGGTTGCGTATGTAGAAGAGCCGATGGACGCAGATTCCTCCGGGCGAATTGACTATATTGATGGAGAATATCGCATAACAGTAAACTCAGATCAGTCTCGCCAACGCAAAAAATTTACTGCCGCCCATGAACTATCGCACTATTTGCTTCATCGGCATATGCTCCATCGCCGCGGTCATCTTGATAGGTTGTTTAGTTCGGGTGGGCAGGCGAATCCGAGTTCTCCACTTTCTCCGAAGCATGAGGTCGAAGCCAATAAACTCGCAGCAAGTATCCTTATGCCCCGGGAGGCGGTCAAAGATCTGATGGTTTGGGCAAACTATAACCTTCATGATCTGGCGGACCGATTTGGGGTGTCGCCTGCTGCAATGGAAATTCGCCTTAAGGTGCTCGGCATCGACCTTGAACAGGAAGCAGCAAAAGAAAAAAGTGGGCACGTGGGAATCGCTTACCAATTTGACCGATAGATTTGATCTGCTAGCTGCGATGCTTACTCGCCACAGACCCGGTTGCCGGTCCCCGGGTTCGCCAACCCGGCGCAGGCCACGACGTCCTCTTGTCTAGATCGGCCGTCCCCTGACCGAGCGCAGCGCCCGGTAGGTCAGCAGCGCTGACTGCAGATAAAGCACGAAAAACACGGTGTTGAGCAGTCCGACCCAGATCGTCACATCCGCATGCAATCCCAGCACATAGGCCAGCAGCACGGCCTTCATGCCGGCAAGCGACGCCAGCGTCATCATCCGCACCACGGTCCTGCCGGTGGCGTAGAGCAGCTCCGAATGGTACTCGATGAGATTGCGGAAGGCAGGCACCAGCGCGACGAAGATCAGCAGCGGCACTGCCTCGGCGACATTCTGCCCGAGCGCCCCGGGAAAGATCCACAGGAACCCGGCCATGCCAAGCAGACCGGCGGTCGAAACCGACGCCACCGCGCCCTCGAGCATGATGCGGGTCTTGAGGCCATCGAGCAGTTTCGAACTGCGCATCAGCCGTTGCGTCAGCACCGTCAGGAAGGCGCGAACCGGAAGCGCGGTCAGATCGACCAGCCGCATCAGGATGGCGTAAATGCCCGCGGTCTCCGGTCCGCCCAGCGAAAGCACCAGCACCTTGTCGAGTTCGGACTGAATGTAAAACAGCACTTCCGCGCCGGCCACGGACACGGCGTCGACCCAGCGCCGCATGTAGAGCGCGGGCACCCAGCGCAGCCGGACCCTGGGATAGAAAAACATCACCGCGGCAAGGGCGGCCAGAATGTTGGTCAGAATGTAATAGGTGGACCAGACATCCAGCGATCCATCGGCCATCTGGGCGAACAGGACGGCGGCGACGGCTTTGAAGGCGGTGGCAATCACCACCAGCACCGAGCCAGCGGCAAAGCGGTTGATGCCGTGGCTGACAATGACCGCTATCTCCATGATCCGCCAGCACAAGACTTCCGCCAGGATGATTTTCGTAAAAGTGAGGATTTCCATCTGGCCGGCGAAGATCAGCGCGTAGGTGATCCATGCCGCGACCGCGATCACCGGCGCTGACATCACCATGCCGCCGAGAAAACCTGCGGTGTAGACGCCGAGCAGGCGGGGCTTGACGGTGGCGATCCGGTAGAGCGGCGAAACAAAGCCGAAAGCGAGCAGGCGTGACAGCATGATCCCGCAGGCCGACGCTGTCGCAAACAGTCCGAAATCGCTGATTGTCAGCGTATTGGCGATGGCGATGAAATAGACCAGCGATATGACCAGCCGGCCAGCCGATCCCCCCAGCATGGAAAGATAGGCATTGATCGAACTTTTGTTTGCGCTGGCGAAGTCCTTCAGACGAGCAATCATACTGTACCGGTGTCGGGTGACGGCTGCGGAGGCAGCATTCGTCGCTTATTCCAGCCCAGCAATAGGGGAAATTTGTTAATTCGGCGTTTGACTCGGCCAGCCCGCGCCAAAATCGGGATTGTGCTCCGGTGTTGCGACAACGACATGCAAAAGCGGAGCGCCACGGGCATCACCCGGAGCCGTTTGGATGCCATGCGCTGCAGTTCGCGGATTTTATTGACAATATTGCGTCTGGCCACCCGGAAATTAACCATTTGTTACCCATGAATTTATAGCTTGCCTTAACAAACTCGCGAAACTTTCCACAAGCAGGGGTGGCGGCAGCCAAATATGAGCGATTCCACCAAATTTCCGAGAAGGCGGCCCGGCCGCGGCTCCCTGCTCGACCATGCGGGAGAAGCGCCTTCCGCCCCGGCGTCGTCGCCTGAG
>LADQ01000277.1 GCA_000961635.1 Hoeflea sp. BRH_c9 | reverse complement strand
TCGCCATGGACGCCACCCTGGGCGGCGCCATGGGCCCGCGCTCGCCCGGCACGGTGCTGACGCTGCTCTACCGGATGGCCTCGAACTCCGCCCATGGCCATGGAATGCGGGTGAAGCCCGAGGGCGGCCCCGACGCGCTGGTCAAGGCCCTGAGCGACTGCGTGACCGCCGCTGGCGGTGACATCCGCACCGGTTCGCCTGTCGAAAAAATCCTCGTTGATGGCGATCGCGCAATGGGTGTCCGGCTCGCATCCGGCGAGGAGATCGCGGCCCCCCTGGTGCTCTCCAATGTCTCCCCCAGGATCACACTGCTGACGCTGCTGGGCGTCGAACATCTCGATGGCGAATTCGTCCGCCGCTGCCGCAACATGGCATCGAAAGGCATGGTCGCACGGCTCGATTTCGACATAGCACTTGCGCCAGCACTTCGTGGCGGCGGCGCGCTCAAATCCGGCCAGCGCCTGGTGATAGCCCCAACCATGCAGGCCATCGAAACCGCTTTCAACGCCGCCAAATATGGCGGCCTGCCCGACCGCCCGGTGCTAGAAGCCACCTATGACGGCATGGCCAAGAGGCTCTGCGTCAGCGCCCAGTTTGCGCCGTACGATCTCAAGGGCGGCTGGACGGAGCAGGCCAAAGCGAAGCTCTCGGCATCTGTCCTCACGGTACTTGACGACGCCCTGCCCGGCTTCGCCTCAACCGTAACTGCGTCCCGCGTGATGTCGCCCGCCGACATCGAAACCGGCTATGGCGCGGCGGGCGGGCATTGGCATCATGGCGAATTGCGGGTCGACCAATTGCTGATGCTGCGGCCCTTCGACGGCGCCGCGCAATACCGCATGCCGGTCGCGGGCCTTTACCTCTGCGGCGCCGGCGCCCATCCCGGCGGCGACATTTCCGGCGCCGCCGGCTTCAATGCGGCGACCGCCGCCCTGCGCGACGGGAGAAACTGAGATGGCTGCAAAAGCAAAACCGGTCGCACAGGTCGCCTCGGGTCTCGAGCCGGGACCGTTTCACCAGCGCCTCCTCGCCCACAACCGCCAGCAGGCCTGGATGAACTGGATGGGCTACGCCTCCCCCTCGGTGCTCGACAGCGTCGAGTTCGAGTATTTCGCCATCCGCAACCAGTCGACGCTGTTCGACATTTCGCCGATGTGCAAATACGCCATCACCGGACCCGACGCGGAAAGCGTGGTCAACCGTCTGGTCACCCGCGACATCAGCAAGCTCAAGCCCGGCCGCGTCGCCTATTGCATCTGGTGCGACGAGGACGGTCAGGTTGTCGATGACGGTACGGTGTTCCGGCTTTCGGACACCGAATTCCGCCTCTGCTGCCAGGAGCCGCAACTGTCCTGGCTGGAAGACATCGCCTGGGGCTTCGATGTCCAGATCCGCGACGTCACCCGCGACATCGCCGGACTGGCGCTGCAGGGCCCGACCAGTTGCGCGCTGCTCAAGGATCTGGGCCTTGCGGGCATCGAGACGCTCAAGCCCTTCGGCATCGCCGAATTTGACATCGCTGGCGCCGCCGTCACCATCTCGCGCACCGGCTTCACCGGCGATCTCGGCTATGAACTCTGGATGACGCCTGCTGACGCCCTCAAGGTCTGGGACGCGCTGATGGCGGCGGGCAGGCTGCGCGGCCTCAGGGTGATCGGCTATGAGGCGCTCGATATGGCGCGCATCGAAGCCGGATTCCTGTTGCCGAAAGTCGATTTCCTCTCGGCGCAAACCGTGCTTCGAGCCAACCGCGCCAACACGCCCTATGAACTTGGCCTCGACTGGCTGGTGGCGCTCGACAAGCCGCATTTCAACGGCCGCCGCGCGCTGCTGGCGCTGTCCAGACAAACGCCGCGCCGAAAACTGGTGGCGATCGAGATCGAGCGCGACAAGCCGGCGCACAATGCGCTGGTCTATTACAAGAAGACCCGCGAGGTGGGCCAGGTGACGTCGGCCTTGTGGTCGCCGACCTGCAAGCGCAACATCGCCTATGCTTGGCTCGACGCGCCCTACGGCCAGTCGGTCACCGATAATCTCTGGGTCGAAATCTATCTGCAGAAGGAAATCCGCTGGCAGCGCCGCATGGCCCGATGCCATCCGGTCGACAAGCCGTTCTTCGTGCACCCGCGCCGGACAGCGACGCCGCCCGCGGATTACTGAAGCCCGACTGGATGCGCCGGAGGGCGAGGATAAAGAATGAAGCCGATCGAGGCCGAAAACGAGGAAGACCGGGAGCATCTCGCCCTGCTCGAGCTGCCGCTTGGCCAGCCGGGATCAGGCATGACCCGCTATGGCGCGGCGATGTACTTCTTTCAGCGCGGCAAAATCAGTGCGGACCGCCTCGAAGCCTACCGCATCTGCTGCAACCTCGATTCCGAAGATCCGGACTTGGTCGCCCATTCGCGCAGGAATCCGGACCGGTAGACGGCAAAAGGGCCGGCGCGCGCAAACGCCCCGGCCCTTCATTCTACTTTTTCAAATCAGGACTTGAGCTTGGTCCAGACCTTTTCACGCAGGTCCTTCGACGCTGGCGAACAGGCCTCGTAGGCGCGCAGCCGTTCATTGTAGTCCTCAGGCATGTTGACGGCCGGATCCGCCTTGAGATCGTCCTTCAGGAACTCGCCTGAGCCAGCCACCGCATTGGAATAGCCGGTGTAGTTCGACGCAATCGCGGCCACTTCGGGCGACATCATCCAGTTGACGAATTTCTTCGCCTCTTCCAGGTTCGGCGCATCCTTCGGCACGGCGATGACATCGGTCCAGAAGGTGGTGCCTTCCTTGGGATAGACATAGACCGCATTCGGCTTCTTCGCCTTCACCCGGTGCGCCGCGCCATTCCACTGCATGTGAACCGCGACTTCACCGGCGATCATGCGGTCGATGGTGCCGTCATTGGAATAGAGCTTTACATGCGGTTTCTGCGCCATCAGCACATCAAGGATCTTCTGGGCCTCGGCCGGATCCTCGGTGCACTTGCTGACGCCGGTGTAGTAGGCGGCCGCGTTCCAGACATCGGACATCTCGTTGAGCATGGCGATATTGCCCTTGAGCTCATCTGAGGGCTCGAAGATTTCCTTCCAGCTTTCCTCGAGCTTGCCGCCCGGCACCATTTCCGGATCGTAGGTAAAGCCGGTCGTGCCCCACATATAGGGCGCGGAATAGTCGCGGTTCTCATCGCCGGCGATGGTGGTGAACGCCGGCAGAAGATTCTTGAAATTCTCCATCTGATTGACGTCGATCTTGGCCAGCATGCCCTTTTCCACCATCACGCCGAGCGTGGTGGTGCCGGGGAAGATGACGTCATAGCCGCCGCCGCCGGCCTGCAGTTTGGCCAGAAGATCCTCTTCCGAGGCAAAGCTGTCGACCTTCACCTTGGTGCCGGTTTCCTTCTCGTAGAGCTCAAGCAGTTCCGGCGCGAAATAGTTCGACCAGTTGTAAAGATTGAGTTCGCCCGCCGCCAGCGCGGCTCCGCTGAACGCGGTGAGCGCCATTGCCGATGCCATCAGCAATTTGGCGGTGTGTTTTCCTACCCTGCTGTTCTTGTTCATGATGTTCTCCAATTGTTTGTGGGCTTTATCGTCTCAGCCGGGCCCTGTTTTCCGGTTTTGATCCCGTCCCAGGAACAGGGACAGGGAGACAAGAGCGAGCGACAAGAGCAGCATCAGCGAGGAGATCGCGTTGACCTCCGGGGTGACGCCAGTTCTCACCAAACCAAAGATATAGATCGGCAGCGTGGTCGAGCCCGCGCCGCCAAGGAAGAATGTGGTGACAAAATCATCCAGCGAGATGATGAAGGCCAGCACCAGGCCGGACAGAATGCCGGGAACCAGTTGCGGCAGCGTCACCCGCCAGAACGCCTGGACCGGATTGGCGTAGAGATCCGCCGCCGCCTCGCCGATCTTCGGATCCATGCCCTCCAGACGAGCCCGGATTGGCAGATAGGCAAAGGGAATGCAGAAAACGATATGACCGATGATCACCGTGCCGAGGCCAAAAGTGAAGCCCAGACTGGCAAAGAACATCAGGGTGGCGACAGCGGGCACGATTTCGGGAACCGTGATCGGCAGCGCGAACACCGCGTTGATGCCGGTCTTGCCCAAAAACCGGTCGTTGCTCGCCATTCTCAGCGCCGCCAGCGTGGCCAGCGTCGTCGCCGTCACCGAGGCGATCGAGGCGATGATCAGCGAATTGGTCGCCGCACCGACAATGTCGCGGTTGGAGAAGGCCATCTTGTACCAGTCGAGCGAAAATCCGGTCCACACCGTCACCGTCCGGTTCTCGTTGAAAGACAGCGCGATCAGGATCAGGATCGGCAGATAGACATAAGCGAAGAACGCCGCGGTGGCGGTGAACAGTCCTGGCCAATGCCGGGCGTCGCCCGGAAAGGCGCGGCTGCGGAACGGGTTGAGCTTCATTGCGACCCCTCCAATTCGCCACGATAGCGCCGGGCATAGAGGCCCAGTGAAACCAGCACCAGCGCCAGCAGGAACAGCCCGAGTGCGGCGCCGAACGGCCAGTTGCGCGCGGCGCCAAATTGAAACCCGATCAGATTGCCGATCATCAGCGTCTTGCCGCCGCCCAGCAGTTCCGGCGTGATGTAGGCGCCAAGTGCCGGCACGAACACCAGCACGCAGCCGGCGACGATGCCCGGATAGGCGAGCGGCAGGATCACCCGCCGGATCGTCTGCCAGCGGTTGGCGTAAAGATCGAACGAGGCTTCCACCAGCCGAAGGTCGATTTTCTCGAGGCTCGCATAGATCGGCAGCACCATGAACGGCAGGAACGAATAGGTGAGCCCCACCGCGACCGCGAAGGCATTGTGCAGAAGCGGCAGCGGCTCGGAGATGATGCCGAGCCACAACAGCACCGAATTGATCGTGCCGTGATCGCGCAACAACAGGATCCAGGCATAGTTCCGGACCAGAAGATTGGTCCAGAACGGCAGCGTCACCATGAACACCAGCACCGCTTTCCATTTGGCGTCCCGGGTCGCCATGAACATCGCCACCGGCAGGCCTACGGCCAGCGAGATCACCATGGTCAGGAACGACAGCCAGACCGAGCGCAGGATGATGATCATGTAATTGAAGTTCAGCGCCAGGGTGCCATCAAGCTCGCGCTCGAAGAACAGCCGCACATAGGCTTCCGTGCTGAACTGATCCCACAATACCCCGCCCGAATAATCCCGGCCCCGAAACGAGATATAGGCCATCAACCCCAAGGGAACGATCATGAACACCGTGATCGCCAGCAAGGCCGGCCCGATCAACAGGACGCGGAACAGGGTGTTTTTCCCGGCCCGGGTCATGACGGGTCATCGGCCAGAACGGAAACCGACGACGCATCGACCGACCAGCCGATGGCATCGCCCTTGGCGAACGCGCGGCGTTGCGCCGTGTTGTTCTGCGAGCGCGCCCGCATTTCCAGACCATCGGCCAGCTTGAAATGAAAGATCGTGTCGGTGCCGTGATAGACCACATTGGAAATGACGCCGGGCAATGTGCCGGCCGAAGGGGCCGACAGGACAATGCGTTCAGGCCTGACCGCGAGCATGGCCGGGTCACCCTTCCTCAACTCGGACGGATCATCGCATCTGAGCGTCCCGACGCCCGCAATCGCGTAGTCATGCTCGCCCATTGCCTCGACCGGCAGAAGGTTGATCTCGCCGATGAAGCCTGCAACGAAACGGTGCTGCGGCTTGTCGTAAATGTCGCGCGGCGATCCGATTTGAAGAATTTTACCACCGTCCATCACCGCGATCCGGTCCGACATGGTCAGCGCTTCATCCTGGTCATGGGTGACGAACACAAAGGTGATGCCGGTATCGGTCTGCAACCGCTTCAGTTCAAGCTGCATGTCCTTGCGCAATTGCAGATCGAGCGCCGACAGCGGTTCATCCAGCAGCAGCACCTTGGGCTTGGGCGCCAGCGCCCGGGCCAGCGCCACCCGCTGCTGCTGGCCACCCGAAATCTGCGTGATGCGCCGGTCGGCCATGGCGTCGAGACGGACCAGCCGCAACATGTCGGCGGTCACCGCCTTGATCTCGTCCTTGGGACGGCCAAGCATCTCGAGGCCGAACGAGATGTTCTCGCTCACCGTCATGTGCGGAAACAGGGCGTAATTCTGAAACACCGTGTTGACCGGACGCTGGTAGGGCGGCTTTGCCGACAGGTCCGCCCCGTCAAGCAGGATCGATCCGGAGGTGGGTTGTTCAAAGCCCGCGATCAACCGCAGCAGCGTCGTCTTTCCACAGCCGGAGGGTCCGAGCAGGGTGAAAAACTCGTTCTTGCGGATGTCCACCGAGACAGCATCCAGGGCGAGAAAGGCGTTGGACCCGGCGCCGAACTCCTTGCTCAGTGACCGAACCGAAACCGCGCAATGCGCTTGCGCTGATGATGGTTCCCCATCGGATTGTGTCGAGGTGTTCAAAGGCACTCCTGTTTTGAAACGTCCAGCTTCCACAGGGTAGCACTCAAGCAGTTTGCCGGCCACTCGGAAACGTCAAACAAGTCAGCCGGCAGCGGCCGGACCTGCATTCAATATTGAATGATCGTTCAGCAATTAGAAGGTGATGTCAAGTTGGAGCGGCCGATTAGAGCGTCGCTGACGACCATGAAAGTATCTCAAAAACGACACCATAGGACACTTTTGAAGGTGCGGCACCGGATGATTGCCTACACCGTAAAACCCCTGAAATGAAAGGGGAAAAGCCGCAGCCGCAGCCGTCCGTGCGGACCGGTTAACGCTTCCGGATCAGATCCTTAGTCATGCATGTCCGGTCGTTGTCAAAGCGGCGGCCGATTTCATCGGACGCGTCTCCGGGGTGCTTCACCGCTCATTTGCAGGGCGGCGGGACTCCGTTTGATCCTTGTCATGGACCGACAGGCCGGAACGCGGCAGATTACCAGCGATACCCCAACAAAGGAGCTGTTTGGTAAAATGGTTGACATGTCCGTGGCCGAGCCTGACCGGCTTGAGAATTTTCCCGTCACCTTTTTTGCCGTCATGATGGGGCTGTTGGGGCTGGTGCTGTCGATCACCGCGGCCGAGACGGCAGCCGGATCAACCGGCGCAGCCTCGCAATTCATTCTCGGCGCCGCAGTCGCCGTTTTCGCGGTTCTTGCCTTCTTCTACGGGCTCAAACTGGTCCGCCACCCTTCAGCCGTGAAAGCTGAATGGAACCATCCGGTGCGCATCGCCTTCTTTCCGACAATCTCGATCTCGCTGCTGCTGCTCGGAACGGCGCTGGCGCCGCGGATCCCCGATGTGGCCTTTGTGGTCTGGAGCGTTGGCGTGGCCGCCCAGGCGGTGCTGGGGCTCAGCGTTGTCGCCAACTGGATCGGCCACCGCTCGTTCCAGCAGATGCACCTGTCGCCGGCCTGGTTCATCCCGGCGGTCGGCAATGTGCTCGTGCCGCTGGCCGGCGTCGGCTTCGGCGCGATTGAACTGTCCTGGGCGTTTTTCGCGGCTGGACTCCTGTTCTGGATCGTGCTGCTGACATTGGTGATGAACCGGCTGATTTTCCACGAGCCGCTGCCCGGCAGGCTGATGCCGACGCTGGTGATCCTGATAGCTCCGCCGGCGGTCGCCTTCGTCGCCTGGGTGCGGTTGACCGGTGATGTCGACGGCTTCGCCCGGATTCTCATCAACATAGGCTATGTCTTCGCGCTGATCGTGCTGACCCAGGCGCCGCGCTTCTTGCGGCTGTCATTCGCCTTGTCCTGGTGGGCGCTGACCTTCCCGGTGGCGGCCCTCTCGGTCGCCTCCTTCGTCTTTGCCCACGAAACCGGATCCCAGTTCCATCGCATGATCGGCTTTGGCCTGACCGTTGTGCTCGCCCTTGCCGTCGCCACGCTGGTGCTGCGCACGGCGCAGGCAATCCGCGCCAAGCAGATCTGCCGCCCCGAATAGATCTGGCCGGAGCCGCCGCCTACATGTTTGGCAGGCGGCGGCTCCGGTCTGACGATGGTTCTATTCAGCCGGCGCCGGACGGCTGTCGGCCGCAAGCGGCTTGCGACCAAGCCCGACGCGGGCCTTCTGCCGCTGCCACCAGGCGGTGATCCTGCTGTCCTTCGAGCGGGTGACGATCATCAACAGCGACGGCGTCACCACAAGCGTCAGGATCGTCGAGAACGCCAGCCCGAACACGATGGCGCTCGACAGCGATATCCACCACTGCGTCGACGGTGCGCCATAGGTCGTCTCATGCGCCATGATTTCGAGGTTGAACCCGAACGCGATCGGCAGCACGCCGAGAATCGCGGTGACCGCGGTCAGCACCACCGGCCGCGCGCGCTCGCGGCAGGTCTCCAGGATGGCTTCGAGCTTGTCGCTGCCTTCGCGGCGCAAATGGTCGTAGGTGTCGATCAGCACGATGTTGTTGTTCACCACTACGCCGGCGAGCGCGATGATGCCGATGCCGGTCATCACGATGCCGAGCGGCTGGCCCATGATCAACAGGCCCAAAAACACGCCGATGGTCGACATCACCACCGCCGACAGCACCAGCGCCACCGACAGGAACTTGTTGAACTGGGCCAGAAGCACCACGAAGATCAAGAAGATCGCCGCGCCGAAGGCCTTCGAGAGGAATGCGCCGGCGGCCTTCTGCTCCTCGTCCTCGCCCGCCAGCTTCCAGCGGATGCCCAGCGATTCGAGATTGGCTTTTTCCAGTTCCGCGACAATGCCCTGACGCAGCGGATCGGCCTGGATCCCTTCGCTGATCCCGGCGGCGACGGTGATGGTTCGCACGCCGTCAATCCGGGTCAGCGTGCCGACGCTGGGCGCCGGTTCACGGGTGACGAAATTGGAGATCGGCACCGAGCCCTGCGCGGTCTCGATCCTGAGATCGTCAAGCGTCGACAGCGTGCGCCGTTCTTCAGGCAGCCTGAGCCTGATGTCGACCGCGTCGTCGGCGCCGGCCGGACGGTAGTCGGTCAGCTTCAGACCGCTGGTGACCAATTGCACCACGGTGCCGACCGAAGCCGGACCAATGCCGTAGCGCGCGGCCACGGAGCGATCGACCTTGATCTCCCAGTCAACTCCCGGCGGCGGCAGACCGTCCGAGATATCAATCACGCCCGGCGTCGCCGCGAGCTGCGCGGCAACCTTGCGCGCAACATCCCCCAGCCCGGACGGATCCACGGCCGACAACTGAATCTGGATCGCCTTGCCTGTCGGCGGCCCGCCCTCCGGCACCAGGACTTCGATATCGACGCCTGGAAATCCGGTCAGCTCTCGGCGGAAATCGTCCAGAATTTCGCCGGCCGCCTTGCGCTCGCGCCAATCGACAAATTCATACTGGATCACGCCGACGACATCTTCACCGACATCATTGCCGCCACCGCTGACCTTGCCGACACGGGTGTAGACGCTGGTCAGGCCGGGCCAGCCAAGGATCCGGTCCTCGACCCGGCGCACGGCGGCGTCTTTCTCCTCAAGCGAGAGATTGCCGCGCGCATGCACATACAAAAGTCCGTAATCCGGCTCGACGTTCGGGAAAAACTCGACGCCCTTGCCATATTGGGCATAGGCGACCGGAACCACGATCAGCGCGGCAAGCGTGAAAAACACCACGATGAAGGGATGGCGCACCGCGCGGGCGACGAACTTCATGTAGAGCCCGTCGCGCTTGGGACCGTCCTCGATCGTCGGCTTGGCGAACATCGCGCCAAGCGTCGGGGTGAACACCAGCGCGTAAAGCAGCGATGCCGACAGCGTCGCAATCAGCGTGATCGGCATGTATTTCATGAATTCGCCGACAATGCCCGGCCAGAACAGAAGCGGTGAAAACGCCGCCACGCGCGTCATTGTCGCCGCCACCACCGGTCCCGCCATGCGCTTGGCCGCCAGTGAGAAGGCCTCTTTCCGGTCCATGCCTTCGCTCATCCGGCGTTCGGCGAATTCGGTGACAATGATGGCGTCGTCGA
The DNA here is from genome assembly GCA_000961635.1 of Hoeflea sp. BRH_c9. GTDB lineage: Bacteria > Pseudomonadota > Alphaproteobacteria > Rhizobiales > Rhizobiaceae > Hoeflea. The sequence continues at coordinate 8,728 of LADQ01000277.1, read as the reverse complement.
CCAGCATGCCAACTGCCAGGATCAGGCTGAACAACACCACGATGTTGACCGTCAGCCCCGCCAGCGACAGCGCCAGCATGCCCATCAGGAACGACGCGGGAATGGCAAAGCCAATGAGCAGGGAAGCCCGGCCCGACAGCGCGTAGAGGATGACGATGAACACCAGGATCACCGCGGTGAGCACCGAGTTCTCCAGATCGCCCAGCAATTGCCGGATCGAGGTGGATTTGTCCTGGCTGAAGGCAATGGTCGCGCCCTCGGGGAGCAGCGATTTGAACTCATTGGCCGCCACCTTGACCGCATCGACGGTCTCGATCAGATTGGCGCCGGTGCGCTTGGAGACCTCGATGGCGATCGCCGGCTTGCCGTTGAGCCGGGTCACCGTCTCGGCGTCCTTGAAGGTCGAGCGGATGGTGGCGAGATCACGCGCCCGCACCACCGCGTTGGAGCCTGCTATGATCGGCAGATTGGCGACATCCTCGACCGTTTCGATCAGCAGCGGAACCTTGACCGCATAGCGGCCCTCCTCGCCTTCCAGCGCGCCCGCCGCCACCACCGAGTTGGACGCGTTGACCCCGGCGATCAGCTGATCGAGCTGCATGCCGTAGGACGACAGCTTGACCGGATCGATGATCACCTCGACCAGATCGTCGCGCGCGCCTTGCAGCGAGGCCTCGAGCACGCCGTTGATTTCCTCGATACGGTCGCGAAGCTCGCGCGCGGCGCGGGTCAGGGCCCGCTCCGGCACATCGCCCGCCAGCGTCACAACCAGCACCGGGAATTCCGAGATATTGACCTCGTTGACCGTCGGCTCGTCGGCGCCCTGCGGCAGATCCGGCTTGGCGTCGGAAACCTTGGTGCGAACGTCATCGAGCGCCTTGGCAAGGTCGGCGCCGGCCATGAACTCGATCACCACATTGCCGCCGCCCTGATAGGCGGTCGACCGCATTTCCTTGATGCCGGTGAGGTTCTTCAGCCGGGTTTCCATCGGCCGCAGCAACAGCCGCTCCGAATCCTCGGGCGAAATCCCCGAATAGGCCAAGCTCACATAGATGATCGGTATCTGCACATCCGGCTCGGCTTCCTTGGGAATCGAGACATAGGCCATCGATCCGGCAATGATCAGGAACAGCAGGACGGCAAGTGTCAGCCGCGCATTGCGGATGGCGAGATCGACAAAATTCATTGCTGCGGCTCCACCGCTCGAGCTGTTGCCGCGGCGACAAGACCCGGGTCGGCCGGCACCGAATTGACGGTCTCGCCGTCACTGACCAGATCCTGGCCCGCGACGATGATCTTGGCGTCAAGCGGAACCCCGCTGAGCAACAGGCCTTCCGGCGTATCGTCAATCAGGTCGATCGGCACAAACCCGACCGTGTTGTCGGCCTTGAGAATGCGCAGACCCAGATTGCCGGCGGCGTCGAGCGTGACCACCGACCGCGGCAGCCTGACCGCCGTCACCGCCTCGGACTTGATCATGATCTCGGCGGTCATCCCGGCGGGCACCTTGTTGTCCGGGTTGGCGATGGCGATTTCAATCGGGAAAGTCCGTGTGCCCGCGGTTGCCTCAAGGCTGACATGCCGCACTTTTCCGGAAACGATGTCACCGCTGATCAGTCTTATATCGGCTTCGCGGCCGACATTGACATGGGCGATCTCACGCTCGCTGACTTCACCAAGCGCCACCACCGGATCGAGCTGCAGCAGCACGGCGACGGCTTCGCCGGAGGGAAGCCAGGCTCCCTCCTCGACCATGACCTGGTCGATCACGCCGGAGAACGGCGCGATGACGGTGAGGCGGTCAATGTCGGCTTCCGCCGCTTCCAGTTGCGAGCGGGCCGAGGCCAGCGCCGATCGGGCGCTGTCGATCTGCGTGGTGGGCGTGATGCCCTCCTTGACCAGCCGTTCGATGTTGTCGGCTTCCTTCTGGCGTTGATCCAGCAGCGCCTTGGCGGTCTCCACCATGGATTGCTTTTCCGCGCCATCGAGCACCAGCACGACATCCCCGGCCTCGACCCTGTCGCCTTTTTTGATCTTCAGTTCGCCGAGGATTCCGGCGCTGCGGGTGGCAAGCGTCGTGCGCTTGTCCGGCGCCGTGACGCCGGAGATCCGGATGATGCGGTTATGCTCGATGAAGTCGGGCGCCAGCACCGCGACCGTGCGCAACGCCTTGGACGGCTCGGCGGCGACGGGCGCTTCGACCTCCGGCGTTTCGCTGGATGGATCCAGCGCGGCGCTGCCGATCGACGAAAACTCGCCCGTCAGCACCCATGCCGCCGAGACAGCCAGCACAACGAATGCGGCAACCGTGTGAAATTTTGGCTTTGCCATGATCAACCTGCTCTCAAATAAGTCCGCGCAGAGGTCATGCTGAAGCGGGAGCCCGAGGGGCGCATGCTACCGGTCATGAGGCCGCAATCAGGCGTCTGCGTTTGCGCTATATAGTGACACCATCAAGGTCTAAAAAGGACAACAGTCCCGAAATCACCGTGCGGTTGCTATAAGCGTGCGGCCGTGACTTCGCTGCAACAGATAGTGGATCTGAGATATTTGCCGCGGCAGCGCCCGGCGCATCACGCTGTTCCGCGTTGCAGACCTTTCAACTGATGGAGCCATTCTCTACAGAAATTCAAACTCTTGGAGCGGTTTATCGCGCTAGAGCCGCATGGTTTCAATCAGCGCGACATCGAATTCACGGCAAATCTGCCTGATCTTGTCACTTGGACACTGATCGGTGACAAAGGTGTCAACCTGCTCCAGATGCCCGATCCGCACCGGCGCGGTGCGCTCGAACTTGGTCGAATCCGCCACCAGGATGACATGCCTGGCATTGGCGATGATGGCCTGGGCCACCTTGACCTCGCGGAAATCATAATCGAGCAGCGCGCCGTCATGATCGATCGCCGACGCCCCGATCACCGCATAATCGACCTTGAACTGGCGGATGAAATCCACCGCCGCCTCGCCGACAATGCCGCCGTCCGAGGCGCGCACCACGCCGCCGGCGATCACCACCTCGAACTGCGGGTGCGGCCGCATCCGGTTGGCGACATTGATGTTGTTGGTGATGATCATCAGCCGTCCATGCTGCAGCAGGGCCTGGCTGACCGCTTCTGTGGTGGTGCCGATATTGATGAACAGCGAGGCGTTGTCCGGAATCAGATCGGCGGCCGCGGCGCCGATGGTCTGCTTCTCCTCGGCGGCGATCTTGCCACGCTGGGCATATTCCATGTTCTGCGTGCCCGACGGCAGCACCGCGCCGCCATGAATGCGCATCAGCAATTGCCGTTCGCACAGATCATTGAGATCCTTGCGGATGGTCTGCGGCGTCACCTCGAACCGTGTCGCCAGATCATCGACCAGGACCCGTCCCTCGATCTTGGCGAGTTCGATGATTTCGGAGTGGCGCGGGGCTAGGTACATGGGAAACAACATCCAGGAATCGTTGGTTTCGCGCTTAGTGTAAAACGAAAGAAACGAAAATCACAATGTGCTTGCCGCCCGATGGGGTCCAGAAGCCGCAAAGTGGCGTCTCAACCTTGCGCCGTGCGCCGCCTCAGGATGTCGGCAAAAAACACCGCCGCGTCATGCGGCCGGTCGATGTCGCGGGTGATCAGTCCCACCGCCCCCATGGTCGAACTGGTGTCGATCGGCAGCTCGACGAATTCGCCCGAGGCGATTTCGGCCGCCACCACCCCGCGCGAGATGATCCAGATCGCGTCGCTGGCACGCAGGAAGGCCCGGCCGAAACTGTCCGACACCGTCTCGACGGCCTGCAGCGGCGGCGCCATCCCCTGTTCCAGCATCACCCGCTCGACAAAGGGATGGATGATGGACCCGGCCGGCGGCACCAGCACCGGATGCTGCGCCAGGATGTCCGCCGCCACCTGGCGCTGCCCGGCGAGCGGATGGGTGTTGGACACGACAAACACCACCCGGTCGCGGTACAGGGGTTCGAACCGAAGGCTGGTCATCATTTCCGGCGCCGGCATCCGCCCCATCACCAGATCAAGGTCGCCCTTGCGCAATTGATCGAGCAACACCCAGTTCTCGCCGGTGATCACGCGGAGCGGGCTCTTCACGCCCGAAGCCAGGAAATCCGCCACCGCCCCCGGCATGGTGGTGGCCGACACCGTCGGAAGCGCGCCGATGCGTACCGGCGGGCCTGATACGGTGGCGACATTTTCGAGCGCCGCAATGCCGCTTCTGACCGCGGCAAGTCCCGAACCGGCATGGGACAGGAACACCTCTCCCTGGTGCGACAGCCGGATTCCCCGGCCGTCGGGTTCGATCAGCTGCGCGCCGACGATCTGCTCGAGTTCGCGGATGGTGCGGGTCACCGCAGGCTGGGTCAGCGACAGGGTGATCGCCGCGCGGCCAACGCTCTTCTGGCGGGCCACTTCGACGAAGGCTTCGAGATGCCGGATCTTGATGCGTCGTGAAATTCCCATATCGTTTCCGGAATGATTAAGAGGTCAAAAAATCATTATTCATTTCCATTTCACTATGTAAAGTGAAACCGAGGACTGGATACAATCGGGAGAGCCGGATGGCAGACACGAAGGCTGTGAGCAAGGCCGAGCAAACGCGGCGCTTCGTATTGGGCGACGCCCATGTCGATGCGGCGATTGCCGCGACGACCGCCTTTGACGCGCCGTTTCAGGATCTGATCAGCGCCAGCGCCTGGGAGCGTGTCTGGGCGCGCCCTGACTGGAGCCCGCGCGAGCGGTCGATGGTGACCATCGCGCTGCTGGCAGCACTCGGCCAGGAAGAGGAACTCGCCATGCATGTGCGCGCCACCGCCAGAACCGGCACCAGCGAGACCGATATCCGCGAGGCGCTGTTGCATGTGGCGATCTATGCCGGCGTACCCGCCGCCAACACCGCCATCCGCGTCGCCAAGCGCACCTTGGCCGAGATGAAAGCCGCTTCTGGAGGGGAAAAACCATGAAATCCAACCAGACACAAATCGCCAATTTTTTCCCTAGAGACCGGTCCTGGCACCCCAAGGCCTATACGCCTGACTACAAGACCTCGGTGCTGCGCTCGCCGTCCCGCGCTCTGATCGCCTTCGGCAATACCTTGTCGGAGACGACAGGTCCGGCCTTTGGCCATGACACGATCGGCCCGCTCGACAATGATCTGGTCTTGAATTTCGCTCAATCCGGCATGAGCGCCATCGGCGAACGGGTCATCGTTGAGGGCCGGGTTCTCGACGAGCGCGGCCAGCCGGTGCCAAACGTGCTGATCGAATTCTGGCAGGCCAATGCCGGCGGACGCTACCGTCACAAGAAGGACGGCTATCTGGCGCCGCTCGACCCCAATTTCGGCGGCTGCGGCCGGACGCTCTCGGGCGATGACGGCGCTTTCGCCTTCCGCACCATCCGCCCCGGCCCCTACCCCTGGCCCAACGGCCCGAACGACTGGCGTCCGGCGCATATCCATTTCTCGGTCTTCGGCCTCGGTTTCGCCCAGCGGCTGATCACCCAGATGTATTTCGAGGGCGACCCGCTGATCCCGCGCTGCCCGATCGTGCGCACCATCAACGACCCCAAGGCCATCGATCAGCTCACCGCCCGGCTCGACATGAGCGCCAGCGCCCCGATGGATGCGCTGGCCTACCGCTTCGACATCATTCTTCGCGGCAGCCGCTCGACGCTGTTTGAAAACCGGCTGGAGGGAAACTGAGATGGCAACCCCGATCGAAAATCCGTTGTACCCGTTCAAGGAATCGCCGTCCCAGACCGCCGGTCCCTATGTCCATATCGGGCTGACGCCGAATTTCTGCGGAATTCCGGGCGTCTACGACAAGGATCTCGGCACAGCCATGGTCACCGACAAGACCAAAGGCGAGCGGATCAAGCTCGAAGGCCGGGTCATTGATGGCGGCGGCAATCCTCTCAAGGACGCGTTGGTGGAAATCTGGCAAGCCGACGCCGACGGGATTTACCGAGGCAGGGCCGAACCGGAATTCTCCGGCTGGGGACGCTGCCCCGCCGATGCCGAGACCGGCATCTTCCGGTTCGAGACGATCAAGCCGGGCCGGGTTGCCTTCCCCGACGGCCGCTTGCAGGCGCCGCACATCAATGTCTGGATCGTCGCCCGCGGTATCAATCTGGGCCTCAACACGCGGATCTATTTCGAGGACGAGGCCGAGGCCAACGCCGGCGATCCTGTGCTGGCGCGCATCGAACACCGCGACCGGCTGACGACGCTGATCGCCAAGGGCAAGGCCGGCGCATACAGCCACGACATCCATCTGCAGGGTCCGCAGGAAACCGTTTTCTTCGATATCTGAGGACAAGACCACTCATGGCTAAATTCATGACGCTGCCCGAAGCGGTGGCGCAAAATCTCTCCTCTGGCGATACCGTCGCCTTCGAGGGGTTCACCCATCTGATCCCGCATGCGAGCGCCCATGAGGCGATCCGCCAGGGCGTCAAGGACCTGACGCTGGTGCGGATGACGCCCGATGTCATCTATGACCAGTTGATCGGCATCGGCGCGGTGCGCAAGCTGATCTTCTCCTATGCCGGCAATCCCGGCGTCGGCCTGCTCAGGCGGCTGCGTGGCGCCGTCGAGAATGGCTGGCCGCACGCAATCGAGATCGAGGAACACTCGCACGCGGCCATGGCCAATGCCTATGAAGCGGGCGCGAGCGGCCTGCCCTTTGCCGTCTTCCGCGGCTACAAGGGCGCCGAACTGGCCCGGGTCAATCCAAACATCCGCTCCGTCACCTGCCCGTTCACCGGCGAGCAGCTGGCGGCGGTCCCGGCTATCCGTCCCGATGTCACCTTCATTCACGCCCAAAAAGCCGACCGCAAGGGCAATGTGCTGATCGAGGGCATCATCGGGGTGCAGAAGGAAGCGGTGCTGGCGGCGAAGCGCTCGGTGGTCACGGTCGAGGAGATCGTCGACGATCTCTCCACTCACCCCAACGCCTGCGTCCTGCCCGGCTGGGCCGTCACCGCCATCTGCCTGGTGCCGGGCGGCGCCCATCCGTCCTATGCCCATGGCTACTATCCGCGCGACAATGCAAGCTACATCGCCTGGGACAAGATCGCGGCCGACCGCGACACGTTCCTCGCCTGGATGAAGGAAAACGTCCTTGACGCCACGCCCGAGGATTTTGCCGGCCGGATCAAAGACCTGAGGAGTGCGGCATGAGCCAGTTCACCCGCGACGAAATGATGACGATTGCCGCCTCGCGCGCGCTGAAAAACACCGATGTCTGTTTCGTCGGCATCGGCGCGCCGTCGGCCGCCTGCAACATCGCCCGCCTCACCCATGCACCGGACATCACCTTGATCTATGAAAGCGGCACCATTGGTACCGCGCCATCGGTTCTGCCGCTGTCGATCGGCGATGGCGAACTGTGCGACACGGCGGTGACCACCGTCTCGGTGCCGGAGATGTTCCGCTACTGGCTGCAGGGCGGCCGCGTCACCGTCGGCTTTTTGGGGGCTGCCCAGATCGACCGGTTCGGCAACATCAACACCACGGTGATCGGCGACTACGATCATCCCAAGACCCGCCTGCCCGGCGGCGGCGGCGCGCCGGAGATCGCGTCGTCTTGCGGCGAGATCTTCATCACCGTGAAGCAATCCAGACGCGCCATGGTCGACAAGATCGACTTCTTCACCAGTTTCGGCCACGGCGAAGGCGGCGACCATCGCGAGCGGCTGGGACTGACCACCAAGGGACCGACGCTGATGGTCACCGACCTTGCGGTCTGGAAGCCCGATCCGGTAACACGGGAATTCACCGTGGTCTCGTTGCACCCCGGCGTCACACGCGAGATGGTCCAGGCCGAATGCGGCTGGACCGTGCGCTTTGCCGACAAGCTCGAGGAGACCCCGGCCCCGACCGGGATCGAGCTGTCGACATTGCGCGATCTCAATGCCCGTACCAAAGCCGCCCATTCCGGCGGCAAGACTGGAGAAGCTGCCTGATGACCGAAGCTTTCATCTGCGATTATGTCCGCACCCCGATTGGCCGTTTTGGCGGGGCGCTGGCCGGCGTCCGCGCCGATGATCTGGGCGCGATCCCGATCAGCGCGCTCATGACGCGCAATTCCGGCGTCGACTGGGCCGGTGTTGACGAGGTCTATTATGGCTGCGCCAACCAGGCCGGCGAAGACAACCGCAACGTCGCCCGCATGGCAGCTCTGCTGGCCGGACTGCCGGTGTCCGTCCCCGGCACCACGATCAACCGGCTCTGCGGCTCGGGCATGGACGCCGTGCTGGCCGCCGCCCGGATGATCCGTTCCAAGGAAGCCGACCTCGTCATCGCCGGCGGCGTCGAGAGCATGTCGCGCGCGCCGTTTGTCATGCCCAAGGCCGAAACGGCCTATTCCCGCAACGCCGAAATCCATGACACCACCATCGGCTGGCGCTTCGTCAATCCGCTGATGAAAGCCCAGTACGGCATCGATTCCATGCCCGAAACCGGCGAGAACGTCGCCGCCGATTTCGGTATCTCCCGCGCCGATCAGGACGCGTTTGCGCTCAGGAGCCAGGCCCGCGCGGGCAAGGCGCAGGCATCAGGCCGGTTCGCCAGGGAAATCGTCCCCGTGACAATCCCGCGCCGCAAGGGTGACCCGGTTGTCGTCGACACCGACGAGCATCCCCGCCCCGACACCACGGCCGAACAGCTGGCCAAACTCGGAACGCCCTTTCGCGCGGGCGGCAGCGTCACGGCGGGCAATGCGTCGGGCGTCAATGACGGC
>LADQ01000078.1 GCA_000961635.1 Hoeflea sp. BRH_c9 | reverse complement strand
GTCAGCTTGCCGGGATAGATGATAAACCCCTTCCGCTTCATCAATTCATAGAATGTCGAGAAGACGAAGTTCTCATGCGCCGGGCAGAAGAAGGTAACAATGATCGGCGACAGCCAGCGGTCCTTGAGCAGGGTCTCGAATCCCAGCGCGCGCATTCCCGCCACCATGACATCGCGGTTTTTCGTGTAGCGGGCGCCCCTGCCCTCAACGCCGCCCTCGGCCGCGTGAAGCCGGAGCGCCTCGAGGAACGCCGCCACGACATGGGTCGGCGGAGTGTAACGCCACTGGCCGGTCTTGGCCATGTTGGCCCATTGCGCATGGACATCGAGCACCAGCGAATGGCTGTTGCCCTTGCAGGAATCAAGCTCCGTGGCGCGGGCAATGACGAAGCCGAAGCCGGGCACGCCTTCGATGCATTTGTTGGCCGACGACACCATCGCCTCGTAGCGGATGGTGTTGACGTCAAGGTCGATGGCGCCGAAGGCGCTCATGGAATCAACCAGCAGCTTGCGGCCGCGGGCATAGGTGGCCTGGGAGATTTCGGCGATCGGGTTGAGGATCCCCGACGAGGTCTCGCAATGAATGGCGATGACATGGGTGATCGACGGATCAGCATCGAGCGCGGCTGCGACTTCGTCACCGCGCGGCGGCATGTAGTCGCCTTTGTCGATCAGCGTGAAGGCGCGGCCGAGATAGCGCATGGTCTCGGCGGCGCGCAGCCCATAGGCGCCATTGGCCAGCACCAGCACCTTGCCGTCCCGCGGCACGAAGGTTCCGAGCAATGCCTCGACGCAAAAACTGCCCGAACCCTGCATCGGCACGCAGACAAATTCGCCACGGCGGTCGCCGGCAAGCGCCACCAGCTGATCGCACAGCGATTTCGTCATGGCGCGGAAATCGCCGTCCCATGAACCCCAGTCGCGCAGCATGGCTTGCTTGACGCTGTAAGCGGTGGTCAGGGGGCCGGGGGTCAGCAGGAAAGGTTCGCCCATCACGGGATCGGCGAAAGCCTCGGATTGCACGGTCGACATCGGATTTCCTCGCTGTCAGAGTCTCGGTCTCGAGCCGTTTCTCCCACCCGGCGTTCTATATGTAAAATCGTTATTTTGTATTCTTTGATAGATTTTTCTTTGATTATCCGGGGTCACGCCGGCTGCGCCAGACGGCTACGCAGCAATTGCCCGCTTTCGGTCAGAATCGGATAGGCGACGGTGACCAGCAACGAATTGATCTCCTTGAATGCGCGGACGGTTTCGAGATGAATGTTGCTGGTGCTGATGCTGTCTGCATGGTTTTCGCGCAGCCGGGTCAGGTGCCGGTCATGGCTGTCGCGCTCCAACTGCCGCATCGCCTCCTTTTCCTTGACCAGTTCGCGGGCGCTGTCGGTGTCGCCGGATACGAGCACATTCAGGGCGAGCTGGAAATTGGCCTCGACGCGGGCATGCAGGCTGCACATTTCCGCCCAGCCTTCCGGCGAAAAATGCAGGTTCTTCTGGGCGCGTTCCGTGGCAAGCGGCAGCAGGCTCTTGGCGATGATGTCGCCGATATGTTCCAGATTGATGGAAAAGTCGGTCAGCTCGACGCCTTGCCGGATTTCCCGTTCCGACAGGGGGCGGCGGTTCACCTCGGCGATGAACAGCTTGATATCGGTGTGCATGCGGTTGACCTGATCGTCGATCTTGCGGACGCGCTCGATCTGCTCGAGATTGCCGCCATCCATCAGTTCCATCACCGGCCGGTACATGCTGGCGACGGTTTCGCCCATCCGCAACAATTCCCGCTTTGCGCTGGCCAGCGCGACGCTTGGCAACAGCGCGGAGCCGCGATGGAGCATGCTGACGCTGTTGTCGGCCGCCGCCGGATCAGCCTCCGCGGCGGGAACAGGCAACAGCAGTTCCGTCAGACGCTCCATCGGCCGTACCAGCGGCAGCGCGATCAGCACCAGCGCCAGATTGAAGGCCAGATGGAAATTGACCAGTTGCACCGCCTCTGTGCCGCCCAGATAGGACATCGGCAGATCCATAACCTGCAGAACCGCCAGCCCGATCAGCGCGGCGGTGCCGCGGAAAACCAGATTGCCGAGCGGGATGCGCCGGGCTTTCACCTCCATGCCGCGGGTCAGCCACACCGCGATCACCCCGCCGCCGACATTGGCGCCGAGCACCATCGGCAGCGCCACCTCGAGCGGCAAAAGATTGCTGGCGGCGAAGGTGACGAACAGCAGAACGGTGGCCACCGAGGAATGCACAATCCAGGCGATGGCGGCGGCGGCCACGAAGGCGGTCAGCGGATCGCCCTTGAGGTAACCGATCAGGCCGGGCAGTGCGGCGCTGTCCCGCAACGGCTCGGTCGCCTCGCCGACCATTTTCAGCGACAAGAGGATAAAGGCGATGCCCAGTATAATGCGCCCGGTCTGGCGCACGGTGCGCGCCTCGAACTTCAGGAACATGGTGGCGCCGACGAGCAGCAGAAACGGGATCAGGCCGCTCAGGTTGAACGAAAGGATCTTGACGACCAGCGCGGAGCCGAGATCGGCGCCCAGAAGTGCTGCGATGCCGGCGCTGACGGTGAGGATGCCGCTGGTGGCAAAGCCCGCCGCCAGAACGCCCACGGCGGTGGAGCTTTGCAGCACGACGGCGAGGATGGTCCCGGCGGCGGCCATCTGCACATTGCCGCCCCGCGCATCACGCAATGCCGCTTTCAGCCGGGTTCCATGCGCCCGCTCGACGCCGGTCCGCACCATGCGCACCGCCCAAAGCAGCAGCATGATCGCGCCGGCGAGATGCATCAGGAATGCGACTGGTAACATTATGACCTCATGGACTCTTTTTCAAACGCCAATCCGCTAATGCATGTCGCGTTCAAACGGATTCGTTTGAACGATAGCGTACATGCATTGATTCAAAGTGCTACAGTGACCTTTGCGCATCCAATTGGATGCGCGGCGCTGTAGTGAGCACCCTTGCCTGTCATAAAACAAATCGTTAGTTTCGATAATTACATCACCTGAACTTATTATGTTGGGCTCCACATGCGTTACGTCCAGCTTCGGGCATTTCACTTCGTCGCCATCTGCGGCGGGTTCTCACGCGCCGCGGAAGAGCTGTTTCTGACCCAGCCGGCGATTTCCGACCAGGTCCGCAAGCTGGAGGAAGAATATGACATCCTGTTGTTCAACCGTCACAAGAAACAGGTGACGCTGACGCCGGCGGGCGAGCGGCTGCTCGACATCACACGGCGGTTCTTCGACAATGAAAACCAGGCGCGCGAACTGTTGTCGGAAAGCCGGGTGATGCGGGCCGGGACGTTGCGGATCGTTGCCGACAGCGCCTTGCATGTGCTCAAGATCATCGCCCAGTTCCAGAAACAATATCCCGGCGTCGGTGTGACGATCCGCGGCGGCAATTCCGAAAGCGTGATTGAAAACCTGTTCAGCTATGAGGCCGATGTCGGCGTTCTGGGTGAAATACCCCAGAGCCGCGAATTTGAAACGATCCTGCTGAACGCCACGCCGATCACCGCTTTCGTTGCCGCCGGCCACCCTCTCGCCACGAGAAAATCTTTGAGTTTCAAGGATTTGACCGAACTTCCGCTGGTGATGCGCGAGCGCGGCTCCAAAACCCGCATGAAATTCGAGGATGAGGCCACGGCGAAGGGGTTTGAATTCACCCCCTCCATTGTCGCCGAAGGCCGTGAGGCGGTGCGCGAGATCGTCGCCTCCGGCGTCGGCGTCGGCTTTGTCTCGGTGGCGGAATTTGGCGAGGACCCGAGGCTGGTGCGTATTGCTCTGGAGGGCGAGGAAAACATGGTGATGGAAGAGACGCTGATCTGCCTGCGCGAGCGGCGCGGCGGCAAGCTGGTCAGCGCGTTTCTGGAGATTGCCCAGGAACTCGCGGTGCAGGGACTGAACCCGCTCACGCCACCGGTCTGAAATGAAGCCAGACCTTTTGAAAACACCGGCAAAGCCGGGGCCCGCCTCCGGCGGCGCGATCTCCGGCGTCCCTTCCCGCCCCCAGGCCCGCCAGTCATTTGTGGGATGAGTTGAGAGCAATTGGCCAATTGACACTGCTTGTTGAGATGGATATTCATCAATTGTCCAACAAATAGGAATGGCCTTTGACCGACGCCCGCCCCAATCCTTCGCAGGAGAAGTCCGGCTCCGATCCATCCGGCGACGAAACCGAAATTCATGGGTCGCGATCCTCTGCGGTGGATGATCTGGTCAACCATATCCGCGCGCTGATATCTGAAGGCGGGTTGAAGGTGGGCGACAGCCTGCCCACTGAAAAGGAACTGTGCGAACGCTTCCATGCCGGCCGCAACACGGTGCGCGAGGCCATGCGCATCCTCAAGACCTATGGCGTGGTCAAGGTTCGCCCCAAGGTCGGCGCGGTGATCATCGACGAACGCATGGCGCGCGCGCTCGATCTTTTTGCCTTCAACACGCTGGAAGTGTCGCGCGACACATTCGTCGACATCCAGGGCTTCCGCAGCCTGCTTGAAGTGGCGTCCTTCGAGCTGTTGTTCGACCGGATCAAACCCAGGGACATTGCCGATCTGCACCGGATCAACAAGGAGCTGTTGACCGCGGAACTCGCCATCGATGCGTCGGAGGTGGACTTCCGCTTTCACACAAGGCTGATCGAGGTCATCGGCAACAAGGCCATTCTCGACGTCTACAAGATCATGAAGCCGGTGATCCTGAAAATCATGATCAAGGCCAAGACCCTGCATACGTTCTCGACCGTCACCTATTCCGAGCACGCCGAGATTCTCGACACGCTCGAGGCGCGTGACCGGACGGCCTACCAGTACAAGATGAAAACCCATCTGGATGCGGGTTTCAAACATTTCGAGGACAGGAAATAACGACACAGGCCGCGGGGAACCAACCATCGCGGCCAGGAGATGATCGTCACATTCCGTGGCATCTGGGAGGGTGCGTTCAGGCATCGTAGGAGGAGGAATGACAATGAAACTGGGAACTGTAATTTCAGGCGCCGTCATCGGCGTCGCATCGGCAGCGATGATGCTTGCGGCTTCAACCGCGGCACAATCACAGGAATTCAATCTGCGCATGCAGACCCATTACGCGGCGGAAACCGTGTCGGGCAAACTGGCCCAGGGCTTTATCGACAATGTCGAGAAAATGTCCGGCGGCCGCGTCAAGATCGAAATGTTCTGGTCGTCCGCCGTGGTCGCCACGGTGGAAGGCTTTGACGCCGCCGCCCAGGGCATTATCGATGGCGAGATGCACGGCGGCGCCTACCAGACCGGCAAGAACCCGGCGTTCCAGTTCGTGGGCGATCCCATGGGAGGCTATGACGATCCCTATCAGCTCTACAGCTTCTTCTATTATGGCGGCGGCCAGGAAGCAGCCAACGCGCTTTACGAACAGTACAACATGCACCTCGTCGGCTGGTGGACCGGCGGCCAGGAGGCGATGTCGTCTTCCAAGCCCTTGCGCGGTCCGGCGGATCTGAAGGACTGGAAATTCCGCTCGCCTCCGGGTCTCGAAACCGAGATTTTCGCCGAAATGGGTGCGTCTCCGATCGTGATGGATTTCACCGAGGTGTTCACCGCGCTTGAATCCGGCATCATCGACGGCGCCGATGCCTCGAGCCTTGCCAACAATGTCGGGCTTGGCCTCTACGATATCGTCAAGCACGCCACCTACCCCGGCTTCCACTCGATGCCGATCGATCACGTCACCTTCAACCTGGATGTCTGGAACAGCTTCCCTGACGACATCAAGGCCATTTTCGACACGGCAACGCAGGCGCTTGCCCTGCAAACCTCGATGACGATCGATATCGCCAACGAGGAAGCCGCCGCCAAACTGAAGGCCGATGGCGTGACGCTGTACGACTGGAGCCCGGAAGACCGCGCCGCATTCCGCGCCGGCGCGCAGCGCGCCTGGGATGGATGGGCGGAAAAGACACCGGAAGCCAAGGCCCTGGTGGATGCGCATCGCGCCTTCCTGCGCAAGACCGGCAAGATCGAATAGGCTGACGCCGGCTCGACATACCGGGCGGGTCCCGACGGGGCCCGCCTCATCCCAGTGGCGAGAGTTGCACCAGGGGGCGGCGATGACAGACAAGGCTGAAAGCGTGTGGCTGGGCCGGATGCGGCAACCCATGCGCATTATCACGATCGCGAGTTCAATGGCGCTTGCCGCGCTGGTGGCTTGGCTGATTTTCGGGCGGCTGTTTTTGGGCACCGGCATCAGCCTCAAGCAATTCCTGTCTCCGACGGCTACGCCGATCGTGCTGGTGACGATGATCACCGGGACCATCGCGCTCGTTTCGGCGAGCGTCTATCTCTCGGACAGGCGGGGCATGATCGAGCCGCAGCCGGACGGGTTTTTCGACGTCGTCAGCCTGATCATCTCGCGGCTGGCGATGATACTTACCGCGGTCATCGTGCTGGTGATGTTCTACGAGGTGGTCTCGCGCTACGTCTTCGTCAAACCCACCCTGTGGGCCAATGAACTGTCGCTGTGGATCGCCGGTTTCGTGTTTCTGTTTGCCGGTCTCTACGCCATGCAGCAGCGCAGCCACATCCGCATCTATGTGGTCTATGACCTGTTTCCCCGCTGGCTGCAGAAATTCGCCGACGTCCTGACCGTGTGCCTGATCTGGGCCTTCGCCTTCATGCTGATCTGGGGCGGCTACAATGAATCGCGCGACAAGATATTGCGCTGGGAGACCTTTGGCACCGCATGGGATCCGCCGATTCCGGCGACCATCAAGCCGGCCATCCTGATCCTCGCCGTGCTGGTCGCCATCCAGGCCTTGTCCAACCTGATCGCCGACTGGAACAAGATGCCGGAACATCATTCGCCGCTCGACGAGATCGATGCGAGCGAGATCGAAATCATCCGCCAGAGCCTCAAGGATTAGCATGATGGACATTGGAACGCTGTCACTGCTGCTGCTGATCGGGCTGTTCCTGTTTCTGGCGCTGGGCATGCCCCTGGGTTTTGCTTCCGCAACACTCGCCGGCGCCGTGCTCCTGATGAAATTCGGGCCGGATCTGCTGTTCAAGGATTTCGGACGCGGACCGTTTGCCGTGCTCGGCCAGGCGATTTACCGCCAGATGACCAATTACGTGCTGATTTCGATCCCGCTGTTCATCTTCATGGCGGCGCTCTTGGAGCGATCGGGCATCGCCAAGGACATGTATTCGTCGCTCAATTTTTGGCTGTCGCGGACGCGCGGCGGCATTGCCATCGTCACCTCGATCATGGCGGTGATCATGGCAGCCATGTCCGGCATCATTGGCGGCGAAGTGGTCCTGTTGGGCCTGATCGCCTTGCCGCAAATGCTGCGGCTTGGCTACAATCAGGATCTCGCCATCGGCACCATCTGCGCGTCGGGTTCGCTGGGGACCATGATCCCGCCATCCATCGTCTTGATCTTCTACGGCCTGGTCACGGAAACCTCGATCAAGGCGCTATTCACCGCCTCTTTCCTGCCCGGCTTCATGCTGGCGTCGTTCTTCATCATCTATATCGTCGTGCGCACGCGGCTGCACCCCGAGCAAGCGCCGCTTCCCGCGCCCGATCCCGCTGACCCGCCGACGCGCGAAAAATCGCTGCAATTTGGCGCCTTCACCACCATCATGGTGATGGGCTTTGCGGCGCTGCTGCTGATCCGGGCGCTGTTCCAGACCATTACCGGCGGAAACGAGATCCTGGAAGGCGTCGATCCGCTGCCGCTCGCCATGGTGGCCGACCTGCCCTATCTGTTCGGCGTGTTCATTGCCGGGGCGTTGCTGCTGCAATTCGTCTTCGGCCGGGAGCGAACCCTGCTCGGCTGGTCCAAGGGCAAGGGACTGGTAGCGCCGATCGTCGTCATCGGCGTCGTGCTTGGCTCGATCTATGGCGGCATTACCGGTATCACCGAAGCAGCCGCCATGGGCGCGGTCGCGGTGTTCGTGATCACGCTGGTGCGCGGTGAAATGAGCTTTGACGTGGTCTGGGATTCACTGATGCGGACGATGAAATCGACCGGCACCATCATCTGGGTGACGATCGGCGCGGCAGCACTTGCCGCGGCCTATACGCTGGTGGGTGGACCGACCTATGTGGCCAACCTCATCATCAACGCCGAACTGCCGACCATGGCCGTCATTCTCCTGATGATGCTGATCTTCCTGGTGATGGGCATGTTCATGGACTGGGTGGGGATCGTGCTGTTGATCATGCCGGTGTTCCTGCCGATCGTGATGCGCCTGCCGGTCGAGGAACTTGGCTTTCTCGGGTCGATCGAGCCGCAATATGTGGCGATCTGGTTCGGTGTGGTGTTCTGCATGAACATGCAGGTTTCGTTTTTGTCGCCGCCGTTCGGACCAGCCGCCTTCTATCTCAAATCGGTGGCGCCGGCGCATATCACCCTGACCGCCATTTTCCGGGGCTTCCTGCCGTTTATCGGGCTGCAATTGCTGGCGCTGGCGGTGTTGCTGGCGTTCCCGCAAATCGTCACCGTGTTTCTGCACTGATGGCTGCGGCGGTCAGACAGCGCCGCACCACCGCCCTCTCAAGCCGGCCGGACGGGCCGGCTCACCCGGGTGTATAATTGTAGGATAAAATATAATCGATATTGCCAGTTTGTCGCAGCTTATGCCAATTGACACGGTATGTTGGGGCGGATAATTATGAATTGTCCAACAAATAAAAGAGCCGTTGGTGACCGACACCCGCCTCAACCAGACGCACGAGACGCCCGGCTTGGCGAGGGAAGGACCAAGCGTTCGCTGGCTTGCGTCATTATGAGGACCTGACATCACCGGAAGAAGCCGCGGGGCCAATCATGCGTCGCGGGAAGGAGATCATCGTCACGCTCTGTGGCATCTGGGAGGGTGCGTTCACGCACCATAGGAGGAGGACGTAGAATGAAACTGGGAACTGTCATTTCAACCGCAATCATGGGCCTGATGCTGTCGACCAGCCTATCGCTGGCCGGCCCCGAAATCGTAGCCGGCCCCGGCGCAGAGCCTGGCTGTTTCGCGCCGTGGAATGCGGACACGAAATACATGCAATGGCCCGCCAAGCAAGGCCCCTACAAGATTGCCGTGGTCAACGGCTTTGTCGGCAATGGCTGGCGCATTCAGATGATCAAGACCGCCAAGGCCTATGCCGAAGACCCGGCGATCAAGGACAAGATCGCCGAATTCAAGGTGGTCTCGACCGGAACCGATGCGCCGGCCCAGCTCGGCGCCATCGAGGATTTCATCAATCAGGGCTATGACGCCATCATCACCATCGCGGTGGCGCCCGACGGCTTTGACCGGGTCATCCGCCTGGCCGACAAGAACAATGTCGTGCTGGTGCCGTTCGACAACGTGCTCGACACCGACGCCGTCATGCAGGTCAATGAAGACCAGCTGCTGATGGGCCGGACATGGGCGGAATTCACCCTGAAGGAACTGGCAGCCAAGGGCGTCACCTCGGGCGATATTCTCGAGGTCCGCGGCCTTGCCGGCAACTCGGTTGACCGCGACCGCTCGATCGGCATCAACGAGGTGCTTGAAGCCGACGCGGGCGACTGGAAAGTGACGCAGGTTGTCGGCAATTGGGACGATGGCACGGCGCAGAAAGTGGTGGCCGACGCCATCGCGGTTCACGGCGAATTCGACGCCATCATTGCCCAGGGCGGCACCGTTGGCGTGGTTCAGGCGATGATCGACGCCGGACATCCGTTCGTGCCGGTGGCGGGCGAATCCGAAAACGGCTTCCGCAAGCTGCTGGCCAAGCATGCCGGCGAGGGATTGAAAGGGATTTCCATCGGCCAGTCGCCGGGCCTGGTCGCCGTGTCCATGAAAGCCGCGATTGCAGCGCTTGAAGGCAATGTCATGCCGCAGCTGATCTCGGTTCCGCTGCCGGTGACGGAGTATAGCGAGTTGCAGGACGGGGTGAACTTCTGGAGCGACCTGCCCGACAATTTCTTCACGGTCAATGAGTTCCCTCCCTGTGGCGTCAACATCTCGGGCCCGTCGATCATGGCGCAGACCGAAGCTGACGTGAAATAGGCTTTCGACCGGTTTCGGGGCGCCGCCCAACTTCCGGCGCCCCGTTTTTTCTCACATTGATTTGTCCCTGGTGCATCCCGCGATCAGCCGGTGTCGCCTGCCCGCAATCGCAACTCGCAGACAGCAAGATGCCCTGGATTCAGAAACCAAGCGCGAATTTCATGCATAAAGTGGACGCACGGCGCACCGGCCAGCAAGGAAAGCGGAGGCTATGACCGCGGATCATCCTATCGTCCAGTTGTCTGGAGTCTCAAAGCATTTTTCCGGCACGCGGGCGCTTGAAGGCGTCGACTTTGCCTGTTTCGGCGGCGCCATCCACGGCATTCTCGGCGAGAACGGCGCCGGGAAATCGACGCTGATCAAGATCATCTCGGGCGTGCTGCAGCCGGATTCGGGCGAGATGCGCGTCAACGACGCCCCGGTCAGCTTTTCCAATCCGACGCAGGCCGTGGCCTCGGGCATTGTCTGCATTTTTCAGGAACTGTCACTGGTGCCGGATCTGTCGGTCGCCGATAATATCTCGCTGTCCTCGCCGCCGCGCCGATTTGGCCTGATCGATCCGCGCGCGCAACGCCGCCGCGCCGAGAAGCTCCTGGCCCGGATCAAGTGCGAGGATATCGACCCCAACGCGCTGGTGCGCGAACTCTCGCTTTCGCGCCGGCAGATGGTCGAGATCGCCAAGGCGCTGGGCAAGGATCCGAAGGTTCTCATTCTCGACGAAGCCACCTCGGCGCTGACCAGCCGCGATGTTGAGACCGTCTATGAATTGCTGGCCGATCTGAAGGCGCAGAACGTCGCCAGCCTGTTCATTTCGCATCGCATGCACGAAATCGAACAGCTCTGCGACACGCTGTCGGTTTTCCGCAACGGCCAGCACATCCAGACATTCCCCAAGGGCACGCATTCGGACGGAGAGATCGTGCGGCTGATGATCGGCCGCGAAGTCGATGCGCAATATCCGCCCAGACCGGCGCCGGCGCCAAGACCGGAACATCTCAGGATCGAGGATCTGGCCTGGGAAAACCAACTCAACGGCATCAATCTGAGCATCGGCAAGGGCGAGATCGTCGGCTTGGGCGGTCTGGACGGCCAGGGCCAGAAGGAGCTTCTGCTCGGTCTGTTCGGGGTGCTGCGCGGCATGAGCGGCCGGGTCAGCATCGCCGGCAAGCCCTGCCGTCCCAAATCGCCGGCCGAAGCCAAGCAAGGCGCCTTGCGCATCGCGCTGGTGCCGGAGGACCGCAAGACCGAAGGCTTGATGCTGGCAATGTCGATCGCCGACAATCTGATGGCCGCGTCCTATGACCGTGTCTCCGATGGCCCCTTCATCAATGCCGCCAAGGCAAAGCGCGCGGTCGAGGACGGGATCGCCAAGCTCAGGATCAAGCTGGGCAGCCCGGAGGATCCCGTCGCCACCCTGTCGGGCGGCAACCAGCAGAAAGTGGTGATCGCCAAATGGCTGATGACCGATCCCGATGTCATTCTTCTCAACGACCCGACCCGCGGCATCGATGTCGGCACCAAGCAGGAGATTTACAGGCTGATGCGCGACCTCGCCGATCAGGGCAAGACCATCCTGCTCTATTCAAGCGACTATGCCGAACTGATCGGCTGCTGCGACCGGGTGATGGTGATGTATGACGGAGAGATTGTCGCCAGCCTGAGCGGTGACGCCATCACCGAAGAGGCCATCGTCGCCGCCTCGCTGAATGTAAGCGACACCCAGACCATGCCGGGACTGCCCCATGCGTAACAAGCGCTCGCCCCTCGCTTCCACCATCCGCCAGAATCCCGGATTCTACGGCGCCATCATCATGTTGCTGGTGCTGTACCTGGTCTACAACATGCTGCATCCGCGCGGATTTTCCGCGGCCGTGCTCATCCAGAACTCCAATGAATCGGTCGCCATCGTGTTTCTGGCCATGGCCCAGACGGTGCCGGTGCTGCTGGGCGGGCTTGACCTGTCGGTGGGCGCCATCATGACGCTGACCAATTGCGTGGCGTCGGTGGTGGTCAACGGCTCGCCGCCGCAGATCATTGTCGGCATGATCATCACGCTTGCCACCGGCACCGCCTTTGGCCTGATGAACGGTCTGATCGTGGTCTATGGCAGGTTGCAACCGATCATCGCCACGCTCGCCACCGGCGCCATCGCGGTCGGGCTTGCCCTGTTCATCCGCCCGGCGCCGGGGGGCAATGTCGACGACGACATCAGCTGGGCGCTGACCAACGACCTTTACGAGCTTGTCGACACCTATGGCTGGTTTGACGCCGACGCAGCCTGGTTCGCGCCCATATCCTGGTTCCCGGTGCCGCTGCTGATTGTCGTGGTGATCGCCTTCGGGGTCTGGCTGCCGTTCAAGCGCACCGTCACCGGGCGCACCATCTATGCCATCGGCTCGGCCGAGGGGGCCGCCTACATGTCGGGCCTCAACTTGAACCGCGCAAAAATCGCTGCCTTCACGCTCGCCGGTTTCTTCGCCGGATGCGCGGGCCTCTATCTCGCCATTCAAACCTCATCGGGCAATGCCGACATCACCCAGGCCGGCGCCTACACCTTGAATTCCATTGCGGCGGTGGTGGTCGGCGGCACCTCGCTCTTGGGCGGCATGGGCGGCGCCATCGGATCCATGGTCGGCGCGCTGATCCTGCGCGTCATTTCGTTTTACTTCCGCATCGTCTCGATCGATCCGCTGCTGCAGCCGCTGGTCGAGGGGGTGGTGCTGCTGTTGGCCGTCAGCCTTGGCGCGTTCCGGACCCTGCGGGTCAAGAACCAGCTCAACCTGTTCCGGTAGGAGGCATAGACATGAAGCTTGCATTCCCGAGCCTGAAATCCGAGGACAAGCCGATCCTGATCGCGTCTGCCTTCATTCTGGTCATCCTCAGCGTCGGCACCGCCTACACCGTGTCAACGCAAGGGTCGGCGCCGCTGCTGTCGCCCAACTACCTGCTGCAGCAATTGCAGACCGGATCCTTCCTCGGCATTGTCGCGGCCGGCATGATGGTGGTCATTCTTCTCGGCCATATCGATCTCAGTGTAGCCTGGACGATGACGGCGGCGGCGATGATGGCGACGACGGTGGGCGGCGACCTGGCCATTCCGGTCGGCATCGCCATTGGCGTCGGCGTTGGCCTGGTCAACGGTTTTGGCGTGGCCTATCTGCGCGTGCCGTCGATGATCTTCACGCTCGGCGTCGATTCGGTGCTGCGTGGTCTGATGGTCGCCCACACCGGCGGCTTCGCGCCGCAAGACGCCGCCACGCCGCTGATGCGGACGCTGGCCTCGAGCAGGCTGATGGGCATTCCCTCCGCCATCTTCGTCTGGCTGGCGGTCTCCATTGTCATTGCCGTCATGCTCAAGCGCACCGCCTTCGGGCGGCAGATCTATGTGACCGGCAACCGCGAAATGGCCGCCTATCTGTCGGGCGTGCGCACCCGCCGGGTGATCCTTGGATCCTTTGTCGTCTCCGGCGTCTGCGCGGCCATGGCCGGCGTGATGCTGGCGGGCTATTCGGCCCGCGCCTTTCAGGGCATGGGCAATGCATTCCTGTTGCCGGCGATTGCCGCCGTGGTGATCGGCGGCACCCGCATTCTCGGCGGTCAGGGCCGCTACGCCGGAACCCTGGTCGGCGTCATCCTGATCGTGCTGCTGAATTCGGTGCTGTCGATCATGCAGATGCCGGAGGCGGGCCGGCAGGTGATCTATGGCGCGGTGATCATCCTCATGCTGCTTGTCTATGGCCGCGGCGGCAAGGTGCACTCATGACCCATCCGGGCGCAAGGATGGCGGCGATTGACGGCAGGCGTCCGGCAAGGCTAATCCGTCCGGGCGCGGGCGTGCGGATTACAGTCCAGGCGGCAGACAGAGCAGAAAATGCCACGCGCAAACCGAACAGTATTGGAGACCTAGATGTCTGAAACAGGCAAGCCTCATTCGCTGCGTTCCCAATTGTGGTTTGACAATCCGGAAAACCGGGAAATGTCCGCCCTCTATATCGAACGCTACGTCAATTACGGCCTGACCCGCGATGAGTTGCAATCGGGCAAGCCGATCATCGCCATTGCCCAGACCGGATCGGATCTGTCGCCGTGCAACCGCCACCATATCGAGCTGGCCAAGCGGGTGCGCGACGGCATCATCTCCAATGGCGGCGTGCCGCTGGAAGTGCCGGTCCATCCGATCCAGGAAACCGGCAAGCGGCCCACCGCGATGCTCGACCGCAACCTGGCCTATCTCGGGCTGGTCGAACTGCTGTTCGGCTATCCGCTCGACGGCGTGGTTCTGACCATCGGCTGCGACAAGACCACCCCTGCCCTTTTGATGGCGGCGGCGACGGTGAACATTCCGGCCATCGCGTTTTCGGTGGGGCCGATGCTCAACGGCTATTTTCGCGGCGAGCGCACCGGATCGGGCACGGTGATCTGGAAGGCGCGCGAACTGCACGCGGAAGGCAAGATCGACGACGAGCAATTCGCCGAACTGGTGACCTCCTCGGCGCCATCGGTGGGCTATTGCAACACGATGGGCACCGCCTCGACGATGAATTCGCTGGCCGAGGCGCTCGGCATGCAATTGCCGGGCTCGGCCTCGATCCCCGCCCCCTATCGCGAACGCGGCCAGATGGCCTACGCCACCGGCAAGCGCATCGTCGACATGGTGCGCGAGGATCTCAAGCCATCCGACATCATGACGCGCGAGGCCTTCGAGAACGTGATCGTCGCCAATTCCGCCCTTGGCGGCTCAACCAACGCGCCGATCCACATCGCGGCGATCGCCAGGCACATCGGCGTCACGCTCTCCAATGATGATTGGCAGAAGCTGGGACACCAGATCCCGCTGCTCACCAATCTGCAGCCCGCGGGCGCCTATCTGGGCGAGGATTTTCACCGGGCGGGCGGGGTTCCTGCGGTTCTGGCCGAGTTGATGCGCGCCAACCTGCTGCCCCATCCCGGCGCGCTCACCGTCAATGGCCGCAGCATCGGCGAAAACTGCCAGAACCGGGAAAGCGAGAATGCCGACGTCATCCGCCCGATTGCGAACGCGCTCGTCAATGAGGCCGGGTTCCTGAACCTGAAGGGCAGCCTGTTTGACAGCGCGATCATGAAGACCTCGGTCATTTCCACCGAGTTCAGGGAGCGCTACCTGTCCAATCCGGATGACATGGAGGCGTTCGAAGGCAATGCCGTCGTCTTTGACGGGCCGGAGCACTACAACCGGATGATCGATGACCCGAGCCTGGCCATCGATGAGAATTCGATCCTGATCATGCGCGGCACCGGGCCGCTGTGCTATCCGGGCGGGGCCGAGGTGGTCAACATGCGGCCGCCAAGCTATTTGCTGACAAAAGGCGTCACCGCGCTGCCCTGCATCGGCGACGGACGCCAGTCGGGCACCTCTGCTTCGCCGTCGATCCTCAATGCCTCGCCCGAGGCCGCCGCCGGTGGCGGGCTTGCGCTCTTGAAGAACGGCGACAGGATCCGCATCGATCTGCGCAAGTTCCGGGTCGACGCGCTGGTGCCGCAGGAGGAATGGGAGCAGCGCGCCCGCGACCTGGCGGCCGCCGGCGGCTACCCGATGCCGCCCAGCCAGACG
>LADQ01000142.1 GCA_000961635.1 Hoeflea sp. BRH_c9 | reverse complement strand
GGCTATTCATCGCATCTTCCTCATGCCGACCACGAATCGGCTACGATAGCAAATCATGGCCCAGCGCGAATCCCCGGATTTTGTGACTCAGTAAGACTAATCTTACTGCGTCATAAATTCGTGGATTTTAGCGGGCATTGTCCTGGTGCAGCATGGACATCGCTGGAGGCTGCGACTGAGTGCGACGGTCAAGTGTCTTCGGACGGTGGCGATCGAATTTGGCGCGTGTCGCTCGGGTCGGATGGGGGGATTCGTGGGGTCGATAACCTTCGGGAACGGCAGGTTCCGGGCGGCTTTTGGTTTTGGCCGGCGCTGAGGGGGGAATCGCCTCCCTTTGGGAGATGAGGAATCCGTAAGCGGCGATGCAGAGGCTTGCATGATGATGGAAGCCGCGCCAGCCTCGCCCCTCATAATGGCTGAGCCCGAGTTCCTGTTTGAGTTCCCGATAGTCGCGCTCGATGCGCCAGCGCAGCTTGGCGGTGCTGACGAGCTTTTCGACCGAAGTGTCGGCGGCGAGAGTGGAGAGCCAGTATTTGAGCGGCTCGCTGTTGCCCTCGGGCCATTCGATCAGCAGCCATTCCACGGCGCGGGGCTCGGTCAAATTGTAATCCCTTGACGCAGGCCGCACGCGCACGGCGGCGAAGCGAGAGGTAAGGTCAATGTTCGTTCCTTCCCGCCAGCCAATGGTCTGCCAGGCATCTTGCGGCAGTTCCTGCGCCAACGCCTTCGCCGATACCGGGCTGTGCTCGGGGCTGCGGCGCATCAGCGAGGTTGGCCGCCCCTTACCGCGCCATGGCTTGGGCGGCAATGGTCCTTCGCCGGGTCGCCAGACACTGAGCGTCGGTTGCACGCCCACGACATAGTCGAGGCCGATGGCCGACAGGCCGGTGCGGAATGCGCCGTCCGCGCCATAGCCGGCGTCGGCCAACACCACGCCGGGTGCAACTCCGGCCGCTTGAGCGGCGCGGATCTGGTCGAGCGCTATTGCGGGCTTGGTCTGGAACGCGACGCTGTCAGGGATCTTCGCCTTGCGCCGCCGCTCGGGATCGTCGGCCCAATTCTCGGGCAGATACAGCCGGTAGGCAATCGGCAAACTCGCCGCGACATTGGCGATCGAGAGGCTGACCGCGACCTGGCAGTTGTCCTGCTTGCCGAGCTGACCGCAATATTGCCGCGCGACCCCGACCGAATGCCTGCCTTTCTTGGGAAATCCGGTGTCGTCGACGATCCACGCCTCAACTGGCCCATGCCGCTCGATCAGCGGCAGCACCAAGTTGCGAACCCGCGCCAGGAGCGCCTCGTCCGACCACGGCGCTTGGCCGACGAAATGCAGGAGCGACTGATGCTTTGCCGATACCCGCGTTGGCGCCGTCACCGCTGCCAGAGGCTCGACACTCTTGCGCTCCACCGGTAGCATGAGTCCGAGGCAGTAATCGTTGAGCGGCTCCGCCCGATCGGCGTGGCCGATCACATCGACCAGCCTATGGACATAATCCGCAAAGGCTGCTTCACTTCCCCCGCTCAGGCTATTCATCGCATCTTCCTCATGCCGACCACGAATCGGCTACGATAGCAAATCATGGCCCAGCGCGAATCCCCGGATTTTGTGACTCAGTAAGACTAACAGGCTGTTGAAGAAGTCTCTCGTTTGGCTTTGAGAATGGCCTCGTCACCATTGTGATACGCGAAGGTGATCTCGATGAAGCCGTTATCGAGCAATTCGGCGTGACCGTCGCCATTGACCTCGTCCATTTCGTCGAATCCGGTCCATGTGAAGGACACCATCGACGGGCTGTAGCCGAGATCGAGGCTGGCCTGCAGAGCGCCAAAGGCGATTTCGCCATGATTGCCGGCTCCGAGGACAAGCGTAGCGGGCGCGACCAGATCGAGATAGCTGCGATCCCACAGATCGGCCTCGACAATCCGCCAGCGACCGATCAACGGGCAGCCTGCCGACGCGGTCATGTCGACACCGCCAGAAGCTTCGGCAACCGCACCAGATCGTAGGCTGCTGCCGCCAGAGTGAAGGCCCAACCGACCCGGTCACGCCCACGGAACTTCGTCTTGTCCTGCCCGGCAACGGTCTTGATCCAGCCAAACGCTTCCTCGATCCGCTTGCGGATGCGCAGGCTGACGACATAGCCGCCATGTCGCGTCGTGCGCCCGTCAATCGCCGAGCGACGACCGTTTGCGTTCTGCGTCACATGCGGCGTCACCTTCATCGAGCGGAGTTCATTGACAAAATCCTCGGTGTCATAGGCCTTGTCGGCACCCAGCGTGATCGCTCGCGGCCGGTCGGCGCGCGGCTCGATCATGTGCAACGCCGCCACCCGTTCGGCGTGCCCGTCTGCTTGCGTCAAACAGGCATCGACCAGCAGGCCATGGCGGTTTTCCATCAGCCCATGCCCCATGAAGCACAGTTTCGCCTCCTTGCCTTTGCCTTTCTTGTAAAGTCTGGCCTCGGGATCGGTCGTCGAAGCATGCGTCTTGTTGGACCGTCTGTCGCCGTGGAAGTCTGCTTCCGCGTTGCGTCCGCCGCCAGCCGCTGGCGATTCTCCAGACCCGTCTTTCGGCCTGACGCTCTTCATTGAGGCCCAGGCTTCGATCAGCGTGCCATCGACAGAAAAGTGATCCGTGGAAAGCAGCGCCTTGACCTTGGCCTGCGCCAGGATCGCGCTCAGGAACTTCGCCGCGATGTCGCCCTCAAGCAGCCGGTCGCGGTTCTTCGAGAACACAGAATGGTTCCAGGCCGCATCGTCAATGCCGATGCCGACGAACCAGCGGAACAACAGGTCGTATTCCAGCCGCTCCATCAAAAGCCGTTCCGAGCGGATCGAATAGAAAGCCTGCAGCAGCATCGCCCGCAAAAGCTTCTCGGGCGGGATCGAAGGCCGTCCGATCGGCGAGTAAAGCGCCGCAAACTCTCCGCCAAGTGCCGCCAGTGCCTCGTTCACGATCAATCGGATCGATCGAAGCGGATGATTGCGCCGCACCCGATCTTCCAGATCGACATAGCTGAAAAGTTCGCCCGTCCTGATATCGCCGCCACGCATGCATCAACTCCGAATCTCGCCGGAACCAATGAATCATGGCCGATGACGCCAGACCAGAGCCTTTTTCAACAGCCTGCTAAACTGGGTGCCTGTTGCGTCCAAATAAAAGAAACACCAGCAAGAAATGATAAAAGATTGCTCTAGATCAAAGATCGAAACGTTTTCTTTGCATAAACTTACATTTCAAATTCATGTTTCATGGGTAGGTAACTCGTAATTCGAAGCCAACATCAAGCTAAGGGGTATTGGCAAATGTAAACTAAAATTAATCGTCTCATCGGTTGGGCGCGTCATGAGCTCCTCCCATTTAGTACTGGATTAAGCACGTCGTCGATCCTGCTGCCGCAAGCCGATTGTCGTTCAGTATTCATTAAAAACTTTTCTGGCTATCGTCGAATTGACTGCCCGCCCTCAGGAGTATGTTCGCCAGATAAGTGTGATTTGTTAGCTGACAGTGTATTTGGCGCGTGAGGCCACGGAGAATGAAATGGATAGAAAACAGGCTGAATTTGCACCATCCAAGCACTACCTAACCCGCATAGGAAGGCTAGTAGAACAACCTGGATGGCCCCGCAGGGATTGTAATCTTTACGTTGGTTTATTGTATGCTGAGAAGCGAATACAAACCATCAGAGAGGATAAAATTTTGCTTCTCAATATTTCTGAAGGTGGAGCATATGCATACTCCAGAATCCAAAATCCTCCAATATATTTCCACATATTTTTCGGCGAGTACCAATACTTTATCAGCTGTTATCTTGTAGAGTACAAAAACAATAATATGCATATATGCTTCCTTCGTGAACAGCCGACAGATTTTATAGACATCCTATCCCGACTCACCGACCCATTCGAATTCAGGAAACAGTTGCGCCTTTCCCTCTATGGACTGCCAGATAGGGAAATCTCTGAAAAACCTTCTGATCGAGTTACTGGAGTTGGTACAGATCAGACCTAGAGTGGATGGAATCTAACGCTTGGTGATGGGGCCCATTAAGATATGTAGGAGGTTTAACTTATGAACAGCCGAGCGACACCTGAAGGCAAGCCCGTGGAAAAGGTGCTTGAAAACTCCGCGCTTCTGCACCGACTACTCCGTATCGTCATGAATGAAACCTCGCTCGAAAGGCAACTCCAGCAAGCTTTGGATGAGTTGCTAAAGGTTAGTTGGCTTTCTTTGCTGCCAAAGGGCGGCGTGTTCCTGGTGGAGGAACCGGACAAGTCGCTTCGGCTTGTCGTCGAGAAAAATCTCGGGCCACAGATAATCGCGATGTGCGCGCAGGTGCGCTCCGGGCATTGCCTTTGCGGGCGGGCAGCTCAGACGGCTACAGTTCAGCATGCAAGCAGCGTGGATCATCGTCATGAAAATTGCTTCGATGGCATGGAGGCCCACGGTCACTACAATGTCCCGATCATCGCCGACGGCAATGTCATTGGAGTGCTGGTCTTATATTTGTCTGATGGCCATAAGCGCGACGAGGTCGAGATCGAATTCCTGGTCAGTTTCTCCGAAATCCTGGCGCTTTTGATCACGGCCAAGGACCGCGAGCATTCGGTTGGCGTTGCTCAGGAGAAACTGCGTGAGGCCCATTCCGAGACAAACAGTCTTATGGCAACGATCCGCGAACATACATTATTCAGTCAGACCGATCGCGATGGGATGATTACTGACGTCAATGATGCATTTTGCCAAGCCAGTGGATATAGCCGCGAAGAATTGCTGGCCACAAAACACAATCTTCTCAAGTCGGGAATACATCCGCCTGAGTTCTGGAAGTCTTTCTGGAGTACGATTCTAGCCGGCCAGGCTTGGCGTGGTGAAATCTGTGACAGACGTAAAGATGGAAATCTCTTTTGGGTTGACACCATCGTTATGCCGATTTGCGGCCTTTATGGTTCCATCGAGCGCTTTCTTTCCATTCGTTTTGATATCACCGAGCGCAAGCAGACTGAAGCAAAGCTTTCCCGCATTGGACGCATTCTCGACGATTCTTCCAACGAGCTTTACGTTATGGATGCAGAGACGCTGAAATACACTCTCGTCAATCGCGGCGCGCGTGAAAATCTCGGATATTCCGCCGATGAAGTATGCGATATGACACCCGTCGATATCATTCCAGAATTTGCCCGTGACAAATTAGTGGCGAAGATAGGTCCACTTGTCAGGCGAGAAATCGATAAATTGACATTCGAGACAGTCCACCAACGCAAGGACGGCAGCGTCTACCCTGCCGAAGTCAACCTCCAGTATGCGGCCGGGGAACAGCCTCCAATCTTTGTCGCGATTGTTCAGGATATTACTGAGAGGAAGGCTAACGATGCTCATATCCACCAGATCGCTTTCTATGATTCGCTTACCGGACTTGCGAACCGCCCATTGACGCTTGATCGCCTGCGACAGACGCTTGCTCGTGGAGAACGAGCAAGCATCAATGTCTGGCTGCTTTTTCTTGATCTGGATCGGTTCAAGGAAATCAATGACACCTGTGGCCACGCAGTTGGCGACAAGGTTCTTATCGAAATAGCACATCGCTTCCAGTCCATTCTTCGCAAGTCCGAAACGCTCGCGCGCATCGGAGGCGACGAATTTGTAATCATTATTGAGAACGTCAGTGATGCCCAAGTAGTTGACCTCATCGAACGCCTAAACAGTTGCCTGTCTTCGCCTGTCATCGTGGAAGGGAAAACACACAATCTGGCCGCCAGCATTGGGGTTGCACAATATCCAAAGGACAGCTCCCTGTCTGAAGAGCTACTTCAGTTGGCTGACATCGCAATGTACGAAGCAAAGAGCACCGCCACGCACTATCGGTTTTACGATGCCAGTATGAAAAGCGCGATCGCCAGGTCCCGCGATATTGCGGAGAGACTGGCATTAGCATTGACTGAGGACAGGCTGGCACTTCACTATCAACCATTCATCGACCTTGAAACCGGGCAGCTTCTGGGTGCTGAGGCACTGTTGCGCTGGAATGATCCAGATTGGGGTAATGTGGGACCGTTCGAGTTCATTCCAGTTGCTGAGAAGCGTGGCATGATGTCGGATATTGGCGAGTGGGTGATAGGGAGAGCCTGCCGCCAGCTCAAACAATGGCAGGATGCTGGGTATAATCGTCTGGGGCATCTCGCGGTAAATGTTGCCGCCTCGCAATTGGAAACCGACACAATCCTGCACCACATCGATAGTTCGATGGAACGCCACGAGACGCCACAAGGTGCACTTCAGATTGAGATAACCGAGAGCAGCATGATGGCTGATCCCGGGCGAGCTGCAGAGATTTTGAGAAATATCAAGGACAGAGGCCTAAGCATTGCAATTGACGATTTTGGTACTGGATATTCCTCTCTCGCTTATCTGAAGGGCTTCGCAACCGACAAGCTAAAGATCGACATGTCCTTTGTCCGTGATCTGCTGGAGGATTCCAACACTCACGCTATCGTCTCCGCGACAATTGCAATGGCGCACAACCTTGGCCTCGTAGTTCTGGCCGAGGGCGTTGAAACACAAGAGCAGGCAGTCCGCTTGCATGAGTTGAATTGTGATCAGGCTCAGGGTTATCTGTTCGGACGCGCAATTCCCAGTGATGAGTTCGCAACGACTTGGCTTAAAAAATCACCCATGTAAGTCTCGCATGCAGGAGCCAAAGTTGGGTGGATGCCGACATAAGCGAACCTTCGACAAGGGTAATGTAACGGCCTTCAGGCTACGCAGCGATTAACCATCCAGGCATCTCCAGTGTTTTTGACACCTGGATACCCGTATTAACCTCCCCTTGTTCCGCATCTTATGATTCACTCTCCTCAGTTTGATACTGGGAGGGTGATTTGTAATCGCCGCCCCCATCCCATTGATTTCGTGTGTTTGTGAACATTGAGGTTTCTGTCAGAACGTTTTCGGCAGGAGCTGGAGATTTGGGATGGCGGATGTCGAAGGATTTGTTGGGCGATGCGAAGTTGTCGAGCCTCGTCGTGGAAACCGGCGATGGCCCAATGAGCTGAAGGCGCGGATTGTAGCAGAAAGCCTTCAACCCGGTGCGCGGGTTGTTGATGTTGCGGGTCGTCATGATCTTGCAGCGCATCAGCTTTCGGACTGGCGACGGCAGGCTCGCCAAGGTCTTCTGACGTTGCCTGCTGACCTGATGACGACTGTGCCGCGGCGTTGGTGCACGGATAAGATTTCAACGTTTTGCGTCTATGCGGCCATGATCGAAAATAGCATGATTGGTCCAGCATGCCGCACAAACACAACGCCGCCCG
>LADQ01000229.1 GCA_000961635.1 Hoeflea sp. BRH_c9 | reverse complement strand
GGGGCGCTTCATCGCCGGGCGCAGGAAGGCGCGCGCCGCCGACAGCCGCCGGCCGTTGTGAATGGTGAACTCGAACTGGCCGACGCCTTCCTGGCTTTCGCCGTTGAAATCGGCATTGAGCGGCAACCCCATCGCCTTCGCGGACAAGAACCATTTGCGGGTCAGTTGGTGGGTGGTCTTGTCCGGCACGAACAGATTGAGCGGTCCCTTGCGGCCTCTGAGCGCGTCCTCGCCGATCACCGCGCATTCGACATCGCGGAAAGCCGAGAACATCTCGTCGGCGCCCCAGCCGGGATTGCCGGCGTCGCGCCAGTCGTCGAAATCGGCGCGGGCGCCGCGCACCCAGACCATGGCGTTGATCGAGGAAGACCCGCCCAGCACCCGGCCGCGCGGCCAGTGATCGACATTGCCGGCGAGCCCCGGATCGGGCTCGGCCCGGTACATCCAGTTGACCTTCGGATCGAAGAAGGTCTTGCCGTAGCCGAGCGGCATCTGCACGTAGAAACGGCGGTCATCGCCGCCTGCTTCCAGCACCAGCACGTTGTGACGGCCCGACGCCGACAGACGCTCGGCCATGACGCATCCGGACGAACCGGCGCCGATGATGATGAAATCCGGATTGTCCATAGAGTGCTCACAGCGCGGGCGGGTTGAGGCTGAAGCGTTGTCACATTTGCAGTCGGGTTTCAACGGATTTGCAGCTGGCATCCCCTGCCCCGAAACCGGTCTTCCCGGCTTCCCCTGTGCAAAAAGAACCGGGAACAAGCATCACAATATGCCGCGATGCGCTTGCTTGATAAGCATGCTTATAATATATTTAGCTCATGAAACAGGTGAACATCGACCAATTCGGACTGCTGGTCCACGACGCGGCCAGGCTTATGCGCAAGAAATTTGATTTGCGCGGCCAGGAGCACGGCCTCTCATCGGCCCAGTGGCGGCTCCTGGTGCGCGTCGTACGCGAGCAAAAAGCCACCCAGGCGCGGCTGGCGGAGCTGATGGAAATCGAGCCGATCAGCGTCTCGCGCCTGATTGACCGCATGGAACAGGCCGGATGGGTCGAACGCCGTCCGCACGATACTGACCGACGGGTCAAGCTGGTTGTTCCGACAGACAAGAGCCTGGCCGCCTATTCAGCCATCAAGGCGGTGGCAGGCGATGTCTATCGGGAGGCCATGGCCGGTCTTGACGATGACCAGAAACAGGCGCTGGTTTCAGCCCTTGCCACCGTTGTTGAAAACCTGTCCTCCGACGAAACAGAGACGGCATGCCCGGCCGTTGACACGCAGGCAAACCAATGAGCTCCCAGTCACAACCGGCCGCAATCACTACGGATACATCCTCACCGAAAAAGAAACCCTCCAAGCTCCGGCGCAATCTGCTGATGGCTCTGGTGCCTTGCCTGCTGATTGGCGCCGGCGCCTATGTCTGGATCCATGGCGGCCGGTTTGAAGAGACCGAGAACGCCAATATGCGGCTGTCGCGGATCACCATCGCCAGCGAGATCGCCGGACGGGTTGTCAGCGTCAATGTGACGGAAAACCATGCCGTCACCAAGGGCGACGTGCTGTTTCAGGTCGATCCCGAGCCGCTTCAGATCGCGCTCAACCAGGCCAATGCGGCCGTTGAAAGCGCCCGTCTCAACGTCATCGAGCTCAAGGCCGCCTACAGCCAGGCGCTCACTCAGCAACAGATCGCGGCCGATGACGCCGCCTATTTTCAGGACACGTTCGACCGGCAGAAATCGCTTGCGGACAAGGGCGTGTCGACCACCTCTTCGCTGGATGACGCCCGCCATGCGGCGCAGAAGGCCAATCAAGGGCTTATCGCCGCCAAACAGGCCGTTTCCAACGCACAGGCCGCGCTTGCCAACAGTCTCGACGGTGAGATCGATGCCCACCCGATGGTGGTGGCCGCCAAGGCCGCGCGCGACAAGGCTGCCTACAATCTTTCCGTCGCAACCGTGCGCGCACCGGCCGACGGACTTGTCTATCAGGCCGCGTCGTTCCGTCCGGGCGAATATGTCACGCCGGGCGCGTCGCTGTTTTCCATCGTCGAGACGGCCGATCCCTGGATCGACGCCAATTTCAAGGAACCGCAGCTGACCAACATGAAGCCGCATCAGCCGGCTGAAGTGGTGTTCGATCTTTACCCGGACCGCACGTTCAAGGCGACTGTGGATTCGATCGGAGCGGGAACCGGCGCGGAATTCTCGCTGTTGCCGGCGCAGAACGCCACCGGCAACTGGGTCAAGGTCACGCAACGGATTCCGGTGCGGCTGAAGCTCGACAATCCCGAGGCCCGGATCCTGGCGCGGACTGGACTGAGCGCCACCGTGACCGTCGATACCGGCGCGAGCCGCAGCTTCGGCGATCTGTTCAGCAGCGCCAAGGCCGCAGAATAGCCGGCGCGCGGAAAGCAACAAGATGAGCATGACCGGCGAACCCGGACACACTGTGCCGCACCGGGGCCTGATCACGGTTTCGATCATGCTCGCGACGATCATGCAGGTGCTCGACACCACCATCGCCAATGTGGCGCTGCCGTCGATGACCGGCGATCTGGATGCCTCGCAAGACACCATCACCTGGGTGCTGACTTCCTACATCGTCGCCGCGGCGATCATGACGCCGGTCACCGGCTGGCTTGCCGACCGGTTCGGACGGCGGCAGCTTTTCCTTGCCACCATTGTCGGCTTCACCGCCACCTCGATGGCGTGCGGATTGGCGCCCAGCCTGGAGACAATGGTGCTTTTCCGGATTCTGCAGGGCCTGTTCGGCGCGGCCATCGTGCCGTTGTCGCAGACCTTCCTGCTCGACATCAACCCGAAGGAACGCCACGGACAGGCGATGGCGATCTGGGGCGCGGGCATCATGGTTGGCCCGATCATCGGCCCGACACTGGGCGGCTGGCTGACGGAAACGCTAAACTGGCGCTGGGTGTTCTTCATCAACCTGCCGGTCGGCATCATCGCCTTCCTGGGCTGCGCCGCCTACCTGCCGGACATCGCAAAGCGGGTGCGCCGGTTTGACTTCTTCGGTTTCGCCATGCTCTCGCTCGGCGTCGGCGCCTTGCAGTTGATGCTGGATCGCGGCGGCGAGGTCGACTGGTTCTCTGCCTGGGAAATCTGGATCGAACTTGCGCTGTCGATCACCGGCATCTGGATCTTCACGGTGCATCTGGCGACGGCAAAGGAGCCGTTCGTCGATCCGAAGATCTTTGCGGACCGAAACTTTGTCACCGGTCTGGTGCTGATCTTCATCGTCGGCATCGTGCTGCTGGCAAGCCTCGCGCTGCTGCCGCCGATGCTGTCGCGCGTTTTCGGCTATTCGACGATCAGCACCGGGCTGGTGATGGCGCCGCGCGGCGTCGGCACAATGATTTCGATGATCCTGGTGGGGCGTCTGGTCCGCACGGTGGATGCCCGCTATCTGGTGATTGCCGGGCTGCTGCTGACCGCGACCTCGCTTTACCTGATGACCGGCTTCTCGCCGCAGATGGACAACTCGCCGATCATCTCGACGGGGGTCATTCAGGGCCTCGGGCTCGGGCTGGTGTTCGTACCGCTCTCGGCGGTGGCTTTCGCCACACTCGATGTCCACTTCCGCACCGACGCCGCCAGCCTGTTCAGCCTGGTGCGAAATCTGGGATCGTCGATCGGGATTTCAGTGGTGACGCTGTATCTGACCCGGAACATACAGATCAATCATCAGGAGCTCAGCGTTTTCATCAACCCGTTCAATCCGGTGCTGCAGGAGTTGCTGCAAGGCTCGCCGAGCGATCCGGCAACGCTGCAAATGCTTGATGGTCTGGTCAACCAGCAGGCGTTGATGATTTCCTACAACAATGATTTCAAACTGATGATGCTGGTGACGCTGTTTGCCATTCCGCTGGCGATGATGCTGCGCAAGCCGAAGCAGGCCATGCCTGCACCGGCCGCGGCCCACATGGACTGAAATCGGGCAACACAGCCCTGTCACGGCATGGCGAAGTGGCCGACAATCAGTTCGTGATCCGACAGTGGCTCGCCATTGGGATCAAGCGCCGGAACGATGGACGCGCCGTCCATCGACAGGCCGCGGGATGCGAACCAGTCGAGCCTCATGGCGCGGGTCGGGTGCGGCGTCAGAAAACTGCGCCGTGTGGTCATGCCCTCGGCGTTGTTGTCCCAGGAATAACCCTGCACCCGTGCAATATCGAACAGGCTCTCATCCCGCCAGTCAGGCTGGTCCTTGTTGTTGCCGGTGTTGAGATCGCCGCCGATGATCACCGGCAGATCGGGGGCAAACCTGTCGATGGCCTCGATCAGCCGTTCCATCTGACGGCCGCGATGGGCCGAATCGGCGTTGCTTTCCAGATGCACGGAGACCACGCAGAGATTGCCCGCGACCGTCGGAATGATGCTGGCGATGGCCATCCGTCCTCCGATGCGCGGCTGGTTGCGGTCCCAGGAGAATGGTCCGTCAATGTACCAATGGCCATGATCATCGAGCCGGATAAGGTCTGTCGATACCGGCGCCGCCCGGCTCAGCACCGCATTGCCATGCCAGCCGGCTTCATTGTGACCATCGACGCAATAGGGACGCTCGGTTTCGCCGCCCAGCCCGATCTCAAAGAACTCGACTCCGTAGGCGTAGTGCATGCCAAGGGCCGTGGCGATTTCGGCGGTCGGGTGGCGTTGGGCGGTTCGCGCCATGCCGCAATCAACCTCGGTGAGCAGCACCACATCGGGCGTCTGGGCAGCCAGAAGGGCGGCGCTTTTTTCGGGAAACAGGCAGCGCTCGATGTTCCAGGCGGCGATGGTGAACACCTGCGGCACGGCCGTCTCGGTGGGGGCGCCGCCGGTTTCAACCAGGCTCATCGCCGCAATACCGGCCATGAAAGCCCGGTGCGCCTCAGTTGTTCGCGGCGCCGACAGGATTGCCTGCCGCTGCTCCGGCGTGACACGGGGCAAGCGGTCCACCGACTCCATATGCGGCGACGGCGCGTTCACAGCCGCATTCCGGTTTCGTGGTTGAACATCACCAGCGCCGATTTTGGCAGGCCGACATAGACATCGCCGCCGGGTATCGGATCGGTGTGGGGAATATGAACGATAAGCCCGCTGTCGCCGAGCTTGCCGTGGAGCAGCCTGCCGGCGCCGAGCTCCTCGACGAATTCAAGGTCAAAGCGCAGGGCATCGGGATGCGCGGGGTCGACAATTCCGACATTTTCCGGCCGCACCCCAAGCTTGATCTGGCCGGAATAATCGGCTGTCACCGGCGCTTCGATGTGAACGGTTTCGGAGAGATGAACCCGGCCGTTGCCATTGTAGTGCGCGGGCAGCAGGTTCATTGGCGGCGCGCCCATGAAGCTGGCGACAAAGGTGCTGGCGGGCTGATGATAGACCTCGGCCGGCGTGCCGATCTGCTCGATGCGGCCGCCATTGAGCACGATGATCCGGTCGGCCATGGTCATGGCTTCCACCTGGTCATGCGTCACATAGACCGAGGTGACGCCGAGCCGGCGCTGCAAGGCCTTGATCTCGATGCGCATCTGGCCGCGCAATTTGGCGTCCAGATTGGACAGCGGCTCATCGAACAAGAACAGCGCCGGATTGCGCACGATGGCGCGGCCCATGGCGACACGCTGGCGCTGACCGCCCGAAAGCTGGCTCGGACGGCGGGACAGGAATTCGGTGAGATTGAGCATGGTGGCGGCAGTTGTCACGGCATCGTCAATCGCGGCCTTGGCCATGCCGCGGTTGCGCAGGCCATAGGCCATGTTGTTGTAGACGGTCATGTGCGGGTAAAGCGCATAGTTCTGGAACACCATGGCGATGTCGCGCTGCGCGGGATCGATGTCATTGACCACCCGTCCGGCGATGGAAAGTTCGCCCTCGGTGATTTCCTCAAGCCCGGCGATCATGCGCAGCAATGTGGATTTGCCGCAGCCGGAGGGGCCGACAAGGACGATGAACTCGCCCTCGTCGATGTCGAAACTGGTTGGATGAACCGCGCGGACGCCGTTCGGATAGACCTTTGAAATGCTCTTCAAGGCAACGTGAACCATGGCGGGACCTCTATTTGTCGGATTCGACCAGTCCCTTGACGAACCAGGACTGGAAAATGACGACCACCAGCACCGGCGGCAGGATGGCGATGAAGGCCAGCGCGAGCGCGCGGCCGAATTCGGGAATGTCGGATCCACCATCGATGGACTGGTAAATCTGCTTGATGCCGCGGACCAGCGTGAACATGGCTTCGTCCGTGGTGATCAGGGTCGGCCAAAGATACTGGTTCCAGCCATAGACAAACATGATGATGAAGATCGCCGCGATCATGGTGCGCGACAGTGGCACCAGGATGTCGATGAAGAATTTGACCGGGCCGGCGCCGTCGATGCGGGCGGCCTCCACCAGTTCCTCGGGAATCGACAGAAAAAACTGGCGGAAGAAGAAAGTGGCGGTGGCCGAGGCCACCAACGGCACGATCAAGCCGGTGTAGGTGTTGATCAGTCCCATGCCGTGAACGACCTCATAGGTCGGCAGGATGCGCACTTCCAAGGGCAGCAGCAGCGTGGTGAAGATCACCCAGAAGGCGAAGGTGGCGAACCGCAGCCGGAAATAGACAATCGCATAGGCCGCCATCATGCCGAAGACGATCTTGCCGATGGCGAAGCCAATTCCGAGAATGAACGAGTTGAGCAACATCGTGCTGCCGGTGATGGCGCCGGTGAAACCGCCCTGGATGAAAAGCGCCTTGCTGAAATTCTCGGCCAGATGCGAGCCATCTGTAAATTGCATTCCATGCCGGGAGATGTCGACGTCGCTGGCGCCGATGGTCATGAAAGCGGCGAAGACCGGCAGGATCATCAGCAATGATCCGGCGATCAGGATGGCGTGATCGGCGATGGTCTGCCAGCTGAGCTTGCGGCGGACGCGGGATGTGGCGACCAGTACGGGGTCTGCGGCAGCAGTCACGGCGTTCTCCTCAGGTGTAGTGGATGCGGCGGTCCATGACGCGGAACTGAAACACTGTCAGGACCAAGACGAGCACCATCAAAATGACCGATTGGGCCGACGATCCGCCAAGGTCGTTGCCGCGGAAACCGTCGACATAGACCTTGTAGACGAGCGTCATCGGGTTATTACCCGGCTCGCCCTTGACCAGAGCATCGATCATCCCGAACGTATCAAACAGCGCGTACGTGATGTTGATGATCAGCAGGAAGAAGGCCGTGGGCGCCAGCAGCGGGAATGTGATGTCCCAGAACCGGCCGGCGCCGGAGCGATTGTCGATCATCGCGGCTTCCTTGACCGATTGCGGGATGGACTGGAGGCCCGAGAGAAAGAAGATGAAATTGACCGGGATATGGTTCCAGGTGGCCACCGCCACCATCGCGGCCGCGGTATCGTAATAGTTCACGCCGAGCCTGAACTCGTAGCCGAACAGGGCGAGAAGCTCGGTCATCGGGCCGTTGCCCTGATAGAAAATCATCACGCCGATAAAGCCCGCCACCGGTGGCGCAACCGCATAGACCCACATCAGAAGCGTGCGGTAGACGCGCGTGCCGCGGATGATCTTGTCGGCCTTGACGGCGAGAACGAGGGCGATCGAGAGCGAAAGAAATGTCACCAGCCCGGTGAAACCCACCGTGAACACGGCCACTTTCAGATATTGCGCGGACGAAAAGAGATCGATGTAATTGCCTGCGCCGACGAAGGTCGAGCCGAAGCCAAAGGGATCCTCAAGATAAAACGACGACCGGATTGCATAGAGGGCCGGCCAGTAAAAGAACACGCCGATGATGACGAGTTGCGGAGCCAGCAACACTATCGGTAGCCAGAGCAGGTTGAAACCGGCGCGTTTCATGGCTGAAATCCTCTTGATGATCGAACCAGCGGCCGCCAATCGATGACGGCCGCTGGGCGCACTATTGATTAGACAAGCGCGAGGCTCAGCCCTGGGTCTTGTTGAAGCGCTCGAGAAGCTCGTTGGCTTCCTTCTCGATCGTGGCGAAGGCTTCATCAACCGAGGTTTCACCGGTCAGGATGCGGCCGTATTCACGGTTCATCACGTCACGGATCTGCACATAGAAGCCCATGCGGTAGCCCTTGGTGTTCTCGCCGGCAGGCAAGGAAAGCTGCTGGATGCCGACTTCGGCGGCAGGCTGCTCCTTGTAGTAGCCTTCGGCCTTGGCCATCTCATAAGCAGCGTTGGTGATCGGCACATAACCGGTCTGCTTGTGCCACTTGAGCTGCACTTCCGGCGAGCTCATGTAGCGGAAGAATTCGGCGGTAGCCTTGTTTTCCTCGGCCGACTTGCCGGACATTGCGAACAGGGCCGCGCCGCCGATGAAGGTCTGCGTGGGCTCCTTGGTCACGGCTTCCCAGTAAGGCAGGAAGGTGGCCGAGAAAGGCATCGTCGCGGTCTTCTGCAGGCCGCCGAACGAACCCGACGAACCGAGCCAGAGGCCAACCTTGCCTTCTTCGAAAGGCTTCTGGTTGTCGTTCCAGCCGGCGCCGTACCATTCAAACAGGCCTTCGTCCTTCCACTTCTTCAAGGAAGCGAACTGGGCCTTGATCTCAGGCGTGTTGACCAGGATTTTGGTCTCGCCGTCGCCATAGCCATTGTCGTTGGTGGCGAAAGGCAGATTGTGGCGCGAGAAGAAGTTCTCGGTGAATTCCCACGGCAG
The DNA here is from genome assembly GCA_000961635.1 of Hoeflea sp. BRH_c9. Lineage (GTDB taxonomy): Bacteria > Pseudomonadota > Alphaproteobacteria > Rhizobiales > Rhizobiaceae > Hoeflea. The sequence goes on along the minus strand of LADQ01000229.1, from coordinate 6,251 downwards.
GTGCGACTGAACCAGCGGGATGAAGCCCGCGGCCTTGAGCGCCGGTGCGGTTACGCTTTCGAATTCTTCCCAGGTCTTGGGCGGCGTCACGCCGGCCTTTTCGAGGGCTTCGACATTGTAGTACATGATCGGCGTCGAGGAGTTGAACGGCATGCCGATCATTTTGCCGTTTGCATCGGCATAGAAGTAGCGCACGCCTGGAATGTAATCTTCAATGTTGAAGTCAATGCCGTTCTGGCTGAGCAGATCCTGCACCGGCACGGTGGCGCCCTTGGCGCCAATCACGGTGGCGGCGCCGGCGTCGAACACCTGCAGGATGTTGGGCTGTTCGCCAGCGCGGAACGCGGCGATGCCTGCGGTCAGGGCTTCTTCATAGGTGCCCTTGAAAACCGGTGTGATCTCGAATTCGCTCTGGCTTGCGTTGAATTCCGTGGCGATCTCATTGACGGTGTCGCCAAGTGCGCCGCCCATGGCATGCCACCAGGTGATCTGGGTTTGAGCAAAGGCCGAGGAGCTGAGGGTCAGCCCCAGCGCCATCGAGGCGATAGCAAGAAGGTTCTTTTTTGACATCTGTTAGCTCCGTTAACGGTCCGGGATTGGATGTTTCCCCGGAGCGGGATAGAGCGGTCATGATTCAATCCGGTGAAGCTTTTGCTTCATTTTGATGACAATCCACAGTCGCGATCGGCGCCTGGCCCTCGGCAACAGCGGTGTTGCCGAAGGCCAGGTTGCAATTGCGCGGAAAACCATGAAAGACGCAGTCGATTATCAGGAAATTCCGGGAACTGATATATTCCCGGCAAGGCCAAACCGGGCTTTTCATTCAGGTTCGCATTGCGCATCATGTGCACTGCAATAACAAACAGTCACCAAGTGCGAGGGGCACCGATGTACGAATATCCTCTTCTGTGGGAATGGCTCAGCTTCGCCGTGCGCTGGCTGCATGTGATCACGGCCATCGCCTGGATCGGATCATCGTTTTATTTCATCGCGCTAGATCTCGGGCTGGTGCAAAGACCAGGACTGCCGGAAGGCGCTTACGGCGAGGAATGGCAGGTCCATGGCGGCGGCTTCTATCATATCCAGAAATACCTGGTGGCGCCTGAGCGCCTGCCCGAGCATCTGACCTGGTTCAAATGGGAAAGCTATTTCACCTGGTTGTCCGGCTTCGCCCTCTTGTGGGTGGTCTATTATGCCGGCGCGGAGCTTTATCTGATTGACGCCAATGTGCTTGACGTTACCGCTCCTGTCGCCATTTCCATCTCGGTCGCCTCGATCGTGCTTGGCTGGATCATCTATGATCTGTTGTGCAAATCGCCGGTCGGGCAAAGCACCACCGGGCTGATGCTGGTTCTGTTTGGCGTGCTGGTGGCGATGGCCTGGGGCTACACGCAGGTGTTTTCCGGCCGGGCGGCGCTGTTGCATCTGGGCGCGTTCACCGCCACCATCATGACCGCCAATGTGGCGATGATCATCATCCCCAACCAGAAGATCGTGGTGGCCGATCTCAAGGCAGGCCGGACGCCGGATCCGAAATATGGCCGCATCGCCAAGCAGCGCTCGTTGCACAACAACTACCTCACCTTGCCGGTGATCTTCCTGATGCTGTCCAACCATTATCCGCTGGCATTTGCAACTGAGTGGAACTGGCTGATCGCCGCCCTGGTGTTCCTGATGGGCGTCACCATCAGGCACTGGTTCAACACGGTGCATGCGCGCAAGGGCAAGCCGCACTGGACCTGGGCCGCAACGCTCGCACTGTTCATCGCCATCATCTGGCTGTCGAGCCTGCCGCGTTCCGATGAGGTTATGGAAGAGGCGGCTCTGGCGCCGGTGCACGAACGGTTTGCCGCCAATGTCCATTTCGAGGCGGTGAGCGAGACCATTCTGGGCCGTTGCGCGATGTGCCATGCCGCCGAGCCTTTCTGGGACGGGATTGCCCATGCGCCGAAAGACGTGCGGCTCGAGACACCGGCCGACATTGCCCGCCACGCGCGCGAAATCTACATCCAGGCCGGACGCAGCCACGCCATGCCGCCCGGCAACATCACCTTTGTCGAACCGGCGGAACGGGCGCTGATTGTCGCCTGGTATGAATCGACGATTGCCGGCGAGACCGGTCAATGACGCCCAAACTGTTGCGCGGCCGTGTGCTAAGTTTCAAGTCGCGCCCGCAGGCGCGTGATGATCATGCCAGCTATGTGTATGAAGAAGACGGCGCCGTGCTTGTCGAGAACGGGCGGATTTCGGCCGCGGGGCGCTACGCCGAGGTCAGGCTCAATTCCCCGATCGGCGTCGAGCTGATCGATCACCGGCCATTGCTGCTGATGGCCGGTTTCATTGATCCGCATATCCATTTCCCGCAAATGCAGGTGACCGCCAGCTATGCCGCCAACCTGCTGGAGTGGCTCAACACCTACACATTCGTCGAGGAACAGCGGTTCGCCGACGCGGCCCACTCGGCCCGTTTCGCCAAATTGTTTTTCGACGAATTGCTGCGCCAGGGCACGACCACAGCTGCGGCCTATTGCTCGGTGCACAAGGGTTCGGCGGACGCGTTTTTTGCCGAAGCCACCCGGCGCAACCTGCTGATGGTCGGCGGCAAGGTGATGATGGACCGCAACGCGCCGCTGGCCCTGACCGATACCGCCCAATCGAGCTATGACGACACCAAGAGTGTGATCGCCGACTGGCATGGCAAGGGCCGCAATCATGTGGCGATCACCCCGCGTTTCGCCATCACCTCAAGCCCGGCGCAACTGGAGGCGGCAGGAACGCTGGCGCGCGAGCATCCGGACCTGCTGATCCAGACCCATTTGTCGGAAAACAATGCCGAGATCGCCTACACGATGGAGCTTTATCCCGAGGCAAGGGATTACACCGATGTGTACGCGCGCCATGGCCTGCTCACCCGCAAGATGCTGCTCGGCCACGCCATCCATCTGTCGGACCGGGAGATGGATGCAATTGCCGAAGCAGGCTCCGTGGCTGTGCATTGCCCCACCTCCAACCTGTTCCTCGGCTCGGGGCTGTTTGATCTCAAGCGGCTCAAGGAACATGGCGTGCGCACCGCGATCGCCACCGATATCGGCGGCGGATCGAGCTACTCGCTGCTCCGAACCCTCGACGAGGCCTACAAGATCCAGCAATTGCGCGGCCACCGGCTGCCGCCAATCGAAAACTTCTGGCAGGCCACCCGCGGCAATGCCGAGGCGCTCGGACTTGTCGACCGTATCGGAACGCTTGATCCGGGAACCGACGCCGACATCATCGCGCTCGATGCATCCGCAACGCCGGCCATGGCGATCCGGATGGAGACGGTTGAGACGCTGGAGGAGGAATTGTTCGTGCTGCAGACGCTGGGAGACGACCGGTCGGTGCGGCAGGTCTATGTGGCTGGCGAAGCGGTTTGAGGCAAAGTGGAAATAAACTCTCCCTCTGTCACAATTTGGTCTTAACTCTTCGTTATCAATGTTCCTGCAAGCTGTGTATCAGCAGCGATCGCATTCATGATCGCTTTTAAGTCGCGTGAGCACGGATGTACTGCCACGCGGCTTTCGCTTTTCCCCCCTCAGGTTTTCCCGAAGATCTCTCGCCAGAGCCGGTCCTGTCGCGCCGTGTTAGAGCCGATCATCTCTAGCTGCCGCGATAGGTCGAGTAGCTGTAGGCGGAGATCAGCAGCGGCACATGATAATGGCCGCTTGTCGCGGCGATGCCGAAGCGGATCGGGATCACATCGAGAAACGCCGGATCGGGCAAGCGGGCGCCGGTCGAGCGCAGGTAGTCACCGGCATGAAACACCAGTTCATAGACGCCTGCAACGAGTTCCGCGCCGGACAGCAGCGGGGCATCGACCCGGCCGTCATCATTGGTGCGGACGGTCTTGAGCAGATGACGGTCGAGACCGTCGATCCGCATCAGTTCGATCACCATCCCGGCTGCCGGGCAGCCGCGGGCGGTGTCGAGCACATGGGTGGTCAGGCGTCCGGTGCCAAGCGGTTGAGCCATTGGGGTCTCCTCGGTCAGTGTGGTTCGGTGATCATATAAGGCGCATCATAGCTGACTTCTTCGAGATTGCCGCCACGGCCTTCCCGGTCCATCACCAGGAAATCGCTCGGCGCGCCCACCGCGATCAGCGGATGATGCCAGACATTCCGGCCATACTGAACGCCGACATCGCCCGGAACGGCAAAGGCCCGCGGCTGCCCCGGACGTCCGCCAGCATCTGGCGCCACCACCGCGATCCAGGCGCGCGGGGTGAGCGGAAAAAAGGCCTGGCTGCCCAGCGGATGGCGTTCCATCATGCCGACCGCATAGGGAAAGCCGCGCGGCTGGCCGCGAAACAGCGACAGGATGGTGCGGCCGCCTTGAGCCTCGGTATCGGCCATGGCCAGCGCATGAAACCGCTCAGTTGTGCCGCCATTGATCAGGCGCATTTCCGCGCCGTTGATATCGAGCACCGTGCCAAAGGGGGCAAAGGCCTCGGCGGTGAGCTTTTCCAGAGTGAGTTGAGGCATCGGGCTCACGCGCCCGCCAGCAATGCAGCAATGCGGAAACCGGCGATCCTTTCGACCTGCGCGCAGGCGGTCTGAAACTCGGTCGCCGGATCATTGCCGATGCGGGCCTCGAAGGCTGCGAGAATATCGTCCTTGCCAAGCCCCTTGACCGCAATGATGAAGGGGAAACCGAAATCCCGCATATAGCGCGTGTTGAGTTCGGTGAAGCGGGCATGTTCGGCGGCGCTGAGCCGGTCGAGCCCGGCGCCGGCCTGCTCGGATTTGGATTCCTCAGTCAGATCGCCGGCAATCGCCAGTTTGCCCGCCAGATCCGGGTGGGCGCGCAGCACGCCCATGCGCTCGTCATGGCTGGCTGCGCGAAATTCAGCGCACAGCGCCTCATGCACCGGACCCGCCTTGAGTGGCTCGGCAATCCGGCCATGATCGAAGGCGCGCGCGGCAATCCACGGCGAATGCTCGAACACGGAGCCAAATTGCTCGATGAAGTGATCGCGGGAGGTCATTTTTTCTCCGGGTGATGCTGGGCATGCCAATGATTGGCGATGTCTATACGGCGCGTGACCCAGGCCTTGTCGTGCGCGGCGACATAATCGAGAAACCTCGCCAGGGCGGCGGCGCGGCCCGGACGGCCGGCAAGGCGGCAATGCAGCCCGATCGACATCATCTTGGGGCTGCCCGCGGCACCCTCCGCCATCAGCACGTCGAATGTGTCCTTGAGATAGCTGAAGAACTGGTCGCCGGAATTGAAGCCCTGCGGCGTGGCGAAACGCATGTCGTTGGCGTCAAGCGTATAGGGCACGATCAGATGCGGGCCATTCGGCCCTTCCACCCAGTAGGGCAGTTCATCGGCGTAGGAATCGGCCGAATAGACGAAACCGCCCTCCTCCATGACCAGCCGCAAGGTGTTGACCGAGGGCTTGCCCTGATAGATGCCGAGCGGCCGCGAGCCGGTGACCTCGGTGTGGATGCGCACGCAGTCGGCGATGTGGCGGCGCTCCTCGGCTTCGGAGAAATCCTTGTATTCGAGCCAGCGCAGCCCGTGGCTGGCGATCTCCCAGCCGGCCTCGTTCATGGCGGCGACCGCATCGAGATTGCGCTGCATGGCGAGCGCCACGCCATACACAGTGACCGGCATGCCACGTTCGGTGAACAGGCGCCAGAGCCGCCAGAAGCCCGCGCGCGAACCGTATTCGTAGAGCGATTCCATGTTCATGTTGCGCTGGCCCGGCCAGGGCTGCGCGCCGACGATCTCCGACAGCAGGCACTCCGACGCCGGATCGCCATCGAGGATCGAGCTTTCGCCGCCCTCCTCATAGTTGACGACGAACTGCACGGCGCAATGGGCGCCGCCGGGCCATTGCGGGTCCGGCGGCGTGCTTCCATAGCCGATCAGGTCGCGGGGATAAGGTGCCATGCACTTGAATCCATGTGTTTCCAATTGCCGCGAACGGTAGCAGCACCGGGTCAAATGTCGAGGCCCCGACTTTGAAGAAAAACCGCAAGCTGTTGTGATGATTTCAGCTATCGGAGGTCTTGCCAGCCGCCTTGGCCGCATGCCAGGCCACGGAAAAGCTCTCCGGCACCTCGGGTCCCTCGGCTCGGGTGATCAAGGCCACCAGAGCGTCGGCCATGCGGTGGGCGATGCCGAAGCTGATCTTGAAGCCGCCGGCCATGGCCAGAACGCCAGGCGCGCCCGGCACCGGTCCGAGCATGGGATCGCGTCCGATGGCGCGC
>LADQ01000100.1 GCA_000961635.1 Hoeflea sp. BRH_c9 | reverse complement strand
GCGCCGGAGATCGAGGCATTGTGCTTGATGATGCCGCCGACCGCCGCAGCCGTCAGCAAATAGTCGCGCACGGAGTCCTGATCGGCGCCGTCATGGAATTTCAGCAAATAGCGGATGGTGGCCGGAATCACCCCGGCGGCGCCATTGGTGGGCGCGGTGACAACGCGGCCGCCGGAGGCATTTTCCTCGTTGACCGCCATCGCGTAGACGCTGAGCCAGTCATTGGCGAGCAACGGATTGCGCCGGTTCTGCCGCCATTCCTCCTGCAATTTGTCATGCAGGATGCGGGCGCGGCGGCGCACCTTGAGCCCGCCCGGCATGATGCCCTCGCCGGCCAGTCCCCGGTCGATGCAGCCGCTCATGGCGCTCCAGATCCGGTCCAGCCCGGCGTCGAGCTCTTCGCGCGGCATGTGGCTTTCCTCATTGGCCCGTTTCATCTGCGCGATCGACAGGCCTGACGCCGCCGCCATTTCCAGCATCTGCTTCGCATTGCCGAAGGGATAGGGCACTGTCTTGTCGACGGTGACCTTTTTGGCGTTCTTCACCGCTTCAAGTTCGGTGTCGGTGACGACAAAGCCGCCGCCGACGGAATAGTAGATCCGGCGCAACAGCATGGCGCCATCGCGGTCAAAGGCGGAGAAAATCATGCCATTGGCGTGACCGGGCAAGGGCTGTTTCCTGTCGAAAACCAGATCGGTGGCGGGATCGAAGTGATAGCCGGGATGGCCGGGCGGGTTGATGCGGCGGCTGGTTTCAACGCCCGCGATGATTGAGTCCATGCGGTCGGGGTCGACCTGATCGGGCAATTCTCCGGTCAGCCCGAGGATAACCGCCCGGCCGGTGCCGTGGCCAATGCCTGTAAACGCCAGCGAACCGTGAAGGCTGACCTTGATGGCCTCAACCCGTGCGCCGGCCGGACGCGGCCAATCGGTACCTACGACATCGTCGAGAAAACGCACTGCCGCCGACATCGGTCCCATGGTGTGGGAACTCGATGGGCCAACGCCGATCTTGAAGACGTCAAAGACTGAAAGGAACATGGCGCGCGGTGTCTCCGGTGTGAATGGACAAAGTACATGCGCAGCAAAGCTCGAGCCGTCAATCCACCGACCTTCGGTGCCGCGCAAGCGACAATGGCGGTCCTGCGCCGGGCTTCGCGCGGCCAAGAGAGTGACGGACATGAAAAAGCAGCGCCGACCGGTTTGGTCAGACGCTGCTTTTTTATCGTCAGATTTTAACTCAGATGCCGCCGAAAAGGTGGGCCAGTGCGAGAATACCAGAAAAGCCGATCACTGCGCGGGCGGTGATGCCCCAGCAGGACTTCTGTACGTGGTCTTCCATAAATGCTCCCGTTAAAGTGCCGATTTCGGGCCGCGTCATCCATTTTTGGATTCGCTCAGCGCAGGACGGGCGGTTTAACGATTTGGTAGCTTTTCGCAACTGCAAAAACGGCATTTCCGTGACCAATTTTGCACACCCGACCCAGCCTTTCTGCATGGCTTGTCGCAAAATCAAGGACTTAGAGAGAAACATCCGGAAACACTCATGCCCGGACATCCACAGTTCGACCACATCCGTGAAGGATTTGTTACCGTGGATGGCTGCAACAGGGCTTTGCCAAGCGGGCTCTCTCATGTCAGAACCATGCCATGACAACTTACGATTATCTGGCGATTGCCTGGTTTGCGCTGGCTTGGGTGGGGTTCTCCTTCGCCTCCAACAACCATCTGCCGGTTGGGCGGGTCAGCCTGACCACGGCCATGAACCAGCACCGCAAACGCTGGATGCATGTCGCGGCGCGGCGGGATCTCAGGATGATCGACACCGCCATCATGGCGGGACTGCAAAACGGCACCGCCTTTTTCGCCTCGACCACGATTCTAGCCATCGGCGGATGCTTCGCGCTGCTGGGCGCGACCGAAGAAGTGCTCAGGGTCGCCGTTGATTTGCCGATCCCGCTGGTTGCCGACCGTGCGCTGTTTGAACTCAAGGTGTTCGGACTGATCGGGATCTTCGCCTATGCGTTTTTCAAGTTCGGGTGGTCCTACCGGCTGTTCAATTATTCCTCGATCCTGTTCGGCGCGATCCCGATGAAAGGCGATCTGGCCGGCGACGACATCGAACTCGATGCCGCCGCCAACCGGGCCGCCGCGCTCAACATTTTGGGCGGCAAGCATTTCAATGCCGGGCTGCGGGCCATATTCTTGTCGATCGGCTATCTCGGCTGGTTCGCCGGGCCGTGGGTGCTGATGGGGTCGACCACCCTGGTGATCCTGGTGCTGCTCAGGCGGCAATTTTTCTCAAACGCGCGCGCCGCGATCCTCAAAGGCACCCCCTACCCGTGACATTGCACCCATCTTATGCACCCGGCGCCTTGCGCGCCGCCATTCTTGATTTGCTCACCGCGCTGGAACCGGGAAAGAGCATCAGCCCGTTCGACGCCGCCCGCGCGCTGGTTGGATCGGACGAACGGCAGTGGAGCCGGCTGATGAAGCCGCTGCGCGCGGTCGCCGTCGAGATGGCCACCGCCGGGGAGATAGAAATCCGGCGCAAGGGCAAAGCGGTGGATCCTGCCAATTTCCGCGGCGTCTACAGGCTCGCCCTGCCCTCACCGAATATCCCGGGCGCCGAATGAACCAGACGCTGCGCGCGCCGACCCGGATGGATCTGGCGCTGATGACCCTCACCGCGCTGATCTGGGCCACGGCCTTCATCGCCATCCGCGTCGCGGTGCCTGAAACCGGACCGATCTGGCTGGCGGCGATCCGGGTTGGCGTCGGCTTCCTGGTGCTGCTGCCCTATGCGATCTGGCGGGGCATGGTTTGGCCGCAAGGCGCCAGTCAATGGGGACTGGTGGCAGGCATGGCGCTGCTCAATGTCGTCATCCCGTTTGTGCTGATCGCCTGGGCGGGCAAATCCATCGGCGCCGGCGTGCTGGCGCTGCTGATGGGCACGGGACCGTTTCTGGCGCTCATCGGCAGCCATTTCATGACCGACGACGACCGGCTGTCGATCCGCAAACTGCTTTCGGTGCTCTTGGGATTTTCCGGAATCCTGGTGCTGGTCGGACCAGGCATTGTTTCGGGCGTGGCCGACGGCCCCTTGTTCGCCAAGCTCGCCGCGGTCGGCGCGTCGGTCTGTTATGTGATTGCAGGGCTGCTGATCCGGCGGATTGTGATGCCGCCGGTGCGGCTCGCCTGCCTGGCCCTGGCGATGGGCACAGCGGCGCTGTTGCCGCTGGCGCTGCTGATTGAAGGCCCGCTCGCATCCGGTCTATCGACCCGGGCGCTGGGCGCCTTGATCTATCTCGGCGTGTTTCCCACCGGCATCGCCTATATCCTGCGCTTCACGATGATCCGCAGCATCGGATACACGCGATTCTCGCTGTCGATCAATCTGGTGCCGGTGTTCGGCGTGGCGCTGGGGGTGATCATTCTGGGCGAGCCGCTGTCGCTCAGCCTGATCCTGGCGCTGACGCTGGTGCTGGCCGGGCTGTTCGTCGCCCATGGCGGCAGCCGGACCCCGCCGGTACTTCCGGCCGGCACATGAACCGGAGCGTCGTGCCGCAATTGCTCAAACGAGCCCTTCAAAGATGAGTGGTTCTGCTCCATCCTCTTGAAAGCATTGATGGTGAGTCGGCGACGCGGCGGCGGCCATCGCACGAGGAGGCAAGTTTGAGCGATACGGCCAACGCGGCATTGACGCAAACACCGGCACGGCGAATCGAAGTGCTGGATCTGGCGCGCGGGCTGGCGCTGCTGGCCATGGCCAGCTACCATTTTTCCTGGGATCTCGAGCAGTTCGGCTATCTCGATCCGGGCACGGCCACGCAGGGTCTGTTCAAGCTCTATGCGCGCTCGATTGCCGGCAGCTTCCTGTTTCTGGCGGGCGTGAGCCTGATGCTGGCCCATGGTGGCGGCATCAGGCCACGGGCCTTCCTGAAACGGCTCGGCATCGTTGCCGGAGCGGCGGCGCTGATCACCATCGTGACGATCTATGCGACGCCAGACTCATTCATCTTTTTCGGCATTCTGCACGCCATCGCCGCCTCAAGCGTGATCGGACTGGCCTTTCTGCGGCTGCCGGGGCTGGTCACGGTGCTGGTGGGAATCGGTTGCATCGCCCTGCCCTATTTTTTCCGCTCCGACATCTTCAACACGGCCTGGCTCAGTTGGATCGGATTGGCGACTATGCCGCCGCGCTCGAATGACTATGTGCCGCTGATGCCCTGGCTGGGGCCATTCCTGATTGGCATGGGTTGCACAAAAATCGCGGTGGCGGCGAAGCTCAGCGAGCGGCTGGCCGCGATCAGAACCGGGGACAATTTGTTCGCGAAGGCCACCCGGTTTTCCGGCCGTCACAGTCTCGCCTTCTATCTGGCGCACCAACCATTGCTGCTCGCATTGGTCTGGGCCGCGTCACAACTGGCGCCGCCAAAGCCGATGGATCCGCTGCCCGGATTTGTCGCCGAGTGCGAAGCCGGATGCGCGGATGGAAACAGCGCGGAATTCTGTGCGCGGTTTTGTGTTTGCGTCACCGATGAGTTGCTGTCGCAGGGGTTGTTCAACTCCCTGATGGCGGGCGAGATCACACCGGACTCGGATGCTCGGATTCCGGCGATCGCGGAGCAGTGTACAGCCTCGTCGGCACAAGATTTGGGACCGGATTGAAAACAGCACGGGGGCGAGAGCCCGCAACAGCAAGGACGCCGATCGCATGAACGCTTACCGGGCGCGACCCAATCTCATTCCCTGGCCGCCGCTGCTGCTGGTTGGACTGACCTTGGCGGCGATCCTTTTAAACCTGGTGTCGCCGATGGCCCTGACCTTCCCCGGCGCCAGGCCCGCCGGGATCCTGCTGATCGGGCTGGCGCTGAGCATTGACCTGTGGGCGATGCGAACGCTGCATGAGGCCCACACCACCATCCTGCCCAATCGCCGCTCGAGCCATCTGGTCACCCAGGGACCTTTCCGCTTTTCCCGCAACCCGATCTATGTCGCCAACGTCCTTTTGCTCATCGGCATGGGCTGTGTGTCAATGAATGGCTGGTTTGTGCTGCTGGCGCCGGTCGACGCGCTGCTGACGCATTTTCTCGCGGTCAGGCGGGAGGAAAGCCATCTGCTCGCCAATTTCGGATTTCAGTACGAAACTTATTGCCGCAAGGTCCGGCGCTGGCTGTGACAGGACTTTGCGGCTCAAGCCAGATCGGCTGAGCGACAAAGGTGCGCGGCAATCAGGTGTTGACGCCGATTTCGGCCAGGCGGGTCAGGCAGGATTCCTCGATATTGTCGAGTTCGAGCAGGGTTTCATCGATATCCTTGCGTTTCTGCCGCAGATCCTCGCGTTTTTCCTCGATCTTGCGCATCAACAGCCGCAATTGTCCGGCCTCTCCCGGCGGATCCTTGTAGACCTGGATGATCTCGCGAATCTCGGCGATGGTGAAACCGATGCGCCGGCCGCGCAAAATCTCCTGGATCAATCTTCGGTCAGCGGAGCGGAACAGCCGGGTTCTGCCGCGGCGCTCGGGCTGGACCAGACCCTCGTCCTCGTAATAGCGCAAGGTCCGGGTCGAGATGCCGAACTCGCGGGTCAATTCGGTGATGGTGTAGTATTTGTCCAATGCGGATCATTCCCGAAAATCGCCATGTGTCTGTTACGCTTACGTATAGGTCAATATTTCCGTCCTGACTACCCGCGCTTGGCCGACAATCAAACGAAGGACAGCCACCAGCCGGCCAGACCGAGAAATGCGAAGAAACCGACCACATCGGTGACGGTGGTGACGAACACCGCCGAGGCGATCGCCGGGTCGGCGCCGACCTTGTCGAGCAGCAGCGGCAACAGGATGCCCGAAAGTGCGGCGGCCAGCATGTTGACCACCATTGCCGCGGCAATGATTCCGCCAAGACCGGGACTTGAAAACCAGAAGCCGGCGACCAGGCCAATAATGATGGCGAACAGGAGGCCATTGATGAGGCCAACCGCAGCCTCGCGCCGGATGATGCGGCCGGCATTGTAGATATCGAGATCCCTTGTGGCCAGCGCCCGCACGGTCACGGTCATGGTCTGGGTGCCCGCGTTGCCGCCCATGGAAGCCACGATCGGCATCAGCACGGCAAGCGCCACCATCTGCTCGATGGTGGCGTCAAACAGGCTGATCACGCCGGAGGCGAGGATGGCGGTGCCCAGATTGATCAGCAGCCAGCTGAAGCGCGACCGCACCGTCGACAGGATGCTGTCGGAGAGTTCCTCGTCGCCAACGCCGCCCAAACGCTTGATGTCCTCGTCGGCCTCCTGATGGATCACATCGACCACGTCGTCGATGGTCAGCACGCCGACGAGGCGCTCGTTCTCGTCGACCACGGCGGCGGAGAGAAGGTCGTACTGCTCAAACAGCTGGGCCGCCTCTTCCTGATCCATTTCGGCGTCGATGCGATAGCGCGCCTCCTCCATCACATCCTCGATGCGGACCTGACGCTTGGTGCGCAGGATCCGGTCCAGATCGACGGAGCCGAGCAGCTTGAAGGTCGGATCGATGACGAAGATCTGGCTGAAGCTTTCAGGTAGGTCATCCTCGTCGCGCATGTAGTCGATGGTCTGGCCGACGGTCCAGAACGGCGGCACGGCCACGAACTCGGTCTGCATGCGGCGGCCGGCGGTGTCTTCCGGATAATCCAGCGACCGGCGCAGCCTGACCCGTTCGGTGAACGGCAACGCCGCCAGGATTTCCCGCTGGTCTTCCTCGTCCAGGTCTTCGAGAATATAGACCGCGTCATCGGAATCGAGCTCGCCCAGGGCTTGGGCGATCTTGGCATTGGGCAACGCCTCGATGATCTGCAGCCTTATCGCCTCGTCGACCTCGGTCAGCGAGGCGAAATCGAAATCATCGCCGAGCAAGGCTACCAGCGCGTGGCGCTGCTGGACATTGATCGATTCGAGCAGATCGCCGAGTTCGGACTCGTGCAGGCGGACCACATGCTCGCGCAGGAACAGGATGTCACGGTCGGCGATCGCGGCGCCGATCGCGGTCAGATAATCCTGCCGGATCGAGCCATCCTCGCCGTAAATCTCGTCATGATCCATCACATCCGAGGCCTGCGGCGGCGGCATCTTGTCTTCGTCGCGGTCGGCTGGATCGGTCATGGCCATGGCTCGCGGGCGGATGGTGTCTGCCACACTCGGCAAACAGGTTTCAGGGAAAGATGGCGTCATGCATCTTAGGTGCTTTCGCAGATGCAGACCAATCGGCGCAAGGGCCTATTCGCACAGGATTGTGTGTTTAATTCAAGCCTGCCCGGAAGGACAGGCGTTTTTGACGGCTGACCAGTAAGGGGGATCGAGTGGCCGCGCCCAATGCCGCGGTGGCGTGAGACGGGATGCAGCCTTCAGACTTGCGCCAAGCTTGTGCAATCCTTAGCCGGAATGCAACCGGCGTGGACATTGTTCAGCGAATCGCCAATCCTGCCAACCATCAGTTGAGTAGTTCCAGTAATGCACAGCGTGATTTGAGTTTACCGCAACAACTCCAATCAGGACATGCCCATGACCCATGCGCTTCGACTGGCGAAACTCCAGCAGATCCACAGCGACAAGGAACCGGATATTATCCGCCTCGCCACGGATCCATCCACCCCCAATCGTCAAAAACAGTTGATATATGGATGCCTGAACAATATGTGCCGCATTTCAGCCGGGCTGTTCGGCGATCTTTCTTCCGAGCCCGGCAATTATGATCTGATCGAGCAGGCGGCCGACCTCGACAAGGCGCTGCTGCATCTGCGCAGTTTCGTCGGGCGCCACATTACAATGAGACAGCTCGAAACCGGGGGCATGAGCGAGGCAGCCTGAGGCCGCCTTGGCGCAGCCCGTCGGATTGTCTCGTTCTGCAGCGCCGCCTATCCAAAGGGTTGCGCAAAGGTCGCCGCAGAACTTTTAAAATGATGCCCGAAACCGCCGCACGGTTTGCACGCGGCATGATTATCGCAGGCGCCAGGCCTGGGTTCTGCCGAGGATCCGCCGCGAGGCGAACAGATGCAGCAGCCGCGCGCCGGCATTGGTGTAGAAAATCATCATTCCCATCGCCGCCGCCGGCGCGATGTCGCCGGCATCGTCCATGTTCAACACCGCCACCGAGGCGAGCGCCGTGTGGGTCGAATAGATGAACACCACCGCCGACACCGTCGTCATCGCATTGACGAACATATAGATCGAGATGTCGAGGATGGCCGGCAGGCAGACCGGCACGGTGACGCGCGTGAACAGGCGGTAGAAAGGCTGCCGCAGCGAACTGGCGACAGGCTCGAACTCGGCGTCAATCTGTTTGAGCGCCGTCAGCGCGGTCAGATGGCCCACCGTGTAGAAATGGGTGACGGTCGACACCACCAGGATGGTCATGGTGCCGTAGATGACATGGAGCGGATTGGCCGGGTTGTTGAAGAAGAAGATATAGGCCAGCCCCAGCACCATTCCAGGCACCGCCATCGGCAGCATGGCGAGGAACTGGAAGATGCCGCGCCCGGTTTTGAAACCGTCGATCTTTTCGACCATATAGGCCCCGGTGAAGACGATGACGGTGCCGAAAACCGCCGTCAGCCCGGCGAGCTTGATCGAATTCCAATAGGCCGCCCAGCCGCCGCCATCCATCTTGTCGAAGGCGTAATTGTTGAGGCTGAGGCTGAGATCGTAAGGCCAGAACTTGATCAGCGCCGCATATTGGCAGATGGCGATGATGCCGACGATGAACACCGCCATCAGCGCGCACCAGCCAAGACACAGCGCGTCGAAGCGGCGATTGGGCCTGGGCTGATAGGGCACCGAGCGGGCCGACAGCAGCGAGACCTGTTTCTTCTGCACCTGGCGGTCGACGTAAAACGCCAGAACGGCCGGGATCAGCAGAATGACCGACACCACCGCGCCCATCTCGAAATTCTGCTGACCGATCACCTGCTTGTAGATGTCGATGGCGAGCACATTGTACTGGCCGCCAATGACCTTGGGCAGGCCGAAATCGGTGATGACCAGGGTGAAGGTGACGAAAGCGGCGGAGATCAGGCCATAGCGCGCGCCGGGAATGGTCACGGTCCAGAAAGTGCGCCATTTGCTGGCGCGCAGGCTTTCGGCGGCTTCATACTGGCGCTGATCGGCAATGGAAAGTGCTGTGGTGATGATGATCATCGCATGCGGAAAGGTGAAGAACACCGATCCGATGACGATGCCAAGCGGGCCATAGATGCTTTGCCCCATCAACAGCGACTTCAGCATGCCCTGATTGCCGAACAGATAGATCAGCGCGATGCCGGGCAGAAGCGACGGCACCAGAATCGGCATCATCGCCACCAGCCTGAAAAACCCCTTGAACCGCATGCAGCTGCGGTTGAGCGCATAGGCGAAGCCAAAGGCGAAGACAACGGTGAGCACGGTGCTGACGGCGGCGATGAACACCGAATTCTCGATCGAGGAGAACAACGTCGGATTGGAGAAATATTCGACATAATTCTGCGGGCCGACCGAAGTCACCGGGCGCAGATTGATGCGGCGGAACGTGTTGCTGTCATACTCGCGCCATTCGGTGGTGTTCTGCAAATCGAGGCCGACCAGATAGGGAGCATTCGCGGTGGTGCCGCGAAGGCGATATTTCACCGGGCTTCGGAAACTGAAATCCGGGAAGAAATCCGTGGCCGTGAGCCGCCCGTCGGAATTTGAGCGCAGGTCATCGGCGGTAAACACGCCCAATTGCTGGTTGAGGGCAGCGGCGGTGACGGGATCGCCAAAGACGCCTGCCTCGTCGCTGACCTGAAACTCGTAGCGGTCCAGCTCGAAGCTGTAGGTGACGAAACTCTTGGACAGCATCGTGTAGAGTGGCAAGGCCAGCGCGACGACCAGGTAGAGCGCGATAATGCCCATGAACAGCCGCTTGATGGCGCCGTCCCGGTCGAGCTTCAGCTTGATCGCAGGTCCGGCGGGAAGGCTCAGATCGGTCATGCTCACGCCCCCCGGGGGAAAACGAGGACACGTTCGGCGGGCAGTTCCGCCACCAGATCCGTGCCTGGCTTCATGTCGAGCCGGCGCACGGCATTGATCGAGAAATTGGCGATCAGCGGGGTGTCGCCCAGCACCGGGCTGCGCAAATGGCTGCGCCAGAACGAGCCGAGGAACTCCATGTCGGTGATGGTCACCGGCAACATGTTCAACCCGCCCTCGCCCATCACCGCGGTGCTGTGCGGCACCACGTCCTCGGGGCGCACGGCGATGGTCACCGCGTCGCCCTCGGCAAAGCCTGTTGCCGCAGTCGACAGCGAGAGATTGCCGAGCGCCACTCTCGAGCCTTTGAAGACAGAAGCCACCTTGTTGGTCTCGCCAATGAAATCTGCGACGAACAGCGTGGCCGGATGGCGGTAGATCTGGGTGGGCGTGCCGATCTGTTCGACCGTGCCGTGGTTCATGACGACGATGCGGTCGGCCATCGACAGCGCTTCTTCCTGATCATGGGTCACCATGATCGTGGTGACGCCGAGCTTGCGCTGCAACCCCTTGATTTCATGCCGCAAATGAACGCGAACCTTGGCGTCCAGAGCCGACAGCGGTTCATCGAGCAGCAGAAGGCCCGGCTTGATGGCGATGGCGCGGGCCAGCGCGATGCGCTGTTGCTGGCCGCCGGAAAGCTGGGCTGGATATTTGTCCGCCTGTTCGGGCAGACCGACAAGGTTGAGCAATTCGGCGACGCGCGCCTTGATTTCAGCCTTAGGGCGCCCGGTATTCTCAAGCCCGAAGGCGATGTTGCGGGCGACCGTCAGGTTGGGAAACAGCGCATAGGACTGAAACACAATGCCATAATCACGCCGGGACGGCGGCAGGCTCGAGATATCGACGCCGGCCTGACGGATGTTGCCCCGCGTCTGCGGATCGAGCCCGGCAACCGCGCGCAGCAAGGTGGTCTTGCCACAGCCAGAAGGTCCAAGAAAACAGATGAACTCGCCGGCTTCGATATCGAGGTTGATATCCTTGAGCGCCAGAAAGTCGCCAAAGGCCTTCCACAGACCCTTGATTTGCAGATAGGGAGCGGCGCCAGCGGCTTGCGCCCCGCCTGTGTGGTCTGAAGTCATCATTATCTTCCAGCTGGAGAACATGGCGGGACGCAGCGCACCGCACTGCGTCCCCGCGCTCGGCAACCGGAAGGGTCAGCCCTTGGGTTCGGACTTGGTGTCGTACCGCTTGGTCCACTCGTCGAGAATGGCGGACCGGTTGTTGGCGGCCCATTCAAAATCATTGTCGATCATGGCGTCGGTGATGCCTTCAGGGAAATGCTCCACCGGCTTGGCGATGCCGGGAATGCCGACGACAGCGTAGCCGACATTATACATTTCCATGGCCTTTGGCGTGATCGACCAATCGAGAAGGGTCTTGGCTGCCTCTTCCTTGGCGGTGCCGGCGATCAGCGCCGACGCCTCCATGTCCCAGCCAATGCCTTCGCTCGGGACGATGATCTCGATCGGCGCGCCATCGGCCTTGGACTTGGCGCCGCGGAAGGCGAAGGAAACGCCGATCACGGTCTCGCCGGAGGCAGCCATCTTGCACGGCTTGGAGCCCGAATGGGTGTAGGCGGCAATGTTGTTGTGCAACGCGTCCATGTATTCCCAGCCCTTGTCTTCACCGAAGATCTGCAACCAGGATGACACGTCGAGGAAGCCGGTGCCCGAGGAGGCCGGGTTCGGCATCACCACATGGCCGGCATATTCGGGCTTGGTGAGGTCCATCCAGCTGGTCGGCGCCGTCAGCCCGAGCTTGCCGCCTTCGACCGTGTTGTAGCAGATCGAGGCGACCCAGGCATCCATGCCGACCCAGGACGGCGGGTTGTCGCCATCGCGGAATTTCGGATCAAGCTTGTCGAGGCCGGCGGGAGCATAGGGCTCGAGCATGCCTTCGGTCTTGAGCACCAGCAGCGATGTCGCGGCCAGGCCCCAGATCAGGTCGGCCTGCGGATTGTTCTTTTCCGCCAGAAGCTTGGCGGTGATAACTCCAGTGGAATCACGCACCCAGTTGACCTTGATGTCAGGGTGATCCTTGTTGAAGGTTTCGGCGTAGCGGGCGAGATCCTCCGCCTCGACGGCGGTGTAGACGGTGAGTTCAGTTTCGGCGAACGCCATGGTGGCGCACAGCGCCGAAATGGCGACGCCGAGAGACAAGCGGTTGATGATGGTCATTTTATTCCCCTTTTTTTGACGGACGGCTGGCGGTGTTGGGCTCCAGATTCCTGGTTTGGCAGATCCTCCGAAAGGTCCCGGCTTGGCTTTGTAATTTTCCCATTTTAATCCATCCTGGAAAAACGGGAACTGGTTTTTGGAGACCGATCCGGGCTGGAGTGTGAGAACGGATGATCAATAAGTAAAATCTATTTAATTTATGATTGTATCGTTTTTTCAGCGATGAATTGGCGCTGGCGCGGACACCCTTGGCCGGCTCAGGCAAAGCTCACCCCGCGCGTCTGCGCCCGCAGCCTTGGATCATTCGATTTGACCAGAACCGGCTTGCCGGAGAGGATTTCGGAGCAGCGTTCCAGCGTTTCCTGCTGCAGCCGCTGCATAGCTTCCTCGGTGTAGAAAGTCAGATGCGGTGACAGGATAACCTGATCGAGCTCGAAAAGCCGGCTCAAAGCGTGGCCGGAGCGGTGCAATGGCTCGCTTGCAAAGACATCAAGTCCGGCCCCGGCGATCGAGCCCTGCTCCAGCGCCCGCAGCAGAGCGGCCTCATCAACCAGCGCGCCGCGGGACGTGTTGATCAGATAGGCGCCGGGCCTCATGGCCCTGAGTTCCCGCTCACCGATCAGCTGATAGGTGCTGTCATTCAAGGTGCAGTGGAGCGACACAATATCACTTTCGGACAGCAACTGCATGAGATCATCGCATTTGGTCGCCCCCGCGGCCTCGATTTCAGCACCGGTCTTGCCCGGGTCGTAGGCAATCACATTGGCGCGGAACCCGGCGCCGGCCATCCGGGCGACGCTCTTGCCGATCTTGCCGAGCCCGATGATGCCAACGGTCTTGCCTGAGATGTCGCTGGCCAGCCAGCGCTGCTCGGGCCAGGCCCAGCCATCGCGCTGCATGGCGCGAGAGAGCGGCTGCATCTTCTTGGCCAGCATCATCATCAGCGCGAAGGCGCCTTCGGCGACGGTTTCCTCGGCGTATTCCGGGATATTGACCACCGGGATGCCGCGCTCGATGGCGGCCGGAATGTCGATCGCATCGATGCCGACGCCGTATTTGACGATCCCCTTCAACCGGGGCGCAGCCGCAAGAACGCGGCGGGTGATCGGCGTGTAGCACATCAGGATCAGATCGGCGTCGGCCACGGTGGCGGCCAGGTCCGCTTCCGACACCCCGTCGGCCAGCAGGATGAGGTCATGGCCCTGCCCGCGCAGCGTCGCATCGACTTCGGGCATCTGCAGTTCCCGGTCGGTTCTGACGATTTTCATGACCTATAGCGCCTCGGCCAGGATTGCCGCCTCGACAATGTCGAGCGCCCAGTCGAGATCGGCGCGCGCAATCGTCAAGGGCGGCGAAAGGGTGAGCACGCAGCCGGCGCTGATCTTGAAGCTCAGCCCCGCCTCCAGGCAACGGTAATAGATGCGTTCGGCGCGATCACGGGCTTCCGCGCGGCTCTCCCGGTCCTCGACGATCTCGACCCCGAACATCAGCCCCCTGCCGCGGACGTCGCCGACAAAGGGGCTTTTCGGTGCAAACTCTCTCAATCGGTTCAAGGCATGAGCGCCCAGTTCGGCGGATCGCTGCACCAGGCCTTCGTCCTCGATGATCTCGATCGTGGTCAGGGCGGCGCGCGCCGTCACCGGGTTTTTCTCATGGGTGTAATGGCCGATGGCGAAGTCGCCGCAGACATCGAGATCATGGCGGGCCACCACGGCGGCGATGGGCAGGATGCCGCCGCCCAGCGCCTTGCCGAGGGTGACGATGTCGGGGATCACCTCGTCATGTTCGAAGGCGAACATGCGGCCGGTCTTGCCAAGTCCGGTGGGGATTTCATCCATGATCAACAGCGCGCCATGGCGGTTGCAGGCCTCGCGCACCGCCTTCCAGAATCCCGGCGGCGGAACGGTGGGAACGGCACGCATCGGCTCGGCGATGACGGCGGCGATATCGCCTTCGCGGCCGAGCACATAGTCGACCATTTTGGCGCAGGCGAGCCCGCAGCTCTCGGGTCCGGGATGATTGTAGGGACAGCGGTAGCAGCCAAACGGGGCGACATGCTCGGTGCCGGTCATCAACGGACCGGCGATATGGCTGCGGAAGGTTGCCTCGCCGCCGACGCTGGCCGCGCCAAAGCCCGCGCCATGAAACGCATCCCAGAAGGAGACGGTCTTGAACCGGCTGGTGGCGGCGCGGGCGATCTTCAGCGCCACCTCGTTGGCGTCGGACCCGCCGGTGGTGAACAGCACCTTGTTGAGATCCCCCGGGGCGATCCGGCCGAGCTTTTCGGCAAGCGCCACGGCGGGCTCGTTGGTGAACCGGCGCGGCGCAAAGGAGAGCTGATCGAGCTGGTCCTTGATGGCGGCGACCAGCCGTGGGTGGGCATAGCCGATATGGTGCACGGAGTTGCCGTGAAAATCCATGTAGCGCCGGCCGGCGGTATCCTCGATCCAGATGCCCTCGGCCCTGACGATGGTGGAGACGCAGGGGCTCGACAGGCTCTGATGCAGGAAGGCGTCGGCGTCGCGCCTGAGCAGATCGCGGGTCGCAGCGTCGGGGTGCCTGGCGGCCCAGGCGCGCCGGGCGGCTGAGGTGTTGGATTCGCCTTCGGTGTGGGTGATCTTCATCGCGCGGGCCCTTCAGGGAAACCGCGACCCGCAGGCCGCGTCGATGCTGCCGTTGTCCTGTACTTCAAGCGCCTTCCTGGTCGAATCCGGAAAACGCTGCAGGCCGTTGTTTTCACATTCCAATCACGCCCCCGCACACTCTCGCCTCAGCGCGGCCAGGGCAGCGAATAGGTCTTGACGTTGGTGAAGAATTTCATCGCCTCCAGCACGCCTTCCTTGACCGAATTGCCGCTGTCCTTGATGCCGCCGAAGGGCGACATTTCGATGCGGTAGCCCGGCTGTTCCCAGATGTTGACGGTGCCGACCTCGAGCCCGTTGACGAAGGCGATGGCGCGGTTGAGGTCATTGGTGCAGACGCCCGAGGACAGGCCGTACTGGGTGCTGTTGGAGATCGCCATCACCTCGATGTCATTGTCGGGCACGCGGACGATGGGGACGATGGGGCCGAATGTTTCCTCCATCACCAGTTCCGAACCATGCGGGACATGATCGATGACGATCGGCGGCAACAGCGCGCCCTGGCGGCCCGGATGATAGAGGATTTTGGCGCCTTGCGCCTCCGCGTCATAGACCCGGTTTTCAAAGGTCTCGGCTGCCTTGGCGTGGACCACGCAACCCAATTGCGTTTCCGGATCCATCGGATCGCCGAAGCGCAGTTTCTTGGCTTTTTCCAGAACCATCGGCACAAAGCGGTCGGCGACGCTTTCCTGCACCAGGATGCGCTTGACCGCCGTGCAGCGCTGGCCGGAATTGCCGGTGGCGCCGGCAACCGCGATGGTCGCGGCCTTGTCGAGGTCGGCGTCGGAGAGGTCGTTGAGGATGATCAGCGGGTCATTGCCGCCCAGTTCCAGCGCGCAACGCTTGTAGCCGGCCTTGGCGGCGATCATCTTGCCCACCGGCACGCCGCCGGTGAAGGTGATGATGTCAATGTCGGGATTGGTGATCATCTCGTCGCCGATATCCTTCGGCCAGCCGGTGACCACCTGGAACATCTCATGCGGCAGGCCGGCCTCGTAGAGAATGTCGGCCAGCGCAATGGCGGTGAGCGGCGTCAGTTCGGTCGGCTTGCAGACCACGCAATTGTTGGTGGCGATCGCCGGCGCGATCTTGTGGCTGACCATGTTGAGCGGGTGGTTGAACGGCGTGATCGCCGAAATCGCCCGCACCGGCTCGCGCAGGGTGAAGATCTTGCGCTCCTTGCCCTGGGGGGTGAGATCGCAGGAGAAGATCTGGCCGTCATCGAGGATGGCCATCTGCCCGGCGAGCGTGAACACGTCATAGGCGCGGCCCGTCTCGTAGAGCGCGTGCTGCCAGCAGATGCCCAGCTCCAAGACCAGCCAATAGGCCAGGTCCTCGCGCCGGGCCTTGATCAGTTCGGCGGCGCGGAACAGGATCTGCTGCCGATCATAGCGCGACAGTTTGGACTTGTAGGCGGCGGCGATGGAAAAGGCGCGCCTGGCATGCTCGGCCTGGCCGGCCGGCACGGTGCCGATCACCTCGTCGGTATAGGGGTAGCGAACCTCGACCACCTCGTCGGTGAAGACCTTCTCGCCGCCGATGCGCATGGCTTCATGGCGGATTTCGCGCTTGCGGCTGCGCGGGTCATGCAGTGGGGCGGTGGCGTTCATGGCAGGTCCTTTCAGAGCGCCGCGGCGGTGGTGGCGTAGAAGAAGGCGTCAAAGTTGCGCAACACCGGCTGGCTCGGCAGGTCGATGACGCGGTTGACGATGAAAGGCACTTCCTGTTCGGTCAACCCGCCATGGCTGCGCAGCGGCTCGTTCAGGGCCGCCAGATCATGGCGATGGGCCGAGGTGCCGATGGTGATGTTTTCGCCGGAAACCAGAACGATGTCGCCGATCCGGTCGCCCGGCAGCTCGAACCGCTCGACCGCCTCTTGCCGCGTCAGAACATGGGTGATGCCGTCGGTCGCCTTCAATTTCGCGATGATATCGGCCTGGTCGGCGCCCTTGGGCAGATAGGCCGTGGCAAACGAACCGAGCGCGCCGTGGTGCACCACGTAAGGATCCGTGATCGGCAGGATCAGGCGGGCCGCGGCCTCCCCCAGCCACTGATCAAGCAGGTCCTGGACATAGACCACGGCGGGGGAGCCATCGGCCAGGTGCTTGGGCTTCATGCCATGATCGGCGGTGACCACGATGGCCGCCCCCATGGCGTCAAGCTCAGTCAGATATTTGTCGAACATCTTGTAGAAGCTCTGCGCTTCGGGCTGTTCGGGGGCGTATTTGTGCTGAACATAGTCGGTGGTGGTGAGATACATCACATCCGGCTTCCATTCGGCCAGCAGCTTGACGCCGGCGGCAAAGACGAATTCCGAAAGATCGGCCGAGTAGACCTCCGGCTGCTTCATGCCGAGCCATGTCGAGGCGGCGTCCTGGCCATGCTCGGCAACCGTCGAGCTGTCGGATTTCTCGGCCGAGAAGCACTTGGCGCGGTCGTCGTCGAACTTCAGCCCGGCGCCGAGCAGCGCGCGCAGCTTGTCCTTGGCGGTGACGATGGCGACGCGGGCGCCGGCCTCGTAGAATTTTGAGAACAGGGTCGGCGCGCGCAGGAAGCGCACGTCGTTCATCATCACTTCCTTGCCGGTTTCCGGCTCATAGAGATAATTGCCGCAGATACCGTGCACGATTGGCGGGCGGCCGGTGGCAATGGAGAGGTTGTTGGGATTGGTGAAGCTCGGGATCACCGAATGGGCCAGCCGGTCGGTGCCGGTCTCGCGCATCCGCTTCAGGGTCGGCATCAGCCCGGCCTTGATCGCCTGCGTCAGATATTCCGGCTCGCAGCCGTCGAGGCAGATCGCGATGGCCGGCACTTTCGGCCACGGGTAGGAGCGGTCATTGGCCACGACGGGGGCATGGGTGGAATTGTTCATTTCCTGTCCTTCAATTGGGTCGTCTGAAAACTGAAAGGGTGGCTCACGCGGCGAGCTTGGCGCGTTCGGCGATGGCGGCGGCTGGCGGGGCGGCGGTGTCGACTCCCATCTCGGCCAGGCAATCGGCGGC
>LADQ01000162.1 GCA_000961635.1 Hoeflea sp. BRH_c9 | reverse complement strand
CCAACGATCTCGGCATGCTCTCCCGCGCCGGCTCGGGCGTGGCGCTGCACGCCAAGCCCTCGGTGGCGGCCCAGGCCGATATCCGCATCGATCATGGTGACCTGACGGCGCTGCTGTATCTGCAGGGCTATCGCCGCAGCGATTTCGTGACGTCATGAAAACAGGAACCCTGCTGACGACGAACCGTCTGCTGATCCGTAGCTGGGAAGATACCGAAGCCGACCGGGCGTTCTTTCACCGGGTCAATTCGGAGGAGAAGATGCTCGAGTTCTTCCCGTTCCGCCGATCCCGCGAGGAAGCCGATGATGTGTTCGATCTGATGCGTGCCCGCGGTCAGGAAATTGGTTTCGGGTGGGCGGTGGCGGAAGACCGCGACACTGGCGCGCCGCTCGGTTTCACCGGGCTCGCCGCAATACGGGATGAAGAGGTCATCGGCGCTGGCGTCGAAATCGGATGGCGCTATGTGCCCGAAGCCTGGGGCAAGGGGCTCGCCAGCGAGGCCGCGCGGGCGCTGCTGGCGCATGGTTTTGACGATCTGGGGCTTGACCGCATCGTGGCCTTTGCGGTGACCCGCAACCAGCCATCCATCGCGGTGATGCGGCGCATCGGCATGCGACCACGACCGGAGCTCGACTTCGACCACCCGGCGGTGCCTGACACCATGCCCCACCTCAAGCGCCATGCCTTCTACGAGATGTTCCCAGCCGATCCGCGTCCCTGACTCTCGGTCCCGTCCCGGCACGCAAAAGGCGGCCCGAAAGCCGCCTGTTTCGTTGCAATCCATGCCCTACCCGGATCAGTCCATCCGGACCGTGACATAGCGCAGTTCGCCGGTGGATCCGGCCAGCATCAGAAGCGCGTTGCGGCGGCCGTCCTGCTTCAAGGCGGCGATGCGGTCGATCACGTCCTGCGGCGTCGTCACCTTTTCCTGGGCAATCTCGGCGATGACGTTGCCGGGTTCGATGCGCTTCTCGGCTGCGGCGGAATCGGCTTCCACCTCGGTGATGACGACGCCTTCGACTTCCTCGGCGATGCCGAATTGCTCCCGGACATCATCGGTGAGTTCGGCCAGCGTCATCCCGAGCGTCGTCACGGAGACGGGCTGCTCGAGCGCCTCCGCGTCGCTGTCGCCATCGGTTGCGGCGCTTGCCAGTTCCTCGCTGCCTTCCAGCCGGCCGAGCGTCACCTTGACGGTCTGTTCCTCGCCCTTGCGGATGACCACCACGTCTACCGCCTTGCCGATCGGACTCTCGGCGACCACACGCGGCAGATCGCGCATGTCATCGACATCCTTGCCATCAAAGCGGATGATCACGTCGCCGGCTTCAATCGAGCCGTCGTCGACCGGACCGCCACGAATGACGCCCGCCACCAGGGCGCCCCTGGCCTCGGCCATGCCGAGGCTTTCGGCGATATCGTCGGTGACCGGCTGAATGCGGACGCCGAGCCAGCCACGCCGGGTTTCGCCAAATTCGCGCAGCTGGTTGATGACGTTCAGCGCGAGTTCGGTCGGCACTGCGAAACCGATGCCGATGGAGCCGCCCGACGGCGAAATGATCGCCGTGTTGATGCCGATGACGTCGCCATTCATGTTGAACAGCGGGCCGCCGGAATTGCCGCGGTTGATGGCGGCGTCGGTCTGGATGAAATTGTCGTAGGGGCCGGAATTGATGTCGCGCCCGCGCGCCGAAATGATGCCGACCGTCACCGTGCCGCCAAGCCCGAAGGGATTGCCGATGGCCATCACCCAGTCGCCGATGCGCATGGAGCTGGAATCGCCGAGCGGCACCTCGGTCAGCGGCTTGACCGGCTTGACCTTGAGCACGGCAAGATCGGTCTTGGCGTCGGCGCCGACCAGTTCGGCGGGGAGCTTGGAGCCGTCGGCGAAATTGACCTCGATGGAATCGGCGCCCTCGATGACGTGATTGTTGGTGACGATGATGCCCTCTTCCGCATCGATGACGAAACCCGAGCCGAGCGAGGACACCTTGCGGCTGCGTGGCCCGCCCTGGTCGCGATCATTGAAATATTCGTCGAAGAAATCCTGAAACGGCGAGCCATCCGGGGCCTGCAGTCGCGGCTGGGCGACGCCGCTGTCGACATTCTGGGAGGTGGAAATATTGACCACCGCATCAAGCAGACCCTCGGCGAGATCGGCCACCGAGGCAGGGCCGGTGTTGGACTGGGCGAAGGCCGGCATGGTCACCGGCGCGGCCAACATCATGGCCGCGGCAAATGCCATCGTGACTGCGCGAAAGCGAATGTTCCTCATCGGGACGGTCTCCTTGAACGACAATGCCCATTGGCAGTGATGACAAATTATGACGCTATTCCGGCCCGTCCAGTCACGCTTGCGTCATGCCGCGCAGGTGGCGCGTCAGACATGCTGCGCCAGATAGACCAGCCCTACTCCGATCGCCAGCGCCGCAACACCGAAAAGTCGCAGATGTTCATCGCCGAGTTTGGGCAATTCCTCCGCCATGCGGCGGATAAAGGAAGGGGCCAGCGCATAGGCCAGCCCCTCCACAACACACACAAGTCCAACCGCCAGAAAGAACGTGCTCACTGGCGATCACCCTTCAATCAGTTGGCCGGAACAGCCGGGTCCGCCGCTGGGGCGGCTGCCTTGGCGCCGGCTGCACTGTTGAAATAGCGGAAGAACTCCGATGTCGGCGACAGCACCATGGTGGTGCCGGTGTCGGCAAGCGCCTGGCCATAGGCGTTCATCGAACGGTAGAATTCGAAGAACTCCGGATCACGCGAGAACGCCTCGGCGAAGATGGCGTTGCGTTCGCCATCGCCCTCGCCTCGGATGATTTCCGCATCACGCGCGGCTTCGGACACGATCTCGACAACCTGACGGTCGGCGATGGCGCGAATACGCTGTGCCGCTTCATTGCCTCGGGCGCGGATCAGTTCGGCTTCGGCCAGACGTTCGGCCTTCATCCGTTCAAAGGTCTGCTGCGAGACTTCCTGGGTGAGGTCGGTGCGGCGGATACGCACATCGTCGATGCGCAGGCCGAGCGATTCGGCCTCCGGACGCAACTGATCGCGCACTTCCCGCATCATCGAGGTACGCTCTTCCGACAGCGCCGATTCAAATCCGCGCAGACCGTAGACGGTACGCAAGGCCGAGTTCAGGCGGGTACGGAGCCGGGATTCGGCCGCGACCTGATCGCCGGAGACGGTCTGACGGAACCGCTTCGCATCGGCGATCTTGTAGAGCACGAAGGCGTCGACTTCGTAGAACTTGCCGCCCGAAACCTGCACGCGGATATCATCAAGGTCGAAGCGAAGCACCCGGTCCTCGACATATTGCACCGTGTCGGCGTCGATGAAGGCGAAGGGAAGCTTGAAGTAAAGTCCCGGTTCGGTTTTCACATCCTGGATTTCACCGAAGCGGACGACGATGGCCTGTTCGCGTTCATTGACGACGAAGATCGACGACCAGACGAGAAAGACGATGACGGCCAGAAGACCGAGGATAATAGGAAGACGATTGGCCATTAGTTGGTGCCTCCAGCATTCTTGCGGACTTCAGGCAGCGGCAGATAAGGCACCACGCCGGAACCGCCGCCATCCTGGCCGATGATGACCTTGTCGGATCCGCCGAGTACCTTTTCGAGTGTCTCGAGATAGAGCCGCGACCGGGTCACTTCCGGCGCCTTGGCGTATTCTTCATAGACCGAGAGGAAACGGCCGGCTTCACCGGTCGCTTCATTGACGACACGGTCCTTGTAGGCGGAAGCTTCCTCGCGGCGCTGGGCGCCTTCACCACGCGCCTGACCAAGCTTCTGGTTGGCGTATTGGTTGGATTCTTCAACGAAGCGGTCTTCGTCCTGCTCGGCGCGCTGAACCTCGTCAAAGGCGTCAGCCACTTCACGCGGCGGCGCCGCATCCTCGATCGCTACCTGGTTGATGGCGATGCCCGCGGGGAAAGCGTCCATCCCGCTCTGGATGATAGCCTGCACTTCCGCAGCGATCGCTTCACGATTGTCGCGGAAAATATCCTGAGCCGGCCTGCGGCCCACCACTTCGCGCATGGCGCTTTCGGCGATCTGCCGCAGCGTGTCCTCCGGACGGGCGAGATTGAACAGGAACGCCTGTGGATCCTGCACGGAATAGAGCAGCTTGAACTCGACATCGACGATGTTCTGATCGCCCGACAGCATCAGGCCGTCGGTCGATCCGGTGCGCGACGAGCCGCCGGTGCTCATTTCGCGCTCGACGATGGTGGCCATTTCGACAGTTTCGAACGGCCAGAAAATCACGTGAAGACCCGGCTGGGAAATCTCGTCCTTGGGCTTGCCGAAGCGCAGTTCGACGCCGCGCTCGTCCGGCTGGACGGTGTAGATCGCCTGCATCAGCCACAGGCCGACGAGGCCGAGAACAACCAGGCCGGCAATCAGCCTGCTGCTGCCCGAGCCGCCGCCGCCGCCGGGAAGCACCTGGCGCAGCTTGTCCTGGCCGCGCCGGATCAACTCCTCAAGGTCTGGCGGATTGCCGCCGCCGCGTGGCGGTTGCGGACCCTTGCCCCATGGACCCTGATTGTTGCCTCCGCCGCCGCCCCATGGGCCGCCGCCTCCTCCGTTTTGATTGCTCCAGGGCATCAAGACCTCTTTCCAAACCGTGTTACGGCGCGCACCGGACAAATTTCCGGCGCACGCACTCTGTCCTCGTTATAGGTATCGAACCGGCCGCTTTCAACGCGGCATTGTGTGTTCGGGCGTCAATTGCGGCGAATTCCGGTCGAATTATCGATCTCGCCGCCGCCAGACGGCAAAGCGGACGGAATGGCTGTCCTTTTCAGACTTCACCGGATCCGAATGGCTGACTTTTTGCCACAGGCTCGAATCAATCGCCGGAAAGACCGTATCGCCTTCGATATCCGCATCGACTTCGGTGAGAACCAGCTCATCGGCGAGGTCAATGGCCTGGGCATAGATCTCGCCGCCGCCGAGCACGGAGACCTGGGCCGCGCCGGATTGGCGCGCATGATGCCGGGCGAGCTCGATCGCGGCCTTGAGGCTCGCGACCGTTTCGACGCCATCGGCGGCGAAGCCCGAGCGCGACACGATGATGTTGGCGCGCCCCGGCAGCGGCCGGCCGATGGAGAGAAAGGTCTTGCGGCCCATGATCACCGGAGTGCCAAGGGTCACCGCCTTGAAATGTTTGAGATCTGTCGGCAGCCGCCATGGCATGTCGCCATCACGGCCGATGACCATGTTGCGGGCGTGGGCGGCGACCAGGACGATTTTCGGATCAGCTTCGCTCATAGGCCGGATCACACCGCGATCGGGGCGGAAATCGCCGGATGCGGGTCGTAGGCTTCCAGCTTGAAATCCTCATAGGCGAAGGCGAACAGGTCAGTGACATCCGGATTGATCCGCATCACCGGCAAGGCCTTCGGCTCCCTTGAGAGTTGCAGATGCGCCTGATCGAAATGGTTCTTGTAGATATGGGCGTCGCCCAGCGTGTGGACGAAGTCGCCCGGTTCGAGACCGGTAACCTGCGCCACCATCATGGTCAGAAGCGCATAGGAGGCGATGTTGAAGGGCACGCCCAGGAAGATGTCGGCGGAGCGCTGATAGAGCTGGCAGGACAGTTTGCCACCCGAGACATAGAACTGGAACAGGCAATGGCAGGGCGGCAGCGCCATCCGGTCGACCTCCGCCGGGTTCCAGGCCGAAACGATCAGCCGGCGCGAGGACGGATTGGTGCGGATCTGGTTCAGGACACCCGCGATCTGGTCGATCGTGCCGCCATCGGCCGCAGGCCAGGAGCGCCACTGCGCGCCATAGACCGGGCCGAGATCGCCATTCTCGTCGGCCCATTCATCCCAGATCGACACGCCATTGGCCTTGAGATAGGCGATGTTGGTGTCGCCCTTGAGGAACCACAACAGCTCGTGAATGATCGATTTGAGATGCAGCTTCTTGGTGGTCAGCGCCGGAAAGCCCTCGCCCAGGTCAAAGCGCATCTGGTGGCCGAACAGGCTGCGCGTGCCGGTGCCGGTGCGGTCGTCGCGGTCGGAGCCCTGATCGAGAACAAGGCGAAGGAGATCGTGATATTGCTGCATGGCCGCCGCCGGATGATTCGAGGAACCGCGATCCTACCCGGTTTGACGCTGCGTCGAAACGCTTGCCGCAGGTTTTCCCGGCATCAGCCGCAGTCGAGCACTTCGACGGCCAGAACGGTCGGCAGGTGGCGGGCGATCTCGTCCCAGCTGTCGCCCTCATCACGGCTTGCGAACACCGAGCCGCTGTTGGTGCCGAAATAGATTCCGGCCGGGTCGCGGCCGTCGCCGGCCGTGGCGGAATCAGAGATTGTGATTAGCCCTTTTCTTCGCGCATCGCGCACCCTATATTGGGTGTGCTGCGCAAGCAGCTATGACAATAAACGAGCGTTGAAATAAACCATTCGGACCCGGGGGCGGTACCCGGCGCCTCCACCATGATCCGGCGAACTGCCGAAACGGCCTGCGGCCGGATGATGATGGGGGCGAAACAGGATCGACGAGGGTGTAAAGAGCGGCTTTTTGTTCGGCATTGTACCACCGTTATCGGGCTAAACTTGTAGTTGCAAATGACAACTATGCGGAAGCTCGTCTCGCTGCTTAATTGCGGTGTGACACTTCAAATCAAGTCCTAGAGGGTCGCACTTCTGGGCGGGGTTCGGAGGTACCTGGCAACAGAAACCTCCACTTCTTCCCTCCCTGCGGTTTCGGGCGACATGCCTTTTGGGCTCCCTTTCCGGAATTCCGGGGTTGTGGTCACGACAGCGCCATGCCGCCGTCAGGTCGAGGCAAAGACGCCGCAAGCGCAGTGTTCCGCGGATCGAAATGCCGGATTGGCGTTGAAATCGGCGGAAATCCGCACGATCATCGTTGCATTGATGCTTTATCCAGCAGCACCGCTTTCAAGGTCACGGCCTTTCCGGTTATAAACATAAGTGAATCGGAACA
>LADQ01000126.1 GCA_000961635.1 Hoeflea sp. BRH_c9 | reverse complement strand
AAGCCGACGTGATGCGCGATTTGCGCCGGGCCAAGCGGCGGGTATCACTGATCCTGGCGCTGCATGATCTTGCCCGGTTGACGGATGCCCGCCACACCACCGCGGTGCTGAGCGATCTGGCCGACGCGGCGCTCGGCGCGGCGTTTGATCATCTGCTGCGCGCGGGCCACGAGGCCGGCAAGCTGATCCTGCCCGACCCGGACAATCCATGTGAGAATTCCGGCCTCATCGTGCTCGGCATGGGCAAGCATGGCGCCCACGAGCTCAATTACTCCTCCGACATCGATATCGTGGTGTTTTTCGATCCGGCCGCGGGCGTGGTCAGGGATCGCGACGAGGTCACCGACGTGTTTGCCCGCATGGTGCGGCGGCTGGTGCGGATCATGCAGGAGCGCACCGGTGACGGCTACGTGTTTCGAACCGACCTGCGGCTGAGACCCGACCCAGGCTCGACGCCGTTGGCGTTCCCGGTTGACGCGGCCATGCACTATTACGAAAGCCGCGGCCAGAACTGGGAGCGGGCCGCCTTCATCAAGGCGCGTCCGGTGGCGGGCGATCTCGGCGCCGGCGAGAACTTTCTCAAGGAACTGATTCCCTTCGTCTTCCGCAAATATCTCGATTTCGCCGCCATATCGGACATCCATTCGATCAAGCGGCAGATCCACGCCCATCGCGGTTTCGGCGACATCGCGGTCAAGGGCCACAATGTCAAGCTCGGCCGCGGCGGCATTCGCGAGATCGAGTTCTTCGTCCAAACCCAGCAATTGATCGCCGGTGGACGCATGCCGCGGCTCAGATTGCGCCGCACCGACGAGATGCTGGTGGCCCTGGCGCGGGCGCGGTGGATCGATCCCGCCACCGCCAGGACGCTTGCCGAAAGCTACTGGTATCTGCGCGACGTCGAGCACCGCATCCAGATGGTGCGCGACGAGCAGAGCCACACCCTGCCTGAAAGCGAGGCCGAACTCGCCCGCATCGCGCTGATGATGGGGGATGCCGATACGGCAAGCTTCGGCAGGAAATATGTCGCCGTTCTAGCCCGCGTCGAACAGTGCTATGCAGAACTGTTCGAGAAGGAGCAGGGGCTTTCGGGCGCCGTCGGCAATCTGGTCTTCACCGGCGAGGATGACGATCCCGGCACGCTCAAGACGCTGGCCGAATTGGGCTTCGAGCGCCCGTCCGACATATCGCGCACCATCCGCACCTGGCATTATGGCCGCTACCGCGCCACCCAGTCGGTGGAGGCGCGCGAACGGTTGACGGAGCTGACGCCGGAATTGCTCAAGGTGTTCGGCGCCACCAAGCGCGCCGACGAGGCGCTGCTGAGATTCGACGCTTTCATCTCCGGCCTGCCTGCGGGCATCCAGCTGTTCTCGCTGATTGGCAGCAATCCGGGCCTGCTGTCGCTGATGGTGACGATCATGGCCGCCGCCCCCCGGCTGGCCGAGATCATCGCCCGCAAGCCGCATGTGTTTGACGGCATGCTCGATCCGGGGCTGATGGCGGAACTGCCCACGCGTGACTATCTCTCCGAGCGGCTCAAGGCCTTTCTCGAGGGCGCCAACGATTATGAGGAGATCCTCGACCGGCTGCGCATCGTCGCCCTGGAACAAAAATTCCTCATCGGCGTGCGGCTATTGACCGGCGCAATCTCGCCCGAGCGCGCCGCGCGCAGCTTCTCCCATCTGGCTGATCTGATCATCGGGGCGGCGCTTGAGGCGGTGCGTAAAGGCATGGAGGAGGCCCATGGCAAGGTGCCCGGCGGCCGCGCCTGCGTCATCGGCATGGGCAAGCTCGGCAGCTATGAACTGACCGCAGGCTCGGACATCGACATCATCCTGCTCTATGATCATGACCCGGACGGCGACGATTCCGACGGGCCCAAGCCGCTCGATCCAGTGCGCTACTACACCCGCATGACCCAGCGGCTGGTGGCGGCACTCTCGGCGCCCACCGCTGAAGGTATTCTCTACGAGGTCGATCTCAGGCTCAGGCCCTCGGGCAACAAGGGCCCGGTGGCGACCTCGATCCGGGCCTTCGCCAAATACCAGGCCGAGGAGGCCTGGACCTGGGAGCACATGGCGCTGACCCGCGCCCGCACCGTGGCGGGCGACGACAGCCTGCGCGATGAGGCGCGCGCGTTGATCGACGAGGTGCTGGCGAGACCGCGCGATGAAGCCGGGCTTCTGGCCGACCTCAGCGAAATGCGCGACCTGATCGAACAGGAAAAGCCGCCGCGCGACATCTGGGACGTCAAGCTGATCCCCGGCGGCCTGATCGACATCGAATTCATCGCGCAATATCTGTCGCTGAAGGCCCGGTCTTCCGGCTGGTTGCCCGCGCCCGAGGATGACGGCGCAGCCGGCCTGCTGACATTTGTCGAGCCTGGTCCGGAAGCGCAGGACCTCGATCGCAGCGAATGCACCAGCACCGATGCGACACTCCGGACGCTCGGCCCCGACGCGCTCGGCGAAGAGGCGACCGAAGAGTTGCGCCAGGCCCTGGCCTTGTGGAGTGGGCACGCCCAGATCGTGCGGCTGTGCGCCGAAGGCCGGTTCTCGCCCAAGGAGGCGCCCGCCGGCTTGATCGACCTGGTGACCCGCACCGGCCAGGCGCCAAGCCTGGCGAGTCTTGAAGCTGATTTCAAGGCAACGTCAAAGCGGATCCGGCAGCGTTTTCGCGCGATCATCGCCGTCTGAGAGATTGGCGGTTCCGCCAGTATCCGAAGCAGTGCAACCGGTGGAGCATGGCGTCGAGCGCACGGTTTTCCTGAAGCCACCGCGGAACAATTGCCGACTCCCAGCGTTGGCACGCGTTATTTCCAACCTGTGCACGGATTTGCGCGGCAGGCGTGAAGGCCGGCAAATCCGGTTGCGCGGTGGCTGAAAGCGTTTCACACAGGCTGACGCCGATACCATTGCCAATGACAGCCCCGTCAACCAGCCACCGGATTGCCCCCATGCGCCGCTATGCCTGCCCAAACTGCTCCAATGAAGTGCATTTTCGCAACAGCCGCTGCGTCAATTGCGATTCGAGACTGGGTTATGTGCCGGCGCGCGACCAGATCTTCTACACCAGCGCCGAGGGCGAAAAATGGCACGATGGCGCGACGGCCTACACCGCTTGCGCCAACCGGGATCTGATCGGCTGCAACTGGCTGGTCGAGGAAGGGCCCGAGGAAGAGCATTGCCTGAGTTGCCGTCACACCCTGACCATCCCCGATCTGTCGTTGCCGGAAAACCGCAATCACTGGGCAGCGCTTGAGGAAGCCAAGCGGCGGCTGTTCTATTCGATCGAAAAATTCCGGCTCGGCGTCGGCGATCTGGACACCGCGCCCGAGACGGCGCTGCGTTTCGAGTTCAAGGCCGATGTGTTGCAGCCCGATGGCAAGACCGCGCGCGTGCTGACCGGCCATGAGCACGGCCTCATCACCATCAATGTCGCCGAAGCCGACGATCCGATCCGCGAGAAGCGCCGCAAGGCGATGGGCGAGCCCTACCGCACCCTGATCGGTCATTTCCGCCATGAGATCGGCCATTACTTTTGGGACCGCCTCGTCGGCAACAGTCCCAAACTGGAAGCCTATCGCGCCATCTTCGGCGACGAGCGCGAGGACTATGCCGCAGCGCTCGAGCGCCACTACGACAATGGCGCGCCGGCGGGCTGGGAAGCGACCCATGTCAGTTCCTATGCCTGCGCCCATTCCTGGGAGGATTTCGCCGAGACCTGGGCTCATTATTTCCATATCGTCGACGGCCTGGAGACGGCAGGATGGTATGGCCTTGACGGCCATACGCCCGATGCCGGCCTCAACCGCACGCCCGGCGGCTGGTCGGATGCGGGCCCCTATGGCGCGGTCGAGTTCCAACCGTTGATGCAGGCCTGGGTGCCGCTGACGGTGGCGATGAACGCCATGAACCGGTCAATCGGGCTGAAGGACTTCTATCCCTTCGTGCTGTCGGAGACTATTTTCACCAAGCTCGAGTTCATCCACGGGTTGATCCACGACCGTGGCTGAAACACGCACTTTCATAAGAAACTGAAAATGGTCCGTTAGCTCTCCATGATGGAATGACTGACATCCATCAAGTGATCACGCCGGTCCGGAGCGCGAGCTTTGCGCGGTCGGATGCACGCGGCACGCTGCAGCAGGGTCCCTGAAACTGCGGGGTGAGGCCGGCTTGCTGCTGCTGTTGTGGCAGGGGACTGTCGGACCTCTTTGGCGCCTTCGCCACCTCTGTGTCCTTGCAATCCACAGGCACCCGGACGCTGACGATGGTGCCCACGCCCTCGCTGGAGCGGACCTTCATCGCTCCGCCATGGAGTTCGGCTAGGCTGCGCGAAATGGCGAGCCCAAGGCCTGATCCGCCGGTGGATTTGGAGAACTGGTTCTGCACCTGCTCGAATGGCTGGCCGATGCGTCCCAGCACGGCCTTGGGGATGCCGATGCCGGTGTCTTCGATGGTGAGCGTGACCGCGCAGGAGGTCTTGCGCGCCCGCACCAGGATGCGCCCGCCGGGTTCGGTGAACTTGACCGCGTTGGACAACAGGTTGAGCAGGATCTGCTTCATCGCGCGGCGATCGGCGACCAGCGACATCCGCGCGGAAATCCGCTGCTGCACCTCGATGCCCTTTTTCTCCGCCTGGATCGCCACCAGACGCAGGGTTTCCTCAAGCAGCGGCGCCAGGTCGACTTCCTCGCGTTCGATCTGCATCTGTCCGGCCTCGATCTTGGCCATGTCCAGAATGTCGTTGATGACGGTCAGCAGGTGGATGCCGGAATTGTGAATGTCGTCGGCGTATTCGTCATATTTGTCTGATCCCAGCGGCCCGAACATGCGCGCTTGCAACACTTCCGAGAAGCCGATGATGGCGTTGAGCGGCGTTCTGAGCTCATGGCTCATGTTTGCCAGGAATTCCGACTTGGCCCGGCTGGCGGCTTCGGCCCGCTCGGTCTCGATCTGGTAGTCGCAGTTGAGCGCGGAAAGTTCGGCTGCCTTGCGCTTGAGCGCGGACTGGGAGGTGGTGAGGTCGCCGATGGTGGCCATCAGCCGCTTTTCGCTGTCGCGCAGACGCTCCTGGTTGCGTTTGAGCGGGGTGATGTCGGTTCCCACCGAAACCTGGCCGCCATCCCGTGTCCGGCGTTCATTGATCTGCAGCCAGCGCCCGTCACCCAGTTGCACTTCATAGGTCTGCGCCAGCCCTTCGGCGCAGGGCACGGCCAGACGCCGCTCGACCACCGGTCGGGTCGCCGCCGCCTCGACCAATGTCCGCGTCATGCCGGGCGCCAGGGCGCTGGCGGGCAGGCCGTGGATTTCCTGATAATGCTTGTTCCACAGCACCAGCCGGTCGTCGCGATCCCACAGCACGAAGGCTTCCGAGGTGCTTTCGATGGCGTCAAACAGGCGCTGGTCGGCTTCAACGGTGCGTTGCTGCAGCCGGTATTGCTCGGTGACATCCATGGCGATGCCGATCAGGTGGGTTTCCGACGAGGACGGATCGACGACCTGGGCCCGCGCCCGCATCCAGACATAATGTCCGTCGGCATGGCGCATGCGGAACAGATGGTCGACCTGCTTGATGTCGCCGCTGGCGACTTTCTGGGCGATTTCATAAAGATCGCCGTCGTCGGGGTGAATCAGCTGCGAGGCTTCGCCAAAGGAGATGACACTGTCGCGCGGTTCAAGCCCGAGGATTTCATACATCGAGCGTGACCAGTAAAGCCGGCCGCGCGGCATGTCCCAATCCCACAAGCCGCAGCGTCCGCGCGACAACGCCATGTCGACGCGGCGGTGGCTCTCCAGATAGATGCCGTCGGCTTCATGGGCGCGGCCGGCCTGGCTGAAATAGGCGTAGAGAATGACCAGCAGAATGGAAGAGGTGGCAATGAACAGCGTGACATTGACCGACACTGACTTGCGCCAGGCCTCGTTTATGCCGGAGATCGGGTTGAGCGCCAGAATGGCGCCCGCGTCGTCAGGCAACCGCGACATCGCCGCCAGATACTGTTCGCCGCCGAGCGACAGGGTCTGCACGCCGGCGCGCTCGCCAAACAGCCAGAGCGGCGAGGATTCCGAAACCAGGCGCGCGGCCGGCAAGCCGACAATATGCTGTCCGCCCGCCGTGGCGGCGAACACCTTGTTCTGATTGTCCAGAACCAGCAGAAGCCGGCCCGCGGTATCGGGCATCGGCGAGAGAACCCGGTTGAGCCGCGCCTCGGTTTCCCAGCGCAAGCCCTTTTTCACCGATGTGGCGTCAGCCGAGAGCGTGGCTTTTCCCGCCACCAGCGACAGCGCAGTCATCTGCTCCGCGGCAACCAGGGATAGATCGCGACCTTCGCTGATGTTCATGTAGCGGGCGGTTGCCACGACCACCAGAAAGGCGACAATGAGCACTGGGATAAGGCGTTTGAGAAACGATTCGGCGCCGATCAGGCGCTCGTAGGCTGGCTGCGCGAACAGTTTCGCGTGACCGGAAAGTCCTCTGTCCGTCGCCTGCCGCGCCTCGGATTTGCGAGCGTGAATCGACCCTTCGGCCGCAGGAATATGCTGCGCGTCCGCCATAATTCATAAAACCCCGTTGGAATTCGGACTACCGCATCTCCGAATCTAACCTAATGAATCAAAGGTGATTCGCCTTGTCCAGTGTTAAAAAAAAGGATTTGTTAACCATATGTATTTGTTGAAATTTATTCGGATTTGATTCTCGCGGTTGCGACCGAACGACGCGCAGATGCGCGGGCGCGGGGCAAATCAGTTCGGCGCGCGCGGAGAATGCCCGCGCCGGTAATGGCGCAGGAAGCCGGCATTTGCGGCAATGCGGCAAAAGCGCGTTAGCGCGTCAACCCGCCAGCATCCGGTCCACGATGTCGCTTACATCCGGCGACAGGCTGCCGGTTCCGCGGATCGACACCAGGGCAAGCCGGGCCTGCTCCTGCCGGCCCGCTTCCAGCGACCGCCATGACCGCATTGCGGTCAACAGCCGCGCCGCCAACTGCGGATTGCGCCTGTCGATGTCAATCACCTCCCGCGCCAGCAAGCGGTATCCGGCGCCGCTGGCCACATTGAAGCCAGTCGGGTTGCCCGCCGAGAAACTGCCGATCAAGGCGCGCACGCGATTGGGGTTGCTACGGTCGAATTCGGCGCTGTCGAGCAGCGCCTCGACCCGTTCCCAGGTGGCGTCCCCCGGAATCATGGCCTGAATTGCGTACCATTTGTCGAGCGCCAGCGGATCGCCCGAGAACCGGGTCATGAACGCGGCCAGCGCGTCGGCGGTTTCCTCTGCGTCGGGGAAGTTCTGGGTCAGCACCTGCAACGCCTGCGACAGCATGGTCATGTTGTCGGCCGCGTCAAAGGCGGATTTGGCGCGGGTGGGTACGCCGTCGGCGATTGCGGCATAGGTCATGGCGGCGCCCGCCAGCGCCCGTTTTCCGGCGTCCTCGGCATTCGGGCTGTAGTCGCCCTTTGGCGCGCCGTCAGCGAGTTTCTTGAAAACCTCCGTGCCGAAACGGGCCACCTCGGCCAGAACCGCTTCGCGGGCGGCGTGGATCGAGTCCGGATCGATATTGGATCCGATCTCGCGGGCAATGTCGCTTTCGGCCGGCAGCGCCAGCGCCTGGGCGCGGAAGGCGGGCTCCAGGCTGTCGTCGGCCGCGGTGGCGACCAGGATGTCGGCCAGCTCTCGCGCGGATGGCAGATCACGCCCGTCGCGGGCAAGTTTGGAGGCCGTCACCAGATGCCGCGTCGCCTGTTCGTTGAGCGCCTGCCAGCGCGCCACGCCATCGCTGTCATGCCGGGCGATATGCGCCAGATCCGCCGCACTCTGTTCCATGGCGACAGTGACCGGCGCCGAGAAGCCGCGGTTGATCGACAGCACCGGGCGTCCCGGCACATCGGAGAAGGTGAAGCTCTGCTTGCGCCGGGTCAGGTGAAACACGCCGTTTTCGGCATCGTTTCCGGAAGGCTGGCCGTCAAATTCCTCGCCACCCGGAAGGATCAGGCCATAGGCCAGCGGAATGTGCATCAGCGCCTTGCGCGATTGCCCCGGCGTCGGCGCCAGCGACTGTTCCAGCGTCACCTTGAAACTCTTCTTGGCTTCATTCCAATCGGTCGACACCGAGACCGAAGGGGTGCCGGCCTGGCTGTACCACAGTGCGAATTGCTTGAGATCGCGGCCACTGGCTTCCGCGAAACAGGCGAGGAAATCCTCGATTGTCGCGGCGTCGCCGTCATGCCGCTCGAAATAGAGATCCATGCCTTTGCGGAAGTCGTGCGGGCCGAGGATGGTGCGGATCATGCGCACCACCTCGGAGCCTTTTTCATAGACCGTGGCGGTGTAGAAATTGTTGATTTCACGATAGGTTTCGGGACGCACCGGATGCGCCAGCGGGCCTGAATCCTCGGGAAACTGATGCGCCTTCAGCAGCCGGATCTCGGCAATGCGCTTGACCGCGGCGGAGCGCTGGTCGGCCGAAAACGCGTGGTCGCGATAGACTGTCAGCCCTTCCTTGAGGCAGAGCTGGAACCAGTCGCGGCAGGTGATGCG
>LADQ01000264.1 GCA_000961635.1 Hoeflea sp. BRH_c9 | reverse complement strand
GGCGGGAAACCGGCCAGCTTCCGTCGCGAGGCGGCTGCCTGCCGGTTTCAGCGCAATATGCCAGAACGGAGACGACATGCTTTCGCTTTACGGTGTTCTCGACAAGGCAATCCAAAAGGGCCGCTTGACGATCACCGACGCCAAGGGCGTCGTGCATGAATTCGGCGGCAAGCAACCCGGCCCCGACGCCGCCATCCGCTTCACCAGCAAGAAGGTGGAATGGAAGATCTTCATCAATCCCGAACTCAACATGCCGGAAGCCTATATGGACGGCGAACTGGTGGTGGATAACGGCAGCATTCATGATCTGGTCGTATTGTATTATGCCAACAAGCGCCATTTCGACCGCTCCCCCAGCCAGATTTTCTGGGATGGCGTCCTGCGCAAGATCCGCCGGTTTCACCAGAACAATGCGCTGAGCCGGGCGCGCGAGAACGCCAAGGCGCATTATGATATCGGCGAGGACATCTACAAGCTGTTCCTTGACCGTGACATGCAATATTCCTGCGCCTATTTCCCCGACGGCTCGGAGACGCTTGACCAGGCGCAAACGCTGAAGAAGCGTCATATCGCGGCCAAGCTGATGCTCAAGGACGGCCAGCGGGTTCTCGACATCGGCTGCGGCTGGGGCGGAATGGCGCTTTATCTGGCCCATGTCGCCGATGTCGAGGTGGTCGGCGTGACGCTGTCGGAACGGCAACTGGCTGTGGCCCGCCGGCGCGCCGAAATCCTCGGCGTCAGCGACCGGGTGCGGTTCGACCTCGTCGATTACCGGGAAGTCGAGGGCAAGTTCAACCGCATCGTCTCGGTGGGCATGCTCGAGCATGTCGGGGTGCCCTATCTCAAGCCCTATTTCCTCACCGTGCGCGACCGGCTGACCGATGACGGCGTGGCGCTGATTCACTCGATTTCGACCAAGTCACCGCCCGGCTTCACCGGACCGTTCATCCGCAAATACATCTTCCCCGGCGGTTATGCGCCGTCGCTGTCGGAAACGGTGGCGTCGATCGAACCGACCGGTTTGTGGCTGCTCGACTGCGAGATCTGGCGCTGCCATTACGGCTACACGCTGCAGCACTGGCGCGAGCGGTTCCTGGCCAATCGCGAGGCGGCGGTGGCGGCCATGGACGAGCGGTTCTGCCGGATGTGGGAACTCTATTTGTCGACCTCGGAACGGGTGTTCCTGCAAGGCTCGAGCAATGTGTTCCAGCTGCAGCTCGGGCGCGAGCGCGACGCGGTGCCGATCACCCGCACCTACATCGAAGCAGAAGAAGCCCGGATCGCCGGGCGCGAGACCGGCTTTCTCGAACGCGTGACCGCAAGCGCGCATCAGGCGCTTGCCGAGTAAGCTGTCAACAAGCCCGGACCACGACCGGTCCGGGCCCAAGTCTTAGTCCGTCAAGCGGGATCAGGCCAAGCGGGATCAGGCCAAGCAGAATCAGGCAAGTTCGGGCGTGATGTCGAGCGTGCCTGAGGTGGCATGCGAATAGGGGCAGACCTTGTGCGCGCCGGCGATCAGATCCTCGGCGACGTCCTTGTCGATACCCGGCAGCGAGACCTTGATCTTGACGTCGAGGCCAAAACCCAGATCCTCGCGCGGACCGATGCCGACAGTGACATTGACGGTTGCGTCGTCGGGAACCTTGACCTTCTTCTGGCCGGCATAAAAACGCAGCGCGCCGAGATAGCAGGCGGCGTAGCCGGTGGCGAACAGCTGCTCGGGATTGACGCCGTCGCCACCCGGGCCACCCATTTCCCTGGGCACCACCAGCTTGACGTCAACGGCGCCATCATGGGTGCGGGACTGGCCATCGCGGCCGCCGCCGGTGGCCGTGGCGTTGGTGGAATAGACGATCTTGGTCGGCATCGGAATCTCCTTAAGTTGTTTACGATTAAATCGTGTGCGATATTTATGCTGGGGCCATGCGAATGTCAACCGCTTGCGATTGTCTGGCGCGCGACATAAAGTCGGCCCCGCAATGGAGTTGCTGGAATGAATGAACCGAGCCAGGCCGGCTGCCGCATCATTGAAGTCGAATCAATGCTTTGCTTCGACCTCTATTCCACCCATCACGCCGTCGGCCAAGTCTACAAGCCGCTGCTGGCGCCACTGGGGATCACCTACCCGCAATATCTGGTGCTGACGATCCTGTGGGCAAACGACAATCTGACCGTCGGCGCCATCAGCGAGCGGCTGCATCTGGAATCCTCGACGCTGACGCCGCTGATCAAGCGGCTGGAGGCGCAGGAACTTGTGAAGCGGGCGCGCGACGCTGTGGACGAACGCAAGGTGCGGGTGACGCTGACCGAAGCGGGCGCGGCGATGCGGCAGGCGGCGCGGCACATTCCC
Source organism: Hoeflea sp. BRH_c9 (assembly GCA_000961635.1). GTDB lineage: Bacteria > Pseudomonadota > Alphaproteobacteria > Rhizobiales > Rhizobiaceae > Hoeflea. The sequence goes on along the minus strand of LADQ01000264.1, from coordinate 19,075 downwards.
GACTGCATCATGGCCGCCTTCGGCCTGCCGCTTGAGGAGCTGATCAAGTTGCATCACACGCTCGGCACGGTGCGCGCGGCGCTGCTGAAGCGGCAAGACCAGCCCGAAAGCTGAATCTCGCCCCACCGCCGCCTTCCCTTCCGACCGGCTCCGATACCGGCTGGTTTCGGGTGCCCGTATCGGGTGGCTGGCCGGTTCCACCCAGCCTAAGCATGGGGTCTCGCACCACAGGAGAGCACCATGCGACTTGACGGAAAAACCATCATCATCACCGGCGCCAGCAGCGGAATCGGCGCGGCGGCGGCGGAACTCTTTGCCGCCGAAGGCGCCAATCTGGTGCTGGGCGCGCGCCGGGAGGTGGAACAGGCAAACCTCGCCGGCAAGATCGGCGAGACCGGCCGCAAGGCGAAATGGCTGGCAGGCGACATAGCCGAAGCCGGCTACCACAAGGCGCTGGTCGATCTGGCGACCTCCGCCTTCGGAGGCCTCGACGGCGCCTTCAACAATGCCGGAACGACCGGAAATATGGGACCGATCCCGGACATGACGACGGAGACCTGGGAAAGGGTGATCGCCACCAACCTGACCGGCGGCTTTCATGCGGCGCGTCACCAGATACCGGCGATGAAGGCGCGCGGGGGCGGTTCGATCGTGTTCACGTCGTCGTTTGTCGGCCACACCATCGGCCTGCCAGGCATGGGCGCCTACGCCGCCTCCAAGGCCGGACTGATCGGCCTTGTCCAGGTTCTGGCTGCCGAACATGGAGCGGAGGGAATCCGGGCCAACGCGCTGTTGCCCGGCGGCACCAAGACGGCGATGGCGGGCGACGATGCGTCGTTTCACGACTGGGTGAAGGGGCTGCATGCGCTCAAGCGCATGGCGGAACCCGAGGAAATCGCCCGCGCCGCGCTGTTCCTTGTCTGCGATGACTCATCGTTCGTGACCGGCAGCGCGCTGATGGCCGACGGCGGCAATTCGATCAACAAGACCTGACGCTTGGGCCTGCCGGCGCCAGGCCGGCGGGCCTGCTTGCGCCAGGATCAGACCTTCCGCACCCACACCCTGGTGTCGTGAAACGCCGCGCCGCCATAGGGCGCGCAAGAATCCGCACCCGTGAGCGTGTTGATCCCCTCGCCCGCCTCGAAGGCGGAATTGGGCCACAGGCCCTCATGGATGACGACGCCGCGGCGCTGGCCCGGATCGAGTTTGGCGTGCATCGAGACTTCGCCGCGGGTGTTGCCGAGTTGCACCCGGTCGCCATCGGTGATACCCAGCACATGGGCGTCGTCGGGATGGATCAGCAGGTCCGGACGGATTTCCTTGACCCTGGATGACGGGGTTTCGGCGAAAGTGGAATTGAGGAATGAGCGCGACGGCGATGTCGCCAGCCGGAACGGATGGGCGGCATCGGCGCTTTCGATCAGATCGACATGATCGGGAAATTCCGGCAGTCGATCGACCGGACCCTGCGGCCCCATCCGCTTGGGCGGCCTGTTGGCGGCAGGCGTGCCGGTCCAGTCGGGCCGGAAGCGGAATTTGCCGTCCTTGTGGGCAAAACCAGTGAGAAAATGCGCGGTGTCGAAATCGGGCTGCATGTCGGCCCATTTGCCGTCCCTGAAGCTCATGAAATCGCCCAGGCCGCGCTTGCCGAGCATGTGGTCGATGTGCTGGCGTTCGGTCAGGCCAAAGCCTTCGCTGTCGCCCACACCCAGGCGCCTGCCCAGTTCCTCATAGATGTAGTGGTTGGTGACCGGGCCTTCCGGCGGGTCGACCAGTTTGGGACCCAAAACAATGTGCTGATGGCCGCCGCCGCGATAGATGTCGTCATGCTCGAGGAACATCGTGGCTGGCAGCACCACATCGGCGAGTTGTGCGGTGTCGGTCATGAATTGCTCATGCACGGCGACGAACAGATCCTCCCGGCGCAACCCCTCGATCACCTTGCGCTGCTCGGGCGTCACATTGGCCGGGTTGGTGTTCTGGATCAGCATGGCGGTGACCGGCGGGCCGCCATTCAGCGCTTCGGTGTCGCCGGTGAGCACCCGGCCGATCTTGGACTGGTCGAGCCAGCGCAAGCCCGGATCAAAGTTCTTGCGGCCCTCCAGCAGGGATTTGTCGAGCCGGAAAATATCCGAATTGGAGTGAAACGCGCCGCCGCCTTCATATTGGTAGCAGCCGGTCACCACCGCCAGCGACAGCGCCGCATGCATGTTGACCGCGCCATTGCGCTGGCGGGTGAAACCATAGCCGAGGCGGAAGAAAGTCTTCTTCGTAGTCCCCACCAGCCGCGCGAAGGCTTCGATATCGGCCACCGGCACGCCACAAATCGCTTCCGCCCATTGAGGCGTCCGCTCCTGCAGATGCGATTCAAGTCCCGCCGGGTCGTCGCTGAATTTGTTGAGATAATCGCGATCGGCCAGGCCCTCGCGAAACAGCACATGCATCACCGCGCAGGCGAATGCGCCATCGGTGCCGGGTCTGAGCAGGATCTTGATGTCGGCCTGTTTCATCGTCGGGTTGTCGTAGATGTCGATGACCGCGATCCTGGCGCCGCGTTCCTTGCGGGCGCGGATGGCATGGGTCATGACATTGACCTGGGTGGACACCGCATTGGTGCCCCAGATCACCACGCAATCGGACTTGGCCATCTCGCGCGGATCGGGCCCGCGCAAGGCGCCGGCGCCCATGGTGAAGCCGGTCCAGGCCAGATTGGTGCAGAAACTGTCGAACTGGTTGGAATAGCGCTTGGCATGGCGCAGCCGGTGGACACCGTCGCGCTGCGCCAGCCCCATCGTGCCGGCATAGTAATTGAGCCAGACGGTTTCGGAGCCGAATTGGGCTTCGGCCCGGTCGAATTTTTCGGCGATCAGGTCGAGGGCGGCGGCAAGGCTTGCCTGTTTCCACTGCCCCTCGCCCTTGCCGCCGGCGCGGATCAGCGGCTTGAGCAGCCGGTCGGGATGATGGATCCGCTCTGAATAGCGCGCCACCTTGGCGCAGATGACGCCGGCGGTGTAGCTGTTGGCCGGATCGCCGCGCACCCGGCCGATGCGGTTGCCCGAAAGCAGATCGACCTCCAGCGCGCAGGTCGACGGGCAATCGTGGGGACAGGCGGAATGGCCGATGGCCATGACCGGGCCTGTATCAAGGGGGGTCGCGTCGTTCATGCTTTCTCTATAAGAGAATTCGCACCGCCGCGCCATGCACGCCATCACCGCATCAGATCAATTCAGGGACGCATCACACAGGACGATGAATTACCGTCACCTCTATCATGCGGGCAATTTCGCCGATGTGCTCAAGCACGCGGTGCTGGCGCAGATCATCACCTATCTCAAGCGCAAGGATCAGGCGTTCAGGGTCATCGATACCCATGCCGGCATCGGCAGCTATGATCTGACCTCTGACGAGGCGCAGAAGACCGGCGAATGGCGTGAGGGCGTCGGCCGCCTGACCAAGGCGAAGCTGTCGCCCGAGCTTGCCGCGTTTCTGGCGCCATGGCTGGACGCGGTTGCGACCCTCAATCCCGACGGCGGCGTTCGCCACTATCCCGGATCGCCCAAACTGGCGCGCATGCTGATGCGCAAGCAGGACCGGCTCACCGCGATCGAGCTTCACCCCACCGACGCCAATCAGCTCAGAAGCGCTTTTGCAGGCGACCACCAGGTCCGGGTGATCGAACTTGACGGCTGGCTGGCGCTGGGCGGGCACCTGCCGCCCAAGGAAAAACGCGGCCTGGTGCTGGTTGATCCGCCGTTCGAGGCGGACGGCGAGTATGACCGCATGATCGACGGGCTGGCGCGCGCAACACGGCGGTTTGCGGGCGGCACCTATATGCTGTGGCATCCGATCAAGGCCGACAGCCCGCTCGCCGCGTTCGACAAGAAACTGATCGCGCTGAACCGGCCGCGCACGCTCTCGGTGCGGCTTTTGACGCGCGACAACAAAACCGCGCCGGGACTGAACGGATCCGGGCTTGTCATCGTCAATCCGCCCTTCACGCTGGAAGCCGATCTGAATCAAGTCCTGCCGGAACTCGCCCGCCTGCTGGCCCAGGGTCCGGGCGCCCGCTCAGAGCTGCGGATGCTTGTCGCAGAGCTTTGACACGGTTGTTGCTTGCCCAAAGCCATGGCCACGCCTTATACCAAGACTCGCATCGCGATTGGAGAACCGCTAATGACCATCAAGAGCTTGATCCTTGCATTCACCCTGGGTTTCGGCGTGGCGCTTTCGAGCCTTGCGAGCCCCGCCGCGGCCTTCAGCGGCGGCAATTTCCCGTCATGCGACGCGCCTGAGGTGCTTAGTTACATCCAGAAACGCTTTGAGTGGACCGAGCGGCACGTGATCAAACGCGGTCTCGCCATCGAAGGCATCGAGCGGCCGCATTACAGCCGCAGCCGGATGGGCGATCAATACTGGTCCATTCCCCGGATCTATTGCGGTGGCACCGCGCGCATGAATGACGGCAGCAAGCGCCCGATCTGGTGGCTGATCGAAGGCGGCATGGGCTTTGCCGGCCTGCGCGACAATCTCGAGTTCTGCATTTCCGGGCTTGATCCGTTCAAGGTGTATGGCGCCTGGTGCCGCTCGGTGCGCTGATCAGGACCAGATGATGAAGGCCAAGGCGATCAGACTGCTGTCGGTTCTGCCGATGCTGGCGCTTGTGGCCGCCTGCTCCGGCGAGGCCGCGCCAGAAGCGCAGGCCGGCGCCAAGGCAACCGTTCCGGTTGCGGCGGATCTGCCGCTGGGGACCGGGTTTGATTTCTACGTTCTGGCGCTGTCATGGTCACCAGCCTATTGCCGGATCGAAGGCGCGGAGGCCAACCGGCAGCAATGCGCCGAAGGGCGCGATTTCGGTTTCATCGTGCACGGGCTGTGGCCGCAATTTGAAGCCGGATATCCCGAATTCTGCCCGGCGCGCGACCCTGATCGGGTTCCCTCCGATCTGGGCCGGAATTACAGCGACATTGTCCCCTCGTTGGGGCTGATCGGGCATCAGTGGCGCAAGCACGGCTCCTGTTCGGGCCTATCGCAGCGGGACTATTTCAAGGTGTTGCGCGCGGCCAGGGAGCGGGTGACGGTTCCTGCTGACTTCGCTTCGGCCAATCTTCCGGCACAAATCGACGCGCTCGACGCCGAAGCCGCCTTTATCGCCACAAATCCCGGTTTGACCGGCGACGGGATTGCAATTGCCTGCGGGCGTGGGATGTTGCGCGAAGTGCGCATCTGCATGACGCCCTCGCTCGAATTCCGCACCTGCGGTGAAGTCGACCGGGGCGGCTGTAGAATCGACAATCTCGAAGTTCCCGAGCCGGGCTGACCGATTCGGCATGTTTGCACCACGAAAGACACGATCCATGAAAATTCTCTATTCGCCCGCCTCGCCCTATTCCGCAAAAGTCCGCATGGCGGCGAAATTCTCCGGCATCGACGCCGAGAGCGTTCTCACCGACACCAATGCGGCAAGCTCGGACCTGATCGACAACAATCCGCTCGGCAAGATCCCGACCCTGATCACCGACGAGGGTCAGGCCATCTATGACAGCCGGGCGATCATGCAGTTTCTCGACCGTGCGGGCGGCAAGCGGCTTTATCCGCGCAATGCCGCCAAGCGCACGGAGATCGAAGTGCTTGAAGCGCTGTGCGACGGCATCTGCGACTGCCTTCTGGCGATCATGTACGAGCGCCGGTTCCGTCCCGCTGAAAAAGTCCATCAGGAATGGATCGACAAGCAATGGACCAAGGCAACCCGCGGGCTGGACTATCTCGAAGCCAACCTGCCGCGCACGACAAAATCGCTCACTGGCGGGCATTTGGCCCTTGCCGCGATGCTGGGCTATCTGGGTTTGCGGTTTGCCGGCCAGTGGGAGCGCGGCCGCCCGAAGCTCAAGCGCTGGAGCGCCAAATTTGCTTCGAATTTTCCGGAGCTGGAAGCGATGCGACCCAAGCCGTGAACGGCCGGACACCAAAACACGTTGGCATAGCCCATGTCTTCGCCGCCGCCCGCTACTCGATGGGCGGCGTCAGGCGGCTGTGGCGTGAGACCGCGTTTCAGCACGAGACCCTGGCCTTTGTGCTCATCATCGCGGTGTTCGGATTTGCCGGAGCGCCGCTGTGGGGCTTTGTCGGGGCAATCCTGTTGTATCTGCTCACCGCCTCGATCGAGGCGTTGAACACGGCCGTGGAAGAACTCGCCGACCACGCGTCGCCGGGCTATTCGAAAATGGCCGAACACGCCAAGGATCTGGGTTCTTTCGCGGTGTTCTGCCTGTTGCTCGCCAATGCGGTCTGGGCGGTCTTTGTGCTGTGGACGCATTGGGCGCCACCGCTGGCCTGACACGGATGGCCCTGACACGGATGGCCCTGACACGGATGGCTATGTGCGCGGGCGGGGCGCGACGGTTGAAATCGGCCCTGCAGCGGGTGAAATTTTCAAATTCCGCATTATCTGTGCAGTAAGCCCAACGCAAACCGTCACAACATCGGAGCCATCATGCCTGAACAACCGCTGCGGATCGACATTGTTTCGGACGTCGTCTGCCCCTGGTGCATCGTCGGCTACCGCCAGCTGGCGCAAGCGCTTCAAGACACCGGCGCCGCCCACGAAATCCACTGGCATCCGTTCGAGTTGAACCCGGACATGAAGGCCGAGGGCCAGAACCTTGGCGAGCACATAGCCGAGAAATACGGCAGCACGCGCGCGCAATCGCTCGAAAGCCGCGCCAGGCTGACCGATCTCGGCGCCACCCTGGGTTTTGAGTTCAACTTCACTGATGACATGCGCATGCACAACACCTTCAACGCGCACCAGCTGATCCAATGGGCCGATGGCCAGGGTCTGGGCCATGCGTTGACCCAGGCGCTGTTCTCCGCCCATTTCACCGATCGGCGGGATCTGTCCGACATCTCCGTGCTGGTCGATGTGGCGCACGGCATCGGTCTGGATCCACTCGAGGCAAAAATGGTGCTGGAAGACCAGCGCTTTGCCGACGAAGTGCGACAGACGGAAAGTTTCTGGGTGGAGCAAGGCATACGCGGCGTGCCGGCGGTGGTGTTTGACCGCAAACATCTGGTCACCGGGGCGCAAGGGATCGAGAACTACACCAGCATCGTCAACCAGATCACCGGTCCGCGCAGCTGACCCGGGAATAACGCAAGAAGCCTGGCGTGAATTGGTTCACGCATCAACTGACGAGACCGTCCGCCCGGAGCTGAAATGACAGAAGCCCGGACGATCTCCGCCCGGGCTTCCATGCAGTCATAGGTTCTGATTGATCAGAACTTCATGCCGATACCGACGCGAACCGAATGATCGTCAAAGCCTGACGACACCGTGGTGCCGCCGAGGTTGTAGTCCTTCGACTGATAATCGGAATAGCGATACTCGATACGGGTGGTGATGGTGTCGGTCACGAATGCTTCCGCGCCCGCACCAGCGGTCCAGCCGAAATGGGTGTTGCTGTCCGAACCTACGGCATTGCTGAGCTCGGCATTTGTGGCCGCGACACCGCCGGTGGCGTAGATCAGGAACGGATTGATGTCATAACCAATACGCGCCCGGAGCGAGCCGTTGAAGCCCTGTTCGCCGGTCAGGCCGCCCGCGGTGAAATCCGCGCCGGAATAACCGATATCGGATTCCACACCATAGACGATGTTGTCAGACTGCCAGTTGTAGCCGCCATAGACGCCGCCGCCGAAGCCGTCAGCGTCTCCGCCTGCAACACCATCGAAATCGCCCCATTTGTATTCACCGTAACCACCGAGATAGCCGCCCGCCCACAAATAGGTCGTCGGCATCACTTCAGCGATTGGCGGCTGAGGAGGCTGTTCGAGGATCGCGTCCGCGGCCAGCACGGAGCCGGCGAGCGGCATGGAAAGAGCTGCGGCCAGCAGTGCCAGTTTACGAATACGCATTTTCATTCTCCTTGTTGTTCCGGCCCGACACAGAACAGTGGGCCTGAAGCGCCGAGGCAGTTGGGAAGGCCGCCTCTGACTTGTCCCAAGATGGAGGCCGAATGCGGCGCGCACGAAGCCGAAATGTGGAAACACAGCGGCAGAACAAAGGCACCGTTAACTGTTGCGCGATAGCAACAAATTCGCCGCCGCGGCCGGCGTGACGGGTTCGCCAAACCGGCCTTACCCGCTCCGTCCATTGCGCAAATGGATGCGCCGCCTATATGTGTAATTCTACCCAACTTGAAATCGCGAGCGTTGATTCCACGGCATGTTGAGCATTTTGACCCTGATCGCGGGCCTGGTCGTCCTTGTCTTCGCGGGCGACTATCTGGTGCGTGGCGCCGTGGGGCTTGCGGAAAAACTCTCGATCGATCCGCTGATCATCGGCCTGACCATCGTGGCGTTCGGCACCTCGGCGCCGGAATTGTTCGTCTCGCTGCAGGCAGCCTTCGACGGCGTGTCCGGCATCGCGGTCGGCAATATCATCGGCTCCAACATCACCAATGTGTTGCTGGTGCTCGGTGCGCCGGCGCTGTTGATGAGCATCAGTTGCCGCGAGGACGGCCTTGGCGTGTCGCTGGTGGTGATGGTCGTCCTGACGCTGATGCTGATGGTGATGATGTGGTTTACCCCGCTGAGCCGGCTCGACGGCGCCATCATGCTGGTGATGATCGCCGGCTATCTCGCCTGGCAGGTCCGGGCGGCGCGGAAACACCAACTCAAGAGCGTGCCGGACTATCATGATGAAGTTGCGAATGTTCCGCATGAAAACTGGAAGACCACGGTCTTCATCGTCGGCGGGTTGATCGGCCTTCCCATCGGGGCGTGGCTGACCGTCGAAAGCGCGTCAAGCCTCGCGCGCATGTTCGGAGCCAGCGAAACAGTCATCGGCCTGACCATTGTCGCGGTCGGCACCTCGCTGCCGGAACTGGTGACCTCCATGATGGCCGCCTGGCGCAAATCCGGCGCGGTGATGATCGGCAATGTGGTCGGCTCCAACATTTTCAACATCGCCCTGATTCTCGGCGGCACCTCGGTGATCCTGCCGCTGGATGTGGATCCGCGCATCGTCTCGATCGACATGTGGGTGATGCTCGCCGCCGCCCTGCTGGTGGTTGGTCTGGCGCATTGGAACATTCCGGTCAAAAAGCTTGGCGGGCTGGCTATGCTTGCGGCTTTCACGGTCTATATCATCTCGGTGTTCTGAAACTGATCAATTGCCGTCCTGAGACGGCGACACGAACCGGGAAACGGCATGACATCTTCCAAGGGAACTGTTCTTGTGACCGGCGCCGCACGCCGCATTGGAAAGGCAATCGCACTGGATCTGGCCGCCAACGGATATGCTGTCGCCATCCACGCCAACCGCAGCGGCGCCGAAGCCGAGGCCATGGCCGGGTCGATCCGGGATTCGGGCGGCATGGCGGAGGTGTTTCTCGCCGACCTTTCCGTAGGCGATGCGGTGCGCAGGCTTCATGACCAGGTGTCTGCCCGTCTGGGGGCGCCCGATATCATCGTCAACAATGCTTCGGTGTTTGAAAATGATGAAATGAGCGGCTTTGACGAGGCGCTGTTTGACCGGCACTTCGCCATTCACGTCAAAGCGCCGGTGATCCTGGCAGACGCCATGGCGGCAGGTCTGGCGGACGACTGCTCCGGCCTGATCGTCAACATCATCGACCAGCGGGTGTGGCGGCTGACGCCAAGATACTTCTCCTACACGCTGTCGAAATCCGCGCTGTGGACGGCGACGCGGACCATGGCCCAGGCCTTGGCGCCACGGATCCGGGTCAACGCCATCGGCCCCGGCCCGACGCTTGCCAATGAACGTCAGAGCGCATCCGATTTCGCCCGGCAGGCGGCTTCCGTGCCGCTCGGCCACGGCCCTGACCTCGCCGAATTCGGCGCGACCATTCGCTATCTGCATGCGGCGCGATCGGTCACCGGACAGATGATCGCGCTCGATGGCGGCCAGCATCTGGCCTGGAAGACGCCGGATGTCAGCGGAGTCGGCGAGTAAGGCCCTTGCAACGGCCGCGAACACCGGACATCGCGCTTGATTACCGGCGCTGCTGACGCCAGATGACATCAACCTGCCAAACCACTCTCTTGCCCGCACCGGGCCGGAAGTTGATAAGATCCCGCAATGACTCGCGAACCAGATCCGACATCTCCCAAACCAGCCAAAGCCGGAAGCCAGGCCGATGGCGGCGTGATCTATGGGGAAACCGATGCCGAGGAGGACGAGCAGGCCGAGCTTGAGGCTCCCCTGCCCGCCGATGTCGCCAATGTCGCGGGCATCGAGTGGAACGAAAGCCCCGGCGTCACCCCCGGGCTGAAGGGCGCCGAGGTGATCCAGGCTTTCGTCAGGCATCTGCCCAATCAGCCCGGCGTCTACCGGATGATGAACGAGGCCGGCGATGTGCTTTATGTCGGCAAGGCGCGCAGCCTGAAGAAGCGGGTGACCAACTACGCCCAGGGCCGCGGCCACACCAACCGGATCACAAGGATGATCGCGCAGACGACGAACATGGAATTCGTCACCACGCGCACCGAAACCGAGGCGCTGCTGCTTGAAGCCAATCTGATCAAGCGGCTGAAACCGCGCTTCAACGTGCTGATGCGCGACGACAAATCCTTCCCCTACATTCTGATTACCGGTGATCATGAGGCGCCGGCGATCTTCAAGCATCGCGGTTCGCGCTCGCGCAAGGGCTCCTTCTATGGGCCGTTTGCCTCGGCCGGCGCGGTGGGTCGCACCATCAACGCGCTGCAGCGGGCGTTCCTGCTCAGGACCTGCACCGACAGTGTTTACGAAAGCCGGACCCGGCCGTGCCTGCTCTACCAGATCAAGCGCTGTTCCGGGCCTTGCACCGGCGAGATCGACATGGAGGGCTACGCCCGGCTGGTGAGCGAGGCCAAGGATTTCCTCTCCGGACGCAGCCAGGCGGTCAAAGCGCAGCTCTCAACAGCCATGCAGGCCGCGTCCGAGGATCTCGATTTCGAGCGCGCGGCGGTCTATCGCGACCGGCTCTCGGCGCTCAGCCATGTGCAGAGCCATCAGGGCATCAACCCGCAGACCGTGGAGGAAGCCGACGTTTTCGCCATCCACCACGACGCCGGCATGGCTTGCATCCAGGTGTTCTTCTTCCGCACCGGGCAGAACTGGGGCAACCGCGCCTATTTCCCCAAGGCCGACCCGTCGCTGGCGCCGGGCGAGATCCTCGGTGCCTTCATCGGCCAGTTCTATGATGACAAGCCGACGCCGCGGATGATCCTGGTCTCGGATGATTTCGAGGACCGGGCGCTTCTCGCCGAGGCCTTGAGCGTGCGCATGGATCGCAAGACCACCATCACCGTGCCGCAACGGGGCGAAAAACGCGAACTGGTCGACCAGGTGCTGACCAATGCCCGCGAGGCCCATGGCCGCAACCTGGCCGAGACCGCCTCGCAGACGCGGCTGCTGGAGGGACTGGCCAAGACCTTCAACCTGCCGCATCCGCCGCGCCGCATCGAGGTTTACGACAACTCGCACATCATGGGCACCAACGCGGTGGGCGGCATGATCGTCGCCGGGCCGGAAGGCTTCGTTAAAAACCAGTACCGCAAGTTCAACATCAAATCGACCGAGATCACCCCCGGCGATGATTTCGGCATGATGCGGGAAGTCATGCAAAGGCGGTTTTCGCGGCTGATCAAGGAGCATGGCGATGCCGGACCAAGCCAGCCGGACATCGCTGACGACGCCGATCCGGATGCGGTCGCCCCCTCCGGCATGCCGGCCTGGCCGGATCTGGTGCTGATCGATGGCGGCAAGGGCCAGATGAGCGCGGTGCGCGCGATTCTCGAGGACCTCGGCATCGCCGACAAGGTCACCGCCATCGGCGTCGCCAAGGGCATGGACCGCGAGGCCGGGCGCGAACGGTTCTTTGTCCAGGGCAAACCGGATTTCACCCTGCCGCCGCGCGATCCGGTGCTCTATTTTGTCCAGCGGCTGCGCGACGAGGCGCACAGGTTCGCCATCGGCACCCACCGGGCGCGGCGCAAGAAGGACCTGGTCAGCAATCCGCTCGATGAAATCGCCGGCATCGGACCCTCCCGCAAGCGGGCGCTGCTGCACCATTTCGGCACCGCGAAGGCGGTGTCGCGCGCGGGCGTCGACGACCTGATCACGGTCGAAGGCATCTCCGAGGCCGTGGCCGAACTGATCTACAATCATTTTCATGAGGAAAACCGCTAACGCAAATGCCGGATTGTCAGCTTATTTGCGACATTTGCGCACGAAGGGGCGGAGCAACGGTTGACCTTATCGGTCGCTGGCGCGCATCTTGCTCGAAATTCTCAAACGGGGTGCCCCATGGCGTCACGCGCGCTTAACATACCGAACTTGCTGACTTACGGGCGGATTCTCGCGGTTCCGTTGATTGTGTTGTGCTTTTTCATCGAAGGACGGCTGCATGGGTCCGATTTCGCGCGCTGGAGCGCCTTGGCGATTTTCATCGTCGCATCGGTGACCGATTTCTTTGACGGCTACCTGGCCCGGATCTGGGACCAGACGTCGAACATCGGCCGCATGCTCGATCCGATCGCCGACAAGCTGCTGGTGTCATCGATCCTGTTGCTGATCGCCGCCGACGGCACCATTGCCGGCTGGTCGATCTGGGCGGCGATCATCATCCTGTGCCGCGAAATCCTGGTCTCCGGATTGCGCGAATATCTGGCCGCTCTCAAGGTCTCGGTGCCGGTCACCTGGATCGCCAAATGGAAAACGACGTTGCAGATGATTGCGCTCGGCTTCCTGTTGGCGGGTCCGGCCGGCGACAAGGTGCTGCCTTACACGACGGAAATCGGCATCGGCATGCTGTGGATCGCGGCGCTGATCACAATTTACACCGGCTACGACTATTTCAAGGCCGGGCTCAGGCATATGGTGGACGAATGAGCGTGCGGATTGTCTATTTCGCCTGGGTGCGCGAGCGCATCGGCAAAGGATCTGAAGAGCTTGAGCTTCCGGCAGGTGTAAAGACGGTGGGCGACCTGATCGCCCATCTGGGCACACTGGGCGAGGAATATGCCGAGGCCTTGTCGGTTCCCGGCGTGATCCGCGCGGCCATCGACGAAGAACACGCCGGTCATGACGAACCCATCGGCGGCGCTCGCGAAATCGCGCTGTTTCCGCCGATGACGGGAGGCTAAGATGGCAGCGCGCGCCACTGCAGGTCAGGCCGCGCCGGTCACCGTGCGCATTCAGGCCGGTGATTTCAGCCTTGCAGACGAGATCGCGGCGCTGACCGGTGGCCGCACCGACATCGGCGCGGTGGTGAGTTTTTCCGGCCTGTGCCGCGACGAAGGCGGACGCCTGGCCACACTTGAGCTCGAGCATTATCCCGGCATGGCCGAACGCGCCATCCGCGCCATCGCGGAGCAAGCCGTCGAGCGGTTTTCTCTCAACGGCATCACCGCGATCCATCGCCACGGCGCGATTGCTCCGGGCGGCAATATCGTGCTGGTGGTGGCCGCCGCGCCGCACCGCCAGGCGGCCTTCGATGGCGCGGCGTTCCTGATGGATTTCCTCAAGACCGATGCGCCGTTCTGGAAGAAGGAACACCTCAAGGACGGCGGCGCGGGCGAATGGGTTTCGGCCAAGGATGCCGACGACAAGGCCAAGGCGCGGTGGGCCAAGGCGCGCTCGCGGAGCGAGTGATGAGCGGCACGGTCAGGCTTGAGGAGAGCTGGAAAGCCGCTTTGGCGGGTGAATTCTCAAGCCCCTACATGGCCGGGCTCAGGACATTCCTCAAAGCTGAAATCGGCGCCGGCAAATACGTCTTTCCGAGAGGGCCGGAATATTTCGCCGCCCTCGACCTGACGCCGCTCGACCGCGTCAAGGTCGTCATTTTAGGCCAGGATCCCTATCATGGCGACGGACAGGCGCATGGTCTGTGTTTCTCGGTGCGGCCGGGCGTGCGCATCCCGCCCTCGCTGAAGAACGTCTACAAGGAACTCGAAACCGATCTGGGAATCCCGCAGGCGCGCCACGGCTATCTCGAAAGCTGGGCCAGGCAGGGCGTGCTGTTGCTCAACAGTGTGCTGACCGTCGAGCGCGGGCTGGCCGCCTCGCACCGGGATCGCGGCTGGGAACGGTTCACCGACGCGGTGATCGCCGAAGTCAATGCGCTGCCCCATCCGGTGGTGTTTCTGCTCTGGGGCTCTTACGCCCAGAAGAAGGCCGGGTTCGTCGACACAACCCGCCATCTGGTGCTCAAGGCGCCCCACCCCTCGCCGCTGTCCGCCCATAACGGCTTTTTCGGCTGCCGTCATTTCTCAAAGGCAAATGCGTTTCTCGAGAAGAACGGCATGGAGCCGATTGACTGGCGGCTGCCGGAGGCGCCGTGAAGCAGGCATTTCCTGACTGATCGCCGCCGGCATGAAACCCCCGGCTGTTGCGACTCGCTGTCCGGCGTGAGCCGGAGCGGTCCACGTCCCTCCCCGTGCCAATTCACCGGGCGCCGAGAAAGACCGGGACTTGATCTGAGACAAGTCATACCGGCCCCAATCGTCTTATAATTATTTCGGTTGTGAGTGTAGGGGCCAGACTCGCGATCTCGGCGGTTTTAATGCGGGATTTGTGAAAGGACCTTTGCAGTGAGAAATATCAAGCTTGTCTTCTGGGCCGTGCCGGCCCTCATCACCCTCCTTTGGCTTGTCGCCGATCCGGCGGTGTTTGAGGCCCGCAGCGTGTTCGCCCTGCGCGAATTCATGATGCAGTACAGCGGCGTGCTGGCGATAAGCGCCATGAGCATCGCCATGGTTCTGGCGCTGAGGCCGCGCTGGCCGGAACGCCGGCTGGACGGGCTCGACAAGATGTACCGCCTGCATAAATGGCTGGGCATTTTCGCTCTGATCCTTGCCGTGGTCCATTGGTTGTGGTCGGAGGCGCCGAAATGGGCCATCGGCCTGGGGCTGCTTGCCCGCCCCGAGCGCGGCGAACGTCCGGAGCTGACCAACACGATCGAACAATTCCTCGTCGGACTGCGCGACCCCGCCGAAGGGCTGGGTGAATGGGCTTTCTATGCAACGGTGCTGCTGATCGCCGTGGCGCTGATCCCGCTCATTCCCTACCGGCTGTTCTTCAAGACGCACCGGTATCTGGCCGTGTTCTATCTGGTTCTGGTCTTCCACAGCGTCGTGCTGACAAAGTTCAGCTACTGGACCTCGCCGCTGGGAATCGGTCTCGCGCTGCTGCTGGCCGCCGGCAGTTTCGCGGCCGTGGTGGTGTTGTTCAGGCGCGTGGCTGCGGGACGGCAGGTGACGGGCACGATTGCCGCGCTTCGAACCTATCCGGGCGTGCGGGTGCTTGAAGGCCGGATCGACTTGCAGCCCGGCTGGCCCGGTCACCAGCCCGGCCAGTTTGCCTTTGCCACGTCCGACCGCCAGGAAGGCGCCCACCCCTACACCATCGCCTCGGCATGGGATCCGGCGAATCCGGCGATCACCTTCATCATCAAGGCGCTGGGCGACCACACCAGCAGCCTCGCCGAGACGCTGCGCATCGGCCAGGAGATCAAGATCGAAGGGCCTTATGGCTGCTTCACCTTCGATGACGGCGCCACGCGCCAGGTCTGGATCGGCGGCGGCATCGGCATCACGCCCTTTATCGCGCGCATGAAACATCTCGCCCATGCGAGGAAACACGCGCCGGGCGCAGCCCCGCAGGTCATCGACCTGTTCCACACCACGGCCGATCTTGATGAGGATGCGCTGGCGCGGCTGGCCGCCGACGCCGTCGACGCCGATGTGCGCCTGCATGTCCTGATCGACGCCAAGCACGGAAAGCTCAGCGGCGACCGCATCCGCGCCGAGGTGCCGGACTGGCGCGACGCCAGCTTCTGGTTCTGCGGTCCGGTCGGTTTTGGCGATGCGCTCAGGGCCGACTTCGCCGCCCATGGCATGGACGTCAATGCCAAGTTCCACCAGGAACTGTTTTCCATGCGCTGACCGGCCGCGGACGGAACGGACACGAAAAAGGCGGCCCGAAGCAGGCCGCCTTTTGCATGTCAATCAAGCGCGCCGGCAAACCGGCGGCGCTGGCTTTTGGTTCAGCCGACGATTTCGGTGCCGGAGAACCAGTAGGCGATTTCCTCGGCGGCGGTTTCCGGCGCGTCCGAGCCGTGCACCGAGTTCTCGCCGATCGACAGCGCGAAGGTCTTGCGGATGGTGCCTTCGTCGGCGTTGGCCGGATTGGTGGCGCCCATCAGTTCGCGGTTCTTGAGGATGGCGTTCTCGCCTTCGAGAACCTGGACGACGGTCGGGCCCGAGGTCATGCCTTCAACCAGTTCGCCGAAGAAAGGGCGTTCCTTGTGCACGGCGTAAAAGCCTTCGGCTTCGCGGGTGCTCATCCAGACCCGCTTGGAGGCGATGACGCGCAGGCCATTGTCCTCGAAGACCTTGGTGATGGCGCCGGTGAGGTTGCGCTTGGTGGCGTCGGGCTTGATCATCGAAAATGTGCGTTCAGTCGCCATGGTCTCGTTCCTTTAGCGGTCTGCCCGCGTTGATGCGGGCCAAATGGGGTGCAAAAAGCCGGGCCGAATGGGTTTCGGTCCCGGGTTGCGGCCTAAATAGCGGCATGACCGGTGATCCGCAAGGGGCGTCTGCCGTGACGCGTCCGGCGCCTGATCGATCTTGGCCCAAGCGCCATTTGATTGTAGATTGCCGTCATGTCGAACGCGGTGATCGCCTCGGGACTTGTCGCATCCGCTGTTTTCGGGTTTGCGCCCCAAAACAGCGCGATGCTGGCGGCCGGTGCGGCGCGAACGTTCAGACCGGTGCTCGACGGCATGATCGCCAGCCTGTGCGGCTGGGTGGCGCTGTTTGGGCTGGCCCTGGTGGCGCTGCATTTCTCGCCGCCATGGGTGGCCGGCGTCAGCATGGTGCTGGCATCGCTGGTGCTGGCCTTGGCGGGACTGAGCCGTTACCTCGCCCAACCGGCCAGATCGGCAGACCCGGCGCCCAGCGCAGGCGGTTCATCGCTGCAGCATCTGCGGAGCCCGGAAAGCTGGGCCGTGGCGGTGTTCCTGGCCGGATCGGCGCTCAGCGGTTCGCTGACGCTGGCCGCGGCCTTTGCCGGATTGACGCTGCTGACCGCGTTCGGGCTCAGCCTCTGGGCCATGGCCGGCTGGTCGGGCTGCCAGTATCTCACCTCCGGCTGGCACCGGCGTCATCTCGACTGGGGTTTTGGCATACTGATGTTCATGGCGGCCATCGCGTCGCTGGTCCCGGCAGGTTGACGCCACTCACCCGGCAGCGGCAACCGAGCGCCCCAGCCCGTCATGCAGGTCCAGGCAGCGCTCGAACCAGTCCGTCACCGCATCGCCCTCTTCCAGCAATCTGGCGCTGGAGATGACGCGGACCCATTGCAGGGCGCCGAAGACGATGTAATCGGCAAACAGCGGCGAGGATCCGCCGATCCAGGGCTGCGACTTCAGCATCACCCGTAACGGCGTCAGCCTGGCGGAAAAACCGGCGATCTCGGCCTCGCGGCGTTCAGTGATTTCTTCGAGGGTCTTGCCCAGACGCACCTCGCGGCTCGGAAGGAAATAGGCCTGATCCTCCGGATCGAGGCTATCGTGGATTTCCTTGAGTGCGATCATGCTCAGGGCGGGGTGCAGGGTCGATTGCGACCATGCCTCGACAAAGCGGGCCATGGCCTGTCCGCCCTCGCCACTGAAAAGAGACGGCCGGTCGGGATAGGTTTCCTCCAGATAGGCGGCGATCAGGAAACTGTCGGAAATCACCTGGCTGCCGTCGCGGATGACCGGTACGGTCCTGGACACGCCGCCTTCGACCTCGGGCACCTTGGTGAAACAGACATTGCTGCGCTCGAAGGCCAGGCCCTTGTGCGCCAGCGCCATCGCCGCCTTCCAGCAATGCGGGCTGAACGGACGCGCCGGATCGGCGCCGACAAGGTCGTGAAGGATGATGGTCATGGGGTGGTCTTTCGATTGATGGGTTGTGTCGGCAGGCGGATTTGACGGCCAGATTTTCTGCCCGGTGAAAAAATTTGCGCCCCAAAGTGTCAGCGAGGATCACCGGCCAGCCCGCAAGGTTTCCGGGTCACCTTGCCATTTTACGGTTCCCTGCAAGTCGAGGATGGCTTGCGCGGCGCGCTTGCGGCTGAGCTGATCACGCAAAGCGTCATCAACCACCTGGCGCTTGGTCCTGCGCCCGGACAGCTTGATCAGTTCAGCGACCATTTCGTCGTCGATCTCTATATTGGTGCGCATCGGCCGCCTCATTGTGCAGTTTCAACTGAAACATGCACATTCAAATATGGCTGCGCAAATGGTTTTCCCTTGCCATTTGGCGCAAATCCGGTCAGAAGCGCGGGCATGCTGACAATTACCGACCTATCAGCCCGTATTGCCGGGCGGCTTCTCATCGACAATGCCTCGCTGGCGCTGCCCACGGGCATCAAGGCCGGGCTTGTGGGGCCGAATGGCGCCGGCAAGTCGACGCTGTTCCGCATCATCACCGGCGAGATGGCGACCGAGACCGGCCACACCTCGATTCCGAAGAACACCCGCATCGGCCAGGTGGCGCAGGAAGCGCCTTCGGAAGACACGTCGCTGATCGAGATCGTGCTGCGCGCCGACCTCGAACGCACCAAGCTGATGAAGGAAGCGGAAACCGCGACCGATCCGACCCGCATCGCCGAAATCCAGATGCGGCTTGTCGACATCGACGCCCATTCGGCCGAAGCCCGCGCCGCCTCGATCCTGGCCGGCCTCGGCTTTGACCATGACGCCCAGCAGCGCCCCGCCTCGAGCTTCTCGGGCGGCTGGCGCATGCGCGTGGCGCTGGCCTCGGTTCTGTTCGCCGAGCCGGACCTGTTGCTGCTCGACGAGCCGACCAACTATCTCGACCTTGAAGGCACCTTGTGGCTGGAGGACTATATCCGCCGCTATCCGCACACGGTGCTGATCATCAGCCATGACCGCGACCTGCTCAACACCGCGGTCAACGCCATTGTCCATCTCGACCAGAAAAAGCTGACCTTCTACCGCGGCGGCTTCGACCAGTTCGAGCGGCAGAAGGCCGAGCGCGACGAGCACCAGACCAAGGCGCG